>DASXCH010000185.1:0-57704 GCA_036491275.1 Caulobacteraceae bacterium
CTGGCCATGCTCTGGCATGGCCACCCGTTCTCTCGCGCTCAATGGATCCCCGGGACTTAACGCCCGGGGATGACGGTGGAAAAATTGGGTGGGATTCGCAGATGCCGCCTCAAACAAAATCGTCATGGCCGGCCCCCGAGACAAGCCCGGGGGTGACGGTCCCGACTACATGCACGTCGAGGTCCAGGCCGAAGGCAAGGGCGACGCCTGGGCGCCGGTCTCCAGCGAAAGCTTCGCCCGCCGCTGAATGCGGCCGCCCTTCGCACGGCTGGGGGGCAATCGTCCAAGTTTGCCCCCACAAGATCGTCATGGCCGGGCTTGTCCCGGCCACCCATTTGGCGCTGCCGTGTGGGTGGCCGTGCTGAGCACGGCCAATGCAGTGCGCTTCAGCCGCGCGCCGGAGCCTGGCCATGCTCTGGCATGGCCACCCGTTCTCTCGCGCTCAATGGATCCCCGGGACTTAACGCCCGGGGATGACGGTGGAAAAATTGGGTGGGATTCGCAGATGCCGCCTCAAACAAAATCGTCATGGCAGTGCTGACCACGGCAGCGCAGTGGGCGTTGGCCGCGGACTCGCCTGATCGTCGGATCGTGCTCGTCGATTCAAGAGTCTATGCGCGCACTTAAACGAAAAAAGCCGTTTCCACTTTTTCGGAGCGCGCTCTAGCTTTCCGCTCATGTCGAAAGGTCCAGGGGCGCTGGAAGGAGTGATCGCCGCCGCCAGGCAGGCGCCGGGGAGAGGGCTGCCGCCGGTCCACCTGTGGCGCCCCGAGCATTGCGGCTCGATCGACATCGTCATCAAGAAGAACGGCCAGTGGTTCCATGAGGGGACGCCGATCGGCCGCGAGGCCCTGGTGCGCCTCTTCTCCACCGTCCTGCGCAAGGATCCGGACGGCTATGTGCTGGTGACGCCGGTGGAGAAGCTCTCCATCACCGTCGAGGACGCGCCGTTCGTCGCCATCCGGGTCGACCGCGAGGGCGATTCCCTGGTCTTCACCACCAATGTCGGCGACGAAGTCACGGCCGGGCCGGACAATCCCATCCGCGTGGAGATGGATGCCGAAACGGGCGAACCGCGGCCCTACGTCCATGTCCGCCGCGGCCTGGAGGCCCTGATCCTCAGGCCCGTCTTCTATGAGCTGGCCGAGATGGCCCTGCAGCGCCGGACCGACGCCGGTCCGATGATGTGCGTGGCCTCGCAGGGTGAATGGTTCGCGGTGGGACCGCCGGCGGGGCCTGCTTGAGCCCGCCACGCGCGGGGCCGGGCCTTCGCGACTGGATCGCCCGCCACCTCGATCCCCTGGAGCCGACGCCGCTGCCGGCGAGCCGCTCGGACTTCGATCTTTCCCCGGGCAAAGCCCCGGCCGAAGCCGGCGTCCTGACACCGGCCGCGGTGCTGGTGGGCCTCGTCGACCGCGCGGACGGCCTCAGCGTCATCCTCACCCGCCGCGCCGAGGGCCTGCGCCGTCACACCGGCCAGATCGCCCTGCCGGGCGGGGTGTGCGAGGCGGATGAGACCGCCTGGGCCGCCGCTCTGCGTGAGGCCCACGAGGAGATCGGCCTGCATCCAGGCCTCGTGGACGTCGTCGGCCTTTCCACGCCCTACCGCACCGGCACCGGCTTTCATGTCACCCCGGTGGTCGGCTTTGTCGGCGAAGGCTATGAACCCGAGCCCAATCCCGACGAGGTCGCCGAGGTGTTCGAGACGCCGTTCGGATTCCTGATGGACCCGGCCAGCTATGAGCAGCGCGAGATGACCACCGCCGACGGCGTCGTCCGCCGGTTCTACGCCGCAACCTGGGAAGACCGGATGATCTGGGGCGCGACGGCGGGCATGCTGCGCGCCCTCTACGACCGGCTCTATGGGGCGGCCGTTGCCTGACGCGCTCGCGAAACAGCCGTGGATGACTCACCCGGCCACGGTCGCGGTGCTGGACGCGCTTGAAGGGGCGGCAGGCGCCGATGGCGCGCGATTCGTCGGCGGCTGCGTGCGCAACGCGCTCCTCGGCCGCCCGGTGGTCGACATCGACGTGGCCACGCCGCTCACCCCGCCCAGGGTGAAGGACGCCCTGGCCGCCGCCGGGATCACGGCCCTCGCCATCGGCGAATCCCACGGCGTGATCACCGCCCTCAGCCATGGCCGCACGATCGAGATCGCCACCCTGCGCCGCGATGTCGAGACGGACGGGCGCCGCGCCGTCGTCGCCTTCACCGAGGATTGGGCCGAGGACGCCGCCCGCCGGGATTTTCGCCTCAACGCCCTCTACGCCGATCGCGAGGGGCGGATCTTCGATCCCACCGGCCATGGCGTGGCCGACGCCCGCGCCGGGGCGATCGTCTTCGTCGGCGATCCGGCCATCCGCATCCGCGAGGACGCCCTGCGAATCCTGCGCTTCTTTCGCTTCCTCGCCTGGTACGGCAAGGGCGCGCCGGATGCGGCGGCGCTCGCCGCCTGCGCCGACCTCAGGGGCCTGATCGGTGGCCTGTCGGCCGAACGCGTCGCCAAGGAACTCCTCACCCTGCTGGCGGCGGAGGATCCGCGGCCCGCCCTGCGGGCCATGGCGGAGGCGGGAGTCCTGGCCGAAGTCCTGCCCGAGGCGGCGAACCTTGGACGTCTCGAGGCGCTCGTCGGGATCGATGGCGAACTCGCGGCCGAGCCCGACGGAATTCTGCGCCTCGCGGCCCTCCTGCCGGCCGATCCGGCGAAGGCCGGCGGCGCCGCCCAGCGTCTCAAGCTGTCGAACGCCGACCGGGACCGGCTGGTCGAGGCGGCCAGGGACGATCCGGCCATCGTCTCCTGGATGAGCCCCAAGGCCGTGCGTCAGCAGGTCTGGCGCCTGGGGTCGGCCGCCTTCGTCGACAAGGTGAAGCTCGCCTGGGCGGCGCGGGGCGGCAACGGGATGCAATGGCGGGCCCTCGCCCCCATCGCCGAGACATGGCCCAGGCCCGCCTTGCCGCTCACCGGGGCGGAGGTGATGGCCGCCGGCGTCCCGGAGGGCCCCATGGTGGGGCGCGTGCTGGCCGAGGTCGAGGCCTGGTGGGTCGACAACGACTTTCCCACCGACAAGCTGTCGATCATCGAGCGCCTGAAGGCCGTGGCCCAGGGCATGGGCCGCTAGACGAGCGGATGTTTCGAACGACCCGAGAAGGGTGGCGAGCGGACATTCGCTGCGCGAAGGGACCTCATCTGGTCGGTGAGCTTGTTCGAGCCAAAACAGCGGATCGCTTCAGTTTGGTCGCCGTGCCGTACCTCGATGATGCTGGTTAGGAAGCCAGGTCTCCAACCGATTTCACTCACCTCGGACCATCCCAGATCGAAACCCATCATCCCGGTCTGAAGGAGTCGGTTTGCGGCGTTGGGTTTAAACTGAACTCTATCCTCAAAGACCAGCAGCGTCCCGCCGACCCAGAGGCCGCCACCGTTCAATTTCCGCAACGATCTGATAGACCAATCCCACGTCCAAAGTGTCCCCCAACGCATGGCCCTATTTACGGCTGGTCGAATATCGACCGTCCTACTCAGCGCGTTTGCTGCTCGTGAGGTGACTAGTGAATCGGCCATCATGCCTCCGCTGGCCAGCTTGGCAGGAAAGGGCTTGCCTCTCAACGGGAGGCAGACCTTGCCAACGTCCGTAATCGGGGGACACAATACCTATTTGGCCGCGTTATTCGGCTTCGGGCCGGGCTTACGGCGAGCGAGCGTGCGGCCGAGGCTCTGCTCCAGCGAGGGGATGAAGGCGGCGGACCCCAGCGGACGGCCGGTGCGCTCGCCGGCGCGCGGCCGGGCAGGCCGCCGCCAATCAGGTATTGTGTCCCGGGAATGCCGAACGCCTGAGATGGGTGGGGATGCAGACATTGTCGGCGGACTTTCCGGCTGACCGGAAAGAGCCTATGCCAAAGCTTAAGCTGGTCGGCCCATCGCCCCGGCACGGTCGCGAATGTCCACCCAGTGAATGCATCGATGGGCGTCGCGCTTGGCTCACAATCGCCGGCAGAACAGGGGAGAGTCGAAATGTGCGGGAACTGCGAAACCGAAGGCGAAGGCGGGGGCGAAGGCCTGGCTCGGAGAGATCTGTTCAACCTCGGCGTGGCGGGTCTGACGTCGGTCGCGCTGGCCGCGACGTTCGGATCGGCGCGGGCGGCCGAGGGCGCGGCGACGGCGCTCTCCCCCAGCGAGGCGCTGGCGGCGCTGAAGTCCGGCAACGAACGCTATCTCAAACATCCTGAATTGTGCTCGAGCGACCTCGCCAACCGGCGAACGGCCGTGGCGGCGCACCAGGCGCCATGGGCGACGATCATCAGCTGCGCCGATAGCCGCGTGCCGCCGGAACTCATCTTCGGCGGCCATGGAGTCGGCGAGCTCTTCGTCGCCCGCAACGCCGGCAACCTCGTCGACACCGCAACGCTCGGCACCGTCGAATACGGCGCGGCGGTGCTGGGCTCGCCGCTGATCGTCGTCCTGGCTCACACCAGTTGCGGCGCGGTGAAGGCGGCGTGCGACGTCGTCACCAAGCATGCCACCTATCCCGGCGCGATCGGCCCGATGATCGAGCCGATCCTGCCGGCGGCGCTCAAGGTGCGCGATGAGGGTGGCGACTTCGTCAACAACGCCGCCAGGGAAAGCGCGCGGCGAACGGCGGCGCGGCTGGCCGCGAGCAGTACGCTGATTTCCGACCTCGCCGCCAAGGGCAAGCTGAAGATCGTCGCCGCGATTTACGACCTCGGGACGGGCGTCGTCACCTATCTCGATTGACGGCGCCCTAACCGGTGGGGGTGGCGAAAACCTTCTACCGCGAAGGCATGGTCAGACTAACGGCGCATGGTCGTGGCGCCTTGCCTTGGCCCCCGTAATCGGGGGACAGTAATCGGGGGACCCAATACTTATTTGGCCGCGTCATTCGGCTTCGGGCCGGGCTTGCGGCGAGCGAGCGTGCGGCCGAGGCTCTGCTCCAGGGCGGCGATGAAGGCGGTGGACCCCAGCGGACGGCCCCGTGCGCTCGCCGGCGCGCGGCCGGCCATGCCACCGCCAATCAGGTATTGTGTCCCCGGAATTCACGCCTCGGACATCATGCCAGCGGCGCCGCCTATGCCGGCGTCACTTGAGGCATTGAAAACGACAAAAAGCCCAACAAAACCAGAATGGCGATCACCACAACATGCAGGGTGACGTGGAGTGTGTTCGGCCTGATTCCATTGCGTTCCGGCAAGAAGGCGTGGGTGCGTCCGAACATCGCCTGATAGCGAATGGCCCGAGCCGCCGCGCCGCCCAGGAAATAGGGACCCCACCAAGCGCGCCACAGGCCATAGACCGCCAACCCGTAGCTGATCCACAAGTACCACGTCAGCCAGCCCGGGAAACGAGCGCCGGCATAGGCAATGGTCGCCCCCAGCCCGAACGCGAAAGGCGCTGTGCTGAGCGCGGTGACGACGATGAGCTTCCTGCGCGGATCCGCCGCCTGGACGGCTGACACGTCATTGAGCGCGCCGAGCGGCGCCCAGTCGTGCAAGGCGATGAAGGCCACGACGAAGCTCTGCAGAGCAATCAGCGCGTCGATAGTGAGCGGTCGCATCGCGCCCCCGGCACAAGCCAACTCCCAGCTTGTTTGAGCATGGGATTTGACACGCTTTTTCGCTCGCGTCGCAAGGTTTAGGTCTCCTTTCCACCGAGGCGGTGTGAGAACGCGTTTCTCGTTCGGACGGTGTAATCGGGGGACACAATACCTATCGGGCCGCGTCGTTCGGCTTCGGACCGGGCTTGCGCCGGGCGAGCGAGCGGCCGAGGCTCCGCTCCAGCGAGGCGATGAAGGCGGTGGACCCCGGCGGACGGCCCGTGCGCTCGCCGGCGCGCGGCCGGGCAGGCCACCGCCAATCACGTATTGTGTCCCCGGAATTCCGCGGAATTCCACGACCGTCTTGCCGTGAGAGCCCTCGTCACGCTGTTGTTTTCACGATGTCAGCCCGTGACCAGGTCCACGCCTGCCAGATGATGACCAAGGTGCACACGGTTTCGATCGTTGCGAAGAACAGGTACTCGGCAAAAGCGGGCGGCCTGCCCCATCCGGCCAGAGGCGGAACGAAGGTCAGGAAGCCGTTTACAAGGGTCAAGACGCAACCCGCGATGATATTCGCCAACCGGTTCGCTCGAAATGGAAGCAGTCGACTCAGCAGAATCATGGCGATGGGTATTTCCATCAAGACCGCCGATCCCATCAGAGCCCATGCGGGGAAAGGCTTGAATGAAATTCGCGAGCCGGCCATGGCCCACAGGCCGACAACGTCCGCATACAGATAGTTCAATAACGCGAACAGCCACAGTAGAGACAGCCGTTGCTTTGTGTCGTGCATATCCGTCTCCTGCCGAAGAGTTGAGGGGTTGATCGTGGCGCGGGGCCACGATGCGGCGGCCACTATTCCACCGCCTTCAGGATGGTCTCGACGGCGGCCATGCGGGTGCGCACGTCCGCCAGGTTGGTCTCGACGGCGGCCAGGCTGGTCGCGATCCGCGACTGAGCCGCCGAGGCGCGTTCCGCGAGCTGGCGATAGGCGTCGTCGTTGGCCAGCCGCGCCCTCGCCTGCTGGACGAGCGCGTAGTAGCGCATTGCGAAGACGATCAGGATCGTCGCCAACGGCAGCACCAGGGTCAACAGGTAGAAGATCGCGGTCATTGGGAGCCTCTAGGTCTCGGGTTTGGCGGTGAGTGTCTTGGCCGCGTCGGCGACGGCCGCCGGCGTGAGGTGAAAGGCGAATTCGCTGACTTCGAAATAGTTGAGCGCCTTGCCGTCCTGGGACAGCTCCAGCTTGCTGGTCACCAGGCCGGCGTCCGCCAGCTTCTGCAGATGCAGATGCAGCAGCGGCCGGCTGATGCCGATCTCGCGCGCCAGCTGGCTGACATAGTTGCGACCGCCGCCGGCCAGCGCCGCGACGACCCGCATGCGGTGCGGATTGGCCAGGGCGGCCAGGGTCGCCAGGAGCCGGTCGCCTTCCGTCTGGCTGTCAATATGCGATTTCACATGTCAGAAATACATGACGCATGTCAGAGAATCAATTGACTATTTCACGGCGGTCTGAGCGCCGCCGCCCGCTTCCTCGTGCCTGTCAACGAGGCGTTGCGAGGGCTGCGCCGCCGGCGGCGCCTCTTGTGCTTCGTCGACCCGAATTACGCACTGTCACCGCAATCGGGTTCGGCTTCGGCGAAGCGGCGGGAGAGCACAATTTAGCGGCAGCGAAGAACGGCCCCCCTCGCAGTGCGTTCCAGTTGAGGCGCCGCAGCCCGGTGTTGGCGGCCCGGCGCCGCCCATCAGCGTGGATTCCACAAGGAGTGCGGTCATGGCCTTTTCATTGCACAGCCCGGCCTTTCAGGACGGCGGCGCCATCCCCGACACCTACGCCCGCGGCGGCGAGAACCGCTCGCCGCCGCTGCGCTGGACCGATCCGCCCGCCGAGGCGAAGAGTTTCATGCTGGTCGTCGAGGATCCCGACGCGCCGTCCGGCCTGTTCCGCCATTGGGCGGTTCACGACCTGGATCCGAACCAGACGGAGCTGCGCGAAGGCGCCGGCAGCACCGAGACCAGGGCGGCCCGGCAGGGTGTCAACGATTTTGGCGATGTCGGCTACGACGGTCCGCAGCCGCCACCCGGCGACGGCGTGCATCACTACCACTTCCGGCTGGCCGCCCTGGATGTGGCCCATCTCGAGCTGCCGGACGATGCAGACGCGGCGCTCATCGCGCAGACGGCGCGTCGGCACGTGATCTCCGAGACCGAAATCGTCGGCACCTACCAGAGCTGACGCGATCCGTAGCCGAAGCCTCACCGCAGAAGAGTGCGAGATGACGATCCACCTCGATCCCCGACCGAACAAGCCAGTCAGTCCGCCGAATGGCGCGGCCGGCGCGCCCCAGGATCTCGATCGCCTGTTCGAACGGGCCTCCAAAGATGAACTGGCGGACAGGGGCTTCTTCGCCACGACCGTCCAAAAAGCGGTGACCTGGGCCCGCACCGGCTCCTTGATGTGGAACGAATTCGGCCTGGCCTGCTGCGCGGTCGAAATGATGCAGGCGGCCATGCCTCGCTATGACATGGAGCGGTTCGGCGCCGCGCCGCGCGGGACGCCCCGACATTCGGACCTCTTGATCGTCTCCGGAACCCTGACCAACAAGATGGCGCCGGCGCTGCGCAAGGTTTACGACCAGATGCCAGAGCCGCGCTACGTCATCTCCATGGGCAGCTGCGCCAACGGCGGCGGCTACTACTATTTCAGTTATTCCGTCGTGCGCGGCTGCGACCGCATCATCCCGGTGGACATCTATGTTCCCGGCTGCCCACCGACCGCCGAGGCCCTGGTCTACGGCCTCCTGCTGCTGCAGCAAAAGATCCGCCGGACCGGCACGATCGAGCGATAGGAGGCGGCGGTCCAGGGCATGGCGCGCCAGAGCGGCTGATATTGGATTGAATCGGCTCGCCCCTCTGCCGCTTCGCGGTTCCCCTCCGCCAGGGGGCAGGGCAATCGCATTTGGACGGAACGCCCGTTCTTTCCCACCCCCAACCGTCATCGGCGGGCGCCCCCGGGACAAGCCCGAGGGTGACGGGTCCCGCCGATCCATGAACGCAATCGTGGCTGGGCCACGCCTGCAGGCCATGCGCCAGCGGCTGTTCCGGTTGGCGACCCGCGTGGCCAAGGCAGAGCCTTTCAACTTCGGTGGAAGCGCTGAACTGTGGCCATGCCGGGCATGGCCACCCGTCCTCACGCGTCAAATGGGTGGCCGGGACTGACGCCCGGCCATGACGGTAGAGATCAAGGGAAGGACGGCCCAACGCCGGGAGGGGGCGGAAGGCTGGCAATTCCAGCTAACTCAACCCTTCAGGGCCACTTCACCTCGGGCGGCATGGACGAGAGGATGCTCTCGATGTTGCCGCCGGTCTTGAGGCCGAAGAGCGTGCCGCGGTCGTAAAGCAGGTTGAATTCCACATAGCGGCCGCGGCGGACCAGCTGCTCTTCGCGGTGGGCCTTTGTCCACGGCTCGGCCATGTGGCGGCGGGCGATGGCCGGCCATACCTCGAGAAGCGCCAGGCCGACATCCCGGGTGAAGGCGAAGTCGCGCTCGAAGTCGCCGCTGTCGTGGCGATCATAGAAGATGCCGCCGACGCCGCGCGGCTCGTTCCGGTGGGGCAGGAAGAAATAGCGGTCGCATTCCTCCCTGTAGCGGGCGTGCCAGGCGGTGTCGTGGGCGTCGCAGGCCCGCTTGAGGGCTTCGTGGAAGGCGAGGGCGTCCGGCGCGTCCTGGCGGCGCTGGTCTTCGAGGAGCGGCGTGAGGTCCGCCCCGCCGCCGAACCAGCCCGTCGTCGTCGCCAGGTACCGCGTGTTCAGGTGCACGGCCGGCACACGCGGGCTGCGCATATGAGCGATCAGGCTGATCCCCGTCGCGATGAAACGCGGGTCCTTGTCGGCGCCCGGCATGGCCCGGGCCATCTCCGGGGTGAAGGTCCCGTGGACCTCGGAGATATGCAGGCCGCACTTCTCGAAGAAGCGGCCGCGCAGGAAGCCCATGACCCCGCCCCCGCCCTCGGCGCGCACCCATGGCTCGAGCTCGAACCGGCCAGGCTCACCGGGATAGAGATCGGCCGGCGCCTCGCCCTCCAGCGCCTCGAAGGCGGCGACCAGACGGTCGCGCAGGTCGTCGAACCAGGCGCGGCACCGCCGCGCGCGCTCGAGGGCCAAAGGGTCGGAGAGCGAAGGTCTGTCCATCGCCCCGGCTTTTAGACTGTCGCGATCCGGCGCACCAAGGCGCCGGAGTCAAACAAGTGTTCGCTTGTGCTTGCACAGCGCTCGGCTTTGCGCCGATGATGAACCGCGAGGCGACAAGGAGGACGCGACATGGCGTGGGATTTCGAGACCGATCCTGAATTCCAGAAGAAGCTGGACTGGATCGAGGAGTTCATGACCGACAAGGTCGAGCCGATCTCGCACCTGGGCCTGGCCGCCTTTTCCACCGAGGGCCGGGAGAAGTTCATCAAGCCGCTGCAGGCGGAAGTGAAGGCGCAGGGCCTGTGGGCCTGCCACCTGGGGCCAGAGCTCGGCGGCCAGGGCTATGGCCAGCTCAAGCTCGCGCTGATGAACGAGAAGCTCGGCCGCAACCACCTTGCGCCGCTGATCTTCGGGTGTCAGGCGCCCGATACCGGCAACGCCGAGATCATCGCCCACTACGGTACGCCGCAGCAGAAGGAGAAGTGGCTCAAGCCCCTGCTCGAGGGCGAGATCCGCTCGGCCTTCTCGATGAGCGAGCCGACCGGCGGCTCAGATCCTCTGACCTTCAAGACCCGGGCCGAACTCGACGGCGACGAATGGGTGATCAATGGCGAGAAATGGTTCTCGTCCGGCTCGCGCTACGCAAAGCTCCTGGTCGTCTACGCGGTGACCGATCCCGACGCCAAGAATCCCTACCAGCGGACCTCGATCTTCCTGGTGCCCAAGGACACGCCCGGTGTGGAGACGATCCGCAACATCGGGGTCGGCGGCGAAGGGGAGGGCGGTCACGGCTACCTCCGCTACAACAATGTCCGCGTGCCCAAGGACGCCCTGCTGGGCGAGCGCGGCGGGGCCTTCATCATCGCCCAGACGCGCCTTGGCGGCGGCCGCGTCCACCATGCCATGCGCACCGTCGGCGCCTGCCAGCACGCCTTCGACCTGATGTGCCAGCGGGCGGTCTCCAGGCAGACGCGCGATGGCCGCCTGGCCGACATGCCGGTGGTGCAGGAGCAGATCGCCGACGCCTGGATCCAGCTGCAGCAGTTCCGCCTGCTGGTGATGCACACCGCCTGGCGAATCGACAAACTCAAGGACTACAAGCTGGTGCGCAAGGACATCGCGGCCATCAAGGTCGCCATGCCCAAGGTCTATCACGACATCGCCACCACGGCCCTGCACCTGCATGGCGCGCTCGGCGTCTCCAACGAGATGCCGTTCATGGGCATGGTGACCAGCTCCCTGGTCATGGGCATCGCCGACGGGCCGACCGAGGTCCACAAGGCGACGGTGGCCAAGCAGGTGCTGCGCGACTACCGGCCCGACAACGACCTCTTCCCGGCCTACCACCTGCCCAAGCTGCGCGAAGCGGCTCGCGACCGGTTCGCGTCGGAGCTGACCGACATCAAGGCGGCCTGGGACTCGCGGCAAAAGGCGGCGGCGGAGGCTTGAGCGACGGACGTCCGACAGACGGTCCGCTGATCGTCGGGCTGGGCGGCACCGTCCGGTCGGGCTCGACCAGCGAGCTGGCGCTGAGCCGGGCCCTGGAGGCCGCCCGCGCGGCGGGCGCGCGCACCGAACTCTTCGGCGGCGACTTCCTGGCCGAGCTGCCGATCTTCGATCCGCGCGGCGCCAGCCACCATCCGCAATGCGATCGCCTGCTGGCCAGCGTGCGGGCGGCGCAGGGCCTGATCGTCGCCTCGCCCGGCTACCACGGTTCGATCTCGGGTCTGGTGAAGAACGCCCTCGATTGTCTCGAGGCGCTTCGCGACGACGAACGGCCATACCTCGACGGCCGCGCGGTGGGCTGCATCGTCACCGCCGCCGGCGGCCAGGCGGCAGGGTCCACCCTGGCGGCGGTCCGCTCGATCGTCCACGCCCTGCGCGGGTGGCCGACTCCCTTCGGCGCAACCCTTTCCGCGAACGGCCTCTTCGACGACTCCGGCGGCTTCACCGATCCGCACGACGCCTGGCAGGTCGAGACCGTGGCGGCCCAGGTGGTGGCGTTCGCCAAAGCCTGGCCGCTTCAGGCCGGCAGTTCGTAGCCGACAGCGCCTTCGACCTCGAGGGTCTTTCTGACCGCCTCCCGCCTCATCATTCGCGCGGCATGGGCTCTCAGGCCGGGGAAGGCGCCGGGATCGGGCTTGAGCGAGGCCTCGAAGCGCCAGAACAGGCGGAAAAGATGAATGTCGGCGATGGAGTAGGCGCCGACCGCCCAGTCAGTTTCGCCCAGCCTCGCTTCGGCCAGGGACCAGACCCTTAGCGAGACCTCCAGGCCCTGGCGCCGCGCCGGATGGACGCTCGAGGCGATGAACGACATCCAGGAGATGACTTCGGCTTCGGCCTGGACATCGCCCCAGGGCATCAGGCGGGCGTCCGGAAAGGCGCGGGCCACGTAGTAGAGGATCGCCGCCACCTCGGTGAGCGGGTGGCCATCGATGGTGAGCACCGGCAGTTTCCCCTCGGGATTGAGGGCCAGGAAGGCCGGCGTTCGGTTGTCGCCGTTGCGGAAGGAAACCGGATGCGGCTCGAAGTCGGCCCCGGCTTCGAAAAGCGCGATGTGCGGCGCCATCGAGCTGGCGCCCGGCGCGAAATAGAGGGCCAGCTTGGGCACGCTCAGCCGCCCCCTTGGGCGCCCAGGGCCGCGCGCCGGCGGGCCAGGCTGTCGGCCGGCCACAGCTTTTCCATGTCGTAGTAGACCGCGACGGCCGGGACGTCCGCCGGCAGGCCGACCCACGGCTGTTTGCTGCGGGTGAAGATATGGACGTCCGGCGACAGCGCCGAAGGATCATCCAGCGTGCCCATGCGCACGAAACGAAGGGCCGGGCGGCGGCCATAGTCGCTCCATAGAGCGGTCAGGCAGGTCGGGCAGCGCCAGATGTCGTGCGGCCGGCCGCTGTCGGTGGGCATGGCGGTGGGCTTTGGCGCGCCCTGCAGGATCTCGATGCGATCGGTCTCGATCAGAGCGTTGAGGACGAAGGCGCTGCCGGTCTGCCGCTGGCAGTCCAGGCAATGGCAACAGTGGTTGAACATCGGCGGCGAAGTCAGGCTGTAGCGCACTTCGCCGCAGGCGCAGCCGCCTTCGAAGGTCTCGGACATGCGGGCCTCCTCCCACGCGCAAGCTTATGGCGCCGGCCCAAATGGCATGGGAGAGCGTTCAGAGCGGAATCTCGAGGCTGACGCCGGCGGAGCTTTCGCTCCGCCCCAGTTGCGGCTCGGCCGCGCCGTCGAGTTCGTGCGGGCCCAAAGTGCTGGGGACCACGCCTGGGTGATAGCCGAATGAGGCCACCGCCCCGTCGCCCAGCTCATTGACACGGGTGTCGATTCTAGGACGCGGCTGGGGGTCCCTCGCCATGCGCATGGCGTAGAGACGCGCGCCGGAAAGTGGATTGTTGCGCGCCTCGGCCGGCCTGATCCGCCGCAGGAAGGAGAGGCGAAGATGAAAGAGAGTCAGATGACGCCGCCACGGGGGCGCCTGCACGAGCACCGGCTGCGCGGCCGGCGGGGTTTGAACGAAATCCGCGCCGTTTGCTTGCCCAGCGCAAGCAAACGCCGCAGCCAGCATCAGGATCGCGGTCTTCATCGTCACACCGTTGTTGTCACAGCCCAGTCCAACGGACTCGCTTCCCGCAGGCTCACATCCTCATTACGGACGCCATCAAGACTAGAGACGCGAGATATTATGAACGCGTGTGCAAAGCGCCTGGTTGCATGGAGGATGACCGCGACGGGAGTCGCGCTGGCGGTCAGAGCGGTACTTTGACGGTGACTCCGGCGGAGCTTTCCGAATGGCCCAGCCGAGGTTCGGCGGCGCCATTGAGTTCATGGGGCCCCAGCGTCGGCGCCACGACGCCCGGATGGTAGCCGAAAGACGCGACCGCGCCGCCGCCGAACCGGGTGTCGACGCTGGGCCGGAGATGGAGTTGGCCGGGCGAGCGCGAGGCGTAGCTCTGCACGTCCCGGCCGCCTTCGTCGCGTATCTCCACCGAGAAGTGGCGGGTCCGGCGGCGGGCGACATGGCGAGCCGGATGACGTCTCACTCGATGATGTTGCGCCACTGGTGGTCGCAAGGTCGCCGTCGCCTCGGCCGACCCGAAAACGAGCAGCGCGATCGCCAGCGGAAGGAGCGCAGCTTCGGGCGTCACGCCGCGGCCTCCAGCTCCCATTCCAGCGGCGCGACTTTCGGAATCACCACCCACCAGCACAGAACCCCAGCCAGACTGATCAGACCCGAAACCACAAACGTCCAAGCGAAGCTGTGGGTTTCATAGACGATGAGGCCAGTGACCATCGGCCCGACGATGCCCGCGATGTTGCCGAAGCCGTTCTGGACCCCCATCCATTTGCCGGCCGCCTTGGGCCCGGCGAGCGTCTGGCCGATGGCGAACAGCGCTGGGGTGCCGAAACCGAACCCGATCGAAGCCAGCGCCAGGCATCCGATGACCACCGTCGTGTTGTCATAGACCGCGCCGAGCAGGGCCACGCCGACGATCAGATGGCTGGTGATCATGAAGCTCTTGCGCGCCAGATTCGCGCTGGCCCCGGCGCGCATCCACAAATCCGCCAGCCAGCCGGTCGCGATGTTGCCGATGGCCTGCAGGACATAGAGGCCGCCGGCGATCCCGGCCATCTCGCTCATCGAGAAGCCGCGCTCCTTGACGAGGTAAAGCGGCAGCCAGGAGATCACGAAGTAGAAGGTCCAGTTGGCGCTGAAATGGCCGAGGGCCGCGCCCCACGCTTCGCGGCGCGCGAGTATCTGGAGGTAGGTCGGCGAGGGCGCCTTGGGGCCTTCCACATCGGCCCGGTCGAGGTGGCGTGTCGCCTGCCGCCACGGCGCCAGCCACAGCAGGGAGAGCGCGCCGAAGATCAGGAACGAGGGCCGCCAGCCCGAGACCGCCATCAGGTTGCCGCCCACCCAGGTGCCGACCGCCGGGCCGATCGCCAGGCCCATGCCGATGAAGCCGTTCGCTGCGCCAAGCCTGGATGAAGGCAGATGCTGGGCCAGAAGCCGCGACGAGCAGGGGAAGAAGGCGCTCTCGCCGACGCCGAGCAGCAGCCTCAGCGCCAGGATCACCGCGAAGCCATCGGCGAAAGCCGTGCCGATCGTCGCCAGCGACCACAGGGCGAGGCCGAGGGCCAGGGTCCGGTAGGCGTTGAGCCGGTGGGTCAGCCAGCCCATCAGCAGCTGGCTCGGCGTGTAGGTCCAGTAGAAGGCGGAGATCAGCACGCCGACTTCAGCGGTGTTGATGTTCAAGTCGCGCTGGATCAGCGGCGCGGCCGTGGCGATGTTGCCGCGGTCGATATACTGGATGAGCAGCGCCAGGGTGAGCAGCGGGGCCACCGCCAAGCCCAGGCGCAACGGCTCCGCCGATTGAACCGACTCCGCCGCCGCCATCGCGCCCCCCGGCCCAGACCAAAGGTGATGAGGTCATAACCCCGGGAGTCTGGCAAGCAGACGCCAAGGAAGCGTCAGTGCGCCGGTTCGACGGTTTCCAGGGGCGCGGCCGGTGGCGGCGGGCGCAACATCAGGAGCAGCGGCGCCATCACCACCACCATGGCGATCATCAGAGCGAAGTTGACGTCATAGCCGATCATCGTGGCCTGGCGCGTGACTTCGCCGTTCAGCGCTTCGACGCCTACGGGCGTGTTGGGGTTGAGGAGGCTCGGCAAAGACGCGGCGAAGGCGGGATCGCTGGGAATGGTGTGATCGGCCAGCACATTGTGAGCCAGCGCGGACTCGCGCAGCACGCCCGCCTGCAGGATCGAGATGCCCGCGCTGGAGCCGAGACTCCGCACCATGGTGGAGACAATGGTCCCTTCGGGACGGTGGACCGGCGCCAGGGTCGCGTAGGCCAGGGCTGTGAGCGGCGCAAACATCAGGCCGGTGCCCAGGCCCTGGATGAAGCCGCTGAGCATGATCGGTTCGGCGGTCATCAAAAGATCGAACCGGCTCATCTGAACGAGCGCCACAGCCGAGAAGATCAGGCCGACGATCAGCACCGGCCGCGCCCCGAACCTGTGCAGCAGGAACGGCACGGCGATGAAGGCGATGAGCGAGCCGACTCCGCGCGGCACGCTGGCGATGCCGCTTTCCAGCGCCGTGAAGCCCATCAGGTTCTGCATCATCGACGGCAGCAGGGCTGAGCTGGAGAACAGGAGCGCGCCGACGAAGAAGCCGAAAATGGTGGTGGCGACGAAATTGCGGTCGCGGGCGAGGTCGCGGTGAAAGAACGGCTCCTTGGAGGTAAAGGTCTGCATGAGGAACACCCACAGGCCGATGATGGCGAGCGCCGTCTCGATCCAGATCTCCTTCGAATCGAACCAGTCCTGGCTCGGGCCCCGGTCGAGCATCAGCTGGAACGCCATGCTGAAGGTGACCAGCCCGCCGAAGCCGAGGAAGTCGAACGGTCGCTGACGCCCGCCCGGGTCGTGGGCCATGAAGAGCTGGAGGCCAGTGTAGGCGATGATCCCGATGGGGACGTTGATGTAGAACACCCATCTCCAGGTGTAGTTTTCGGTGAGCCAGCCGCCGAGCACCGGACCCAGGATTGGCCCGAGAATCACGGCTGCACTCCACACCGCCATCACCGTCGGGATCTGACGCTGGGGATAGACGTCCAGCATGACGCTTTGGGAGACCGGGATGGTCGAGGCGCCGGCGATGCCCTGGATCAGGCGAAAGGCGACGATTTCCGGGAGGCTTGTAGCGATACCACAGAGCATCGAGGCGACGGTGAAGGAGGCGATCGAGATCAGCAGCAATCGCTTTCGGCCGATCTTCTGGGCCAGCCAACCCGAGAGCGGTGTCATGATCGCTGCGGCGATGATGTAGGACGTGAGCACCCAGGTGATCTGGTCGGCCGCCGCCGAGACGCTGCCCTGAATGTGCGGCAGGGCGACGTTGGCGATCGTCGAATCGAGCGTGTTCATCAGCGTCGCGGCCATCAGGGCGCCGGTGATCTGATGTCGATTGGCGATGTCCTGGGCCGAGGCCACGTCGCTGGTTTCTCCGCCCCCAGGCGCCCGAAGCGACGCCCGCTTGCCTCTTTCCACTTTTGCTCGCGCCGGATTGTAAGTAAATGGCGATAACCTACGCTCGTCGCGACAGCCCGCAGCGCCCATATGAAGGATCGAGAGTCAAGAATGGAACACTACGACGTCCTCATTGTCGGCGCGGGAATCTCCGGCATCGGCGCGGCCTTTCACATCAAGACCCGCTGTCCGGGACGGACCTTCGCGATTTTCGAGGCGCGCGAGGCGCTGGGCGGCACCTGGGATCTGTTCCGCTATCCGGGTGTGCGTTCGGACTCGGACATGTTCACCCTGGGCTTCGCCTTCCGTCCGTGGACCGAGGCCAAGGCGATCGCCGACGGCCCTTCCATCCTCAATTATCTGGCCGAGACGGCCCGCGCCTATGATCTCGAACGCCACATCCATTTCGGGCGGCAGGTGAGCAAGGCGTCGTGGGATTCGGCGACCTCGCGCTGGACGGTCACCTTCACTCGCGGCGAGGACGCGGCGACGGAGCAGGTGACCTGCAACTTCCTGCACATGTGCGCCGGCTACTACAACTACGCCAAGGGCTACCGGCCGGAATTCCTGGGCGAGGAGTCTTTTCACGGTCGGATCCTTCACCCGCAGTTCTGGCCCGCTGATCTCGACTACCGCAACAAGCGGGTGGTGGTGATCGGCAGCGGGGCGACGGCGGTGACCCTCGTTCCCGAGATGGCCCGCGACGCGGCCCATGTCGTCATGCTGCAGCGCTCGCCGACCTATGTGGTTTCACGGCCGGCCGAGGATGACTTCGCCAACCGCCTGCGCCGACGCCTGCCATCCAAGCTCGCCTATGCCATCGTCCGCTGGCGCAACGTGTTGATGCAGATGTGGTTCTACAACATGACCCGGAAGCACCCGGCCAAGGTCAAGGCGGCGATCCTGGATATGGTCCGCGCCCAGCTGGGACCGGACTACGACATCGAGACGCATTTCACGCCGCGCTACAATCCGTGGGACCAGCGCCTCTGCCTCGTGCCCGACGCCGACCTGTTCGAGGCGATCAAGAACGGCTCGGCCGAAGTGGTCACCGACACGGTTGAGCGCTTCACCCAGAATGGGATTTTGTTGAAATCGGGTCGCGAACTGCCGGCCGATCTCGTCGTCACCGCCACCGGTCTCGAACTGCAGCTCATGGGCGGCCTCGAGGTGAGCGTGGACGGGACCCGCGTCGAGCTGCCGCTGTGCTTCAGCTACAAGGGAATGATGTATTCCGGCGTGCCCAACCTCGCCTCCAGCTTTGGCTACACCAACGCATCCTGGACCCTGAAGGCGGATCTCACGGCCGGCTACCTCTGCCGGCTTCTCAACCACATGAAACGCAAGGGATTCACCGAATGCCGCCCGGTGGTCGAGGATCCGGACATGGCGCCGGAGCCCTGGCTCAGCTTCTCCTCCGGCTATGTCCAGCGTGCCCTCGACCGACTGCCGAAACAGGGTCGCGAGATTCCTTGGAAGGTCCACCAGAACTACGCCCTCGACCTTCTCGCGTTCCGGTACGGCAAGCTGGGCGACGGGGCGATGCGCTTTTCCAGGCCGCATGCCGTTCCAGCCCCTGGACCGACGACCGATCGGGTTCGCGAGCCGGAGTTGGCGGAGGCCTGAGCTTGCCTCCCGCCGCGTCAAGACGCGTTAGGCTGCCGGATCGGCCTATTGGGAGACGGTCATGCAACTGATCAGCGACACGGTCGTGACCGACACCCGCAAGGGTCCTGCGCACAGGCCGATCTTCCCACCGCCGCCGGTGGCGCTGTGGAATCCCGACGAGTTCCGCGCCGGACCGCCGGTGCAAGCCTTCGCCTGGATGCGCGAGAACGCGCCGATCTCATGGAGCGACGAGCCTGGCGAGCGCGCCGGCTTCTGGACGCTCACCCGCTACCACGACGTGATGCGGGTCAATGGCGATCCCGTGACCTTCTCCTCGCAGAAGGGCGGCATCCTGATGGCGCACATCGGCCGCCCCGAGTCCCAGCTCGCCAGGGCCTCGCTCGACGCCATGATCAACATGGACGCACCCGCGCACCTGCAGCTGCGGCGCGAGCACATGCCCTATTTCACCCCATCCTACCTCCGCGGTCTCACCGACCGCATCGAGGGCGAGACGAGCCGTCTGCTGGACGCCATGGCGCCGATGGGACGCTGCGATCTGGTGCCCCAGCTGTCGGCCCAGCTGCCGCTGTTCACCCTGTGCGAGATCCTCGGCGTGCCTCAGGCCGATCGGCCGAAGTTCCTCACCTGGATGCATTTCCTCGAACTGGCCAATTCCTTCGCCGCCGAGCGGGCGGGCGATAAGCAGGCGCCGGAGGCCGCGATCACCGAGCTTCCGCCGGAGGCCAAGGCCTTCATCGACGCGTTCCGTGCGGCGATCGATGAGATGTTCGAATACGGCCGCGACATGCTGCGCAAGCGACGCGAGGACCCTCGCGAGGACCTCATGAGCGCCATCGCCCGGGCCCAGCTCGACGGCGAGTTCCTGGCCGATGAATATCTCGACGGCTCGTGGCTGTTGATCGTCTTCGCCGGCAACGACACCACCCGCAACACCATCAGCGGGACCATGGGCCTCCTCACCGACTTCCCGGAGGAAAAGGCGAAGCTGATCGCGAGACCTGAGCTGCTTTCCGGCGCAGTCAACGAATTCATCCGGATGGTCAGCCCTGTGATCTACATGCGACGCACCGCCGCCGCGGATGTCGAGATCGCCGGTCAGCAGATCGCCGAGGGGGAGAAAGTGATCATGTATTACGGCGCGGCCAACCGCGATCCGGAGGTGTTCGCCGAACCCGACAAACTGGATGTAACGCGGGTCAATGCCGACAAGCACGTGGCCTTCGGCTACGGTCCTCACACCTGCATCGGCAAACGCGTGGCCCAGATCCAGCTCGAGACGGTCTATCGCCAGATGCTGGGGCGGTTTCCGGACATCCATCAAGCGGGGCCCAGCGAGGCCGCGCCCAACAACTTCGTCTATGCGATCAAATCAATGCCGGTGGTGTTTACGCCCGCCGCATGACACTCAGAGCGGGCCGCCGGCCTTCCAGTGGAAGAGGGTGAGCGGGGTCACCTGATCGGCGCCGGTTTCTACATCGCGCAGCCAAGCGCGACCTTGGTCAAGGCTCATGACTCGGTAGATCGGGAGGCCCCCAGCCGCCGCCGACACGAAGTCGCCAGCGCGGACCCCGCGGGCGGCGTCGCTGTCCATGAACTCCCAGTCTATGTGACGGGCCTGATCAGACATCAGGACCTCTCCTGCACCAAACTTGACCGTCCACGGAATGTGGCCGAAGGGCGCACCATGGCGCAGAGAGATTGAAGAAAGCCTGAAACGGCCAGTCAGCCGCCGTTCATCTACTGGTCAAGCTTCAGACGATTTTGACCATCCTCTTGCCGATATTGTCGCCGGCCAGCAGACCGACCAGCGCGGTCGGAAGACTTTCGAGGCCTTCCTGTATGTCCTCGCAGACCTTGATCTTTCCGGCATCGACCCAGGCCTCGAGATCGGCCAGAGCGGCGTCCCGCTTGGCATAGAAGTCCATGACCACGAAGCCGGTCAGCGTCAGCCGCTTGGTGACAATGAGGCCGGGAACGCCGCGCGGACCATGGGCCGGGGCCGCGCCGTCATACTGCGACACAGCGCCGCAGCAGGCGATACGGCCATGCAGGTTCATGTTGAACAGACAGGCTTCGAGAATGTCGCCGCCGACATTGTCAAAATAGACGTCAATCCCGTCCGGACAGGCGGCGCGCAGGGCGCGGCGGACATCGCCCGCCTTATAGTCGACGCTCGCATCGAAGCCGAGATCGCGTTCGAGCAAGGCGCATTTCGCGGCCCCGCCGGCGACTCCCACCGTGCGGCAGCCCTTCAGCTTGGCGATCTGGCCGACCAGCGAGCCTACGGCGCCTGCGGCCGCCGACACCACCACGGTCTCCCCGGCTTTCGGCCGCCCACATTCCAGCAGGCCGAAGTATGCGGTGAGCCCCGCGACTCCGAACACGCTCAGCAGGTGGGTGAGTGGCTCAATGCGTGGCAAAGGCGCCAGGCCGCGCGCGGGCGACACGGCCCATTCCTGCCAACCGGTGTCTGCGAACACCAGATCGCCAGGGGAAAGACCCTCGGCCCGGCTCTCGACCACCTCGGCCAGAGATCCGCCGGACATGACGTCACCGGCTTTCAGCGCGGAGCGATAGGTCGCGCCCTGCATCCAGGCCCGGTTGGCCGCGTCGAGGGAGACATAAAGCGACTTCACCAGCACTTCGCCGTCCGCAGGCGAAGGCCGTTCGCTCGTTCTCAAGGCGAAGTGGCTGGGATCGAGCTTGCCTTGTGGCAGCTCGGCCAGGACGATCTGGCGAT
Organism: Caulobacteraceae bacterium; assembly: GCA_036491275.1. Lineage (GTDB taxonomy): Bacteria > Pseudomonadota > Alphaproteobacteria > Caulobacterales > Caulobacteraceae > Acaudatibacter. The sequence goes on from DASXCH010000185.1 coordinate 21,146, forward strand.
TTGTCCCGCTCATCGATATCTCCTTCGCAAGTCGTGGCCGAATGTGACCACGATCTTGCTGTCAAGGCGAGGGCCGGCGGGTTTCCGGCTGCTGGCCGGCGCGGTAAGATCGGCTTCACGATTGGTGTGCTGAAGGTTTTTCGCAAAGACAATGGCGTCATCCTGGACTGAACACGGCCCTATCGCCCTGCCGCCGCGGCCGCTGGCGCTGGGCATGGGAGCGGCGCTGGTGCTGCTCGCCTTCGTCGGTGTGGGGCTTGGCATGCGGGCGGCTTGGAAGGACACAGGCGCGCCGGATCTGGGCGGGACCGCCGCCGACAGCGCCGATAGCGCCGACACCCTGACCGCCAAGCCGATCGTCGAGCTGCCGGCCCCGCCGCCGGCCAGCAACACCGCGGAAAACACGTCCGCGGCCGATGAAGCCGACAATTCGGACGCCATTCAGCAGAAGACCGCCGAGGCGCAGCAGGTGCAGTCGAACGCCTCCAAGTCGGGCGCCGACATCGACCAGATTCTAACTTCGCCCACTGAAAAGCCGACTGCCCCGACCAAATCGGGGGCCGTCGAAGCCCCACCGCCGCCTGGACCGCCGGTGAAGAGCGACGTCCCCTTCTAGGTGGGCGCGCGGGGCCTGGGGTGAGCTTGGACGACACCGACTGGGACTCGTCCGCGGCCGCCTGGATCGCCAACATGGGCGAGGCCGGAGACCGCGGGCGCCGCTTCGTGCTCGATCCGGCTCTGCGCGCGCGCCTGGCCGGCAGGGGCTTTCGCCGGGCCCTGGACGTCGGCTGCGGCGAAGGCCGGGTGTGTCGCCTGATGCAGGCGTTTGACATTGAAACGGTGGGAATCGATCCCACCGAAGCCATGATCGAGGAGGCTGGCCGCCGTGACCCGGCCGGCGACTATCGGTTGGGAACGGCCGAGCAGCTGCCGTTCGCCGACGCCAGTTTCGATCTCGCCGTCACCTGCCTGACGCTGATCGATATCACCGACTATCGCACGGCCATCGCCGAGATGGCGCGGGTGCTTCTGCCTGGAGGGACGCTGCTGGCGGCCAATCTGACGCCCGTCATCAGCGCCGGCATGAACAAGGGCTGGCGGCGCGACGCCGAGGACCGGCCGGTCGAGTTCGCCCTCGACCGATATCTCGACGAATGGTGGGCTTGGGTCGAGTGGGCCCACATCCGCGTGCGCAACTGGCACCGGCCGCTCAGCGCCTACGTGCAGGCCTATCTGGCGGCCGGCCTTACCCTGGTGTCGTACGAAGATCTGACGCCGGTCGACGGCTACGGCGAGGAGGCGGCGCGGCTCTACGCCCGGGCGCCGTGGTTCGATCTCATGGAATGGCGCAAGCCGGCCTGAGCCGCCGTCCTATTTCTCGGCCAGAAGCTCATCGATCACCGCCCGCGCGTCCGGACTGGACCAGTCCGCCCCACCGGCCAGCCGCGCTCGCTCGACCCCATGGCGGTCGAAGATGAGGGTTGTGGGCATGTCCTCCGCCGGTGGCTTGAGGGCGAAGGCGAAACTGTAGGTCGGCTCGGTGTAGAAGGTCAGCGGCGGATGGGCGGCAATGAAAGCCTTGCCCGCCACCTCGTCGGCGTCCTTGCCGACACTGATCGGCACGATGGCGAGCGGCTTTCCGGCCTCCGCCTCGGCCAGTCTGGCGAGCGAGGGTATCTCGGCCTTGCACGGCGGGCACCAGTTCGCCCACAGGTTGACCACCGTCACCCGGCCCTTGAATTCGGCCAGCGTGTGCGGCCGGCCTTCGGCGTCCCTGAACGCAACGCTGGGCTCGGGCTGCGGATGTGATGTCGGCTTGAGGGCCGCCATGGCGCCCCTGGCCAGAGGCGCGAGGTCGCCGCCCGGCTTGGAACAGCCTGACACGCCGTATAGAAGCGCCAGGGTCGCCGCCAGCGCGTACGGAACTTTGTTCATATGACCGACAACTCCGCCAAGGCCGGTCACTCTCTATGGGGCGGGCGCTTCTCCGCCAAGCCTTCCGAGACGATGCAGGCGATCAACGTTTCGATCGATGTCGACAGGCGGCTGGCAAGGGAAGACATCGCCGGCTCGCGAGCCCATGCCGCCATGCTGGCGGCGGTCGGCGTGATCTCCAAGGCGGACGCGGCGGCGATCCAGGACGGTCTGTCCGCGATAGAGGCGGAGATCGCAGGCGGGACCTTTCCGTTCCGCGCCGAATTCGAAGACATCCACATGAACATCGAGGCGCGTCTCGCCGAACTCATCGGCCCGGCGGCCGGGCGGCTGCACACCGCCCGTTCGCGCAACGACCAGGTGGCACTCGACTTTCGCCTGTGGACGCGGGCGGCCTGCGAGCGGGCGATCGCCGCGCTCGAGGGGTTGCAACGCGCGCTTCTCGTCCAGGCCGAACTTCATGCCGACACCCTCATGCCTGGCTTCACGCATCTGCAGGCGGCCCAGCCGGTGACGTTCGGCCACCACCTGATGGCCTATGTGGAAATGATCGGCCGCGACGCTTCCCGTTTTGTCGACGCGCGGACGCGCATGAACGAGTGTCCCCTGGGCGCGGCGGCCCTGGCCGGGACCTCGTTCCCCATCGACCGTGGAATGACCGCCGGCGCGCTCGGTTTCGACCGTCCAACGGCCAATTCCCTGGACAGCGTGTCCGACCGCGACTTCGCTCTCGAGGCCCTGGCCGCGGCCGTGATCAGCGCCATGCATCTATCGCGCCTGGCCGAGGAGATCGTTCTGTGGGTGACCCCGCAGTTCGCCTTCGTGACTCTGTCCGACGCCTTCACCACCGGCTCTTCGATCATGCCGCAGAAGCGAAATCCGGACGCGGCCGAGTTGGTGCGCGCGAAAGCCGGGCGAATCCTGGCGGCTTTCGCCAACCTCGCGGTGGTAATGAAGGGCTTGCCGCTCGCCTATGGCAAAGACATGCAGGAAGACAAGGCGGCGACGTTCGACGCGTTCGACGCGTTCTTCCTCTCGCTGGCGGCCATGACTGGGATGATCGCCGACCTCACCGTCCATGCCCAGGCAATGGCGGCGGCCGCAGCGGCCGGCCACGCGACCGCCACGGATCTCGCCGACTGGCTCGTGCGCGAGGCGAACCTGCCCTTCCGGGAGGCCCATCATGTGGTCGGCCGGGCCGTCCGCCGCGCGGATGAACTGGGCGTTGGCCTCGCCGACCTGCCGCTGAACGAACTTCACTCGCTGGATCCGCACCTTTCCGAAGAGGCCCGGTCCATACTGGCGCCGGCGGCTTCGGCCGCCAGCCGCACCAGCTATGGTGGAACCGCGCCTACCCAAGTCCGCACCCAGATCGCTCGCTGGAAGGAGCGCCTCGCATGATCTCGCGCGCCCCCGTCATCTTTTTTCTGGCCGCCGCGCTTGCGCTGGCTGGCTGCGCCAAGGTCGGCACGCTCGATCAGCCGGCGCCTCTGTTCGGCGAGAAGGCCAAGGCCAAGTACAGGGCCGAGAAGGCTGCGGAGGCCGCTGCCAAGACTGCGAAAACCGACGAAGGCGGGCCGGAACCGCTTCCCGACGTCGCGCCGCAAAATCCGCCGGGACCGTCGGTTCAGCCGGTTCAGCCGCCGGCCGCGGAGGCGCCAACCCTGCCGCCCGTAGCGCCGCAATAGCGTCCCTGCCTCGATGAATCATTTCGAGGTCAAGGACGGCGAGCTTTGGTGCGAACAGGTTCCGATTGCCGCCATCGCGGCCCAGGTCGGAACGCCGGTTTACGTCTACTCGACCGCCACGCTGGAGCGGCACTTCAAGGTCTTTCACGGCGCTCTGGCGGCACATTCGGTTCTTGGCGAGCCGCTGATCGCCTATGCGGTGAAGGCCAATTCGAACCTGTCGGTCCTCCGCACCCTGGCGAAGCTGGGCGCCGGGGCTGACACGGTCTCGGAAGGTGAGATCCGCCGCGCGCTGGCCGCCGGTGTTCAAGCCGAGCGCATTGTCTTTTCCGGTGTCGGCAAAAGCGAAGCCGAGATTGCTTTCGCGCTCGAGGTGGGCGTTCGCCAGATCAACCTCGAGTCGGCTCCGGAGCTGGCCCTGATTTCACGTCTTGCCGGCAAGCTGGGTGTGAGACCGGCGCTGGCGCTGCGCGTCAACCCGGACGTCGGGGCAGGCGGCCACGCCAAGATCTCTACCGGCGCCTCGGCCAGCAAGTTCGGTGTCGCCTTTGAAGAAGCGCCGACGCTCTATGCCCGGGCTGCAGCCGACACGCATGTCAAGATGATCGGCCTCGCCTGCCACATCGGCAGCCAGATCACCGAGTTGAGCCCGCTCGAGAGCGCGTTCACGCGCCTGCGTGGCCTGGCCGAACGCCTGCGCGGCGAAGGTCTGCAGGTTGAGCGGCTCGACCTCGGCGGCGGTCTTGGCGTGCCCTATTTCAATCAGTCCGATCCGCCGAGCCCCGACGGCTTTGCGGATATGACCGCGCGTGTGTTCGCCGGATTCGAAGCGGAGTTCGCCTTTGAACCCGGGAGGGTCCTGGCGGCCAACGCGGGAATCCTCGTCGCTCGCGTTTTGCACATCAATGTCCGGCCGGACGGACGTCGTTTCCTGGTCCTGGACACGGCCATGAACGATCTCCTGAGGCCGGCCATGTACGACGCCTGGCACGCCGTGCGGCCCGTGCACATGCGGCCCGGCGACCAGATCGCGTACGACATCGTCGGGCCAGTCTGCGAGAGCGGCGACACCTTCGCCCGAGAGCGCCTGTTACCGCCGATGGAGGCGGGCGACCTGGCGGTCTTTCTCACCGCCGGCGCCTATGGCGCGGTCATGGCCAGCGAATACAACAGCCGTCCGCTTGCGCCCGAAGTGCTGGTCCGGGGCGACACCTTCGCCGTGATCCGGGCGCGGCCCACCTATGATGAGATACTGGCGCGCGAACCATTGGCGCCCTGGCTCTAATCCGGGTTTTCCGAGCCGCTCAGCCAGCGGTTGATCGGCCGAACGAGCCGCCAGACGGCGTCGCGGAGCTGGACCTGCCACGGACTCTCGACATGAGCCGGCTGAGCCGTGCCGGGAGGGGCGGCGCAGTTCGAAGTGAGCCGCTCGATTTCGACCTCACCATCGGTGAAATAGAGGTCGCCGCCACCATTCCGTCCCGCGACCATCGGCCCGACACCGGAGACCTGGAGGTCGCGCGTTACGTGGCCCGTCTTGACCAGGGCGGCGGCCAGGAAGTCCCGCTCGCTGTCAAGATCGGGATCGATGTGGTGAGTGACGCGGAAGGTGTAGTGGGAAACGCCAACGCCCCTGTCGAAACTGTCCGAGCCGAGCCAAAGCGGACGGGAGGGGTCGGGAGCAATGCCGGAAACCCGCCACAGGCGCACATGATGTCGCCTGTCGGCGCTGGCGCCCTCGGCCAGCTCATAAGCCAGGTCCTCGCGTCGCCCCTGGTAGTAGAGCGCGCTGACCGGCGCGTCCGGATAGGACCGGCGAAGCATGACGCTGCCGACGATTCTCATGCTCGACCTGAGAGTGATCGGATTGGCGGCGCGCCAGCCGGCGGCGGTGAAGGCGCAGTCGATGTCGGCCTCCGAACCGACCACGCCGAAGTTAATCGGATCGCCTGGAATGCCCTGTTTGGTGCGAGTCACCATCGGCAGGGCGGAAAGGCCCTTGTGGCGTTCATAGTGCTTCCAGGCCAGCGGCAGGGCGGCGTAGGCGCCGATGAGGAGTGCGATGAAACCCAGCCAGCAGATGGTGAAGACCGGCCAGTGGCGCTTCAGCCGTTCGACATGACGGTTCACCCGGCAGCGCTCTTTCAGGCGGGCCGGCGGGCCCGAAGCGCCTGAGCGATGGTGCCGTCATCGAGCCAGTCGAGCTCGCCGCCGACCGGCACGCCGCGAGCGAGCATGGTCACGTCGACCCCGGCGCCGGCGAGCCGATCCACGAGGTAGTGAGCCGTCGTCTGCCCATCGACGGTGGCCGGAAGAGCCAGCACCACCTCCCGCACGTCGGGTGTCGCGGCGCGACGGACGAGCGCCTCGACCCGAAGCGTTTCCGGACCGACCCCGTCCATGGCCGACAGCAGACCTCCCAACACGTGATAGCGGCCACGCCAGGCGCCGCCGCGTTCCATGGCCCACAGGCCCCCGACTTCCTCGACGACACAGATCAGGCCGGCCTCGCGCGTGGCGTCCGCGCACACGACGCAGGGATCGGCGCTATCGAGCGAGCCGCAGACGCCGCAGGTGACGACCCGCGCCGCGGCCTCAGAAAGCGCCTGGCTCAGCGGCGCCAGGAGCTGCTCGCGCTTCTTGAGCAGAGCGAGGGCGGCGCGGCGGGCCGATCGCGGTCCAAGGCCGGGGAGCTTTGCAAGGACGGCGATGAGTCGCTCGATCTCCGGCCCGACCGAAGCAGCCATCAGAGCTTTGGCATGCCCGGAAGGCCGGCCAGCGGCCCGGCGGCCTGGCGCACCATGTCGGCCTGGGCCTCATCGAGCTTGCGTTTGGCGTCGCCGTAGGCGGCGATAACGAGGTCGGCGATGATCTCGCCTTCGCCAGGCTGGATCAGGCTCTCGTCGATGTGCAGCCGCGACATCTCGCCGGTGCCGCGCAGCCAGACGCGCACAAGTCCCCCGCCGGCCGCGCCCTCGACCTCCTGCTCCGCAAGCTTGGCCTGAGCCTCCTGCAACTTCTGCTGCATGGCCTGGGCCTGCTTCATCAGCGATCCCAAATCCTTCACTCAATCCTCCTGATCATCGGCGTTGTCGGACGTCGCCTCGGGCGCCGTGAGTTGGCGAACCTCGAGGATTTCCGTGCCCGGGAAGGTCGCCAGCACCGCCTGGACGAACGGCTCGGCCAGAGCCTCGCGATGGGCTTCAGCGACGGCTCGGTTCTGACGTTCCAGCAAGGTCTCGCCCCCGCCGCCGCCCTGGGCGGCCACCAGCCATGGCTGGCCGGTCCATTCCTTGAGCCGGCCTGCGAGACGATGCGCCAGATTGCTGGGCGCGCCCGGCACGGGGGCGAATTCGATGGCGCCGGGCCGGAAGCTGACCAGGCGGACATAGCGCTCGACATCCAGCCGCAGACCAATATCGCGGCGCTCGTCGATGAGACGCACAACCTCCTCGAACGTCTGCGGCGCGGGTAGCTTGGGCGCCGCGGACGGGGCCAGGGCCAGGCCGGCGCGTGTCTTTCCGCCGCCGCCGCCGCTGGTCGGCCCAATCGCAGGAGGGCCGCCGGTTTCCTCGCCACGCAGAGCCTTCAGCGCCTCTTCCGGTCCGGGCAGGTCAGCAGCATAGGCCAGGCGAATGAGGATCATTTCCACAGCGCCCGCCGGATCGGGCGCAAGACGGGTCTCGGCCAGCGCCTTGATCAACATCTGCCACAGGCGTGCGAGGGTCCCGGCTGACAGCGCCGCGCCGATGGCCGTCAGGCGCGCCGCCTGGTCCTTCGGCAGGCCAAGTGTGTCAGGCCCCAACACCTTGGCCACCGATGCCCCATGGCAATGCTCAAGCATGTCCATGACCACCGTGATCGGATCGGCGCCGAAGGCGTAGAGAGCGCGCCAGGCTTCGAGCGCTGGGCCCGCCTCGCCGCGCACCGCTTTCTCGAACAGATCAATGGTCTGGGTCCTGTCGGCCAGGCCCAGCATGTCGCGAACCGAAGCTGCATCCACCCGCTCCCCTACCTCCGCTTGGGCCAGCGCCTGGTCGAGCAGGGATTGGGCGTCGCGCACCGAACCTTCCGCGGCCCTGGCGATCAGAGCCAGCGCCTCGTTCTCGATGGAGAAGCCCTCGGCTTCGGCGATTTTCGCCAGGCTGGCGGAGATCACCTCGGGCTCGACGCGTCGCAGGTCGAACCTCTGGCAGCGCGACAGGATGGTCACCGGCACCTTGCGGATCTCGGTGGTCGCGAAGATGAACTTGGCGTGCGGCGGCGGCTCTTCGAGGGTCTTCAGGAGGGCGTTGAAGGCCGCGGTCGAGAGCATGTGCACTTCGTCGATGATGTAGACCTTGTAGCGCGCCTGCGCCGGAGCGTAGCGCACCCCGTCGAGCAGTTCCCGCATCTCGTCGACCTTGCTGCGCGAAGCGGCGTCCAGCTCCAGGACGTCGAGGTGGCGCCCTTCGAGGATCGCACGGCAGTGCCGTCCTTCGCTCGCCAGATCGGTCAGGCTCGGTTGGCGGACCGTCTCACTCTCGTAGTTGAGGGCCCTGGCCAGAAGGCGGGCGGTGGTGGTCTTGCCGACGCCGCGCACCCCGGTGAGCATGAAGGCGTGGGCGATGCGGCCGGAGGCGAAGGCATTGGTCAGGGTTCGGACCATGGCCTCCTGACCGATCAGGTCGGCGAAGGTCTTCGGCCGATATTTGCGGGCGATGACGGTGTAGGCGGGCGCTTGCTCCTGGCCGAACATGTCAGACGTCGCTTCGTCCCGCTCGGCGTCCGGCGGCTCGACCACGGTGTCGGTCATGGGGCTTGGGTCGGTCGACTCACAGAGGTCATCAGAGGACGGGTGGAGACCGGCAGACGACCCGGAGCGAATCTCGTTACGGCTGCTTCCTTCCGGACCTGACCGGGTTGGCGAGGCCTCCGCCCATCGCCGATCTCCGTGGCCTATATCGCGTGGCCGGCTCCGTGGCGCAAGCCGCGCGACAGCGGGCGCAACGTCGCATTGACCCGCCGTGCGGCCGGTCCATAAGGACAGCCGAAGGAAAGTGGAGGCGATGCGGCGAAGGACCCTGGCGCCTGCGAAGCACATCACCGCGGCCGAGGCGGCCGGCCTTGCGCGATCGGGGATGTGGGTGGATCTGGCTGGCGGCTTGGGTCAGCCCGACACCTTCGATGAGGCGCTGGCGGCGCGGGCCGGGGAGTTGACCGACGTCAAGCTCCGAACCTGCCTGTCGCTGAAGCCCTTGGCCCACGTCGAAGCTGATCCGGACGGGCTCAGCTTCCGAACCTTCAGCTGGCATTTCGGCGGTTATGAGAGGGCCAAGCACGCCGAGCGCCTGTGTGGCTATACGCCGCTCAATCTCGGCGAGGTGCCGGACTACTATCGGCGATTCATCGATCCGGTGGACGTCGCGGTCGTTCGCACCAGGCCTATGGATGCGGACGGCGTATTCAATTTCAGCCTCACCAATCTCTGGTTCAGGGCCCTCATCGAGCGCGCGAAGTGCGTCATCGTGGAGGTTGTGCCCGGTTATCCGCACGTCCATGGCCTGGAGAACGGGGTCCATGTCGACGAGGTCGACTTCATCATCGAAGGCGAGGAGGGCCCGCCGGCGGAGTTGCCCAATCCGCCACCCTCGGAAATCGACAAGGCGGTGGCCCGCCTGATCGCCGCCGAGGTGGAGGACGGCGCCTGCCTGCAGATTGGTATCGGCGGAATGCCGAACGCCGTCTGCTCCCTGCTCAAGGACGCCGGGGTGCGCGATCTCGGCGTCCACACCGAAATGCTCACCGACGGCCTGATCGAACTTTATCGGAGCGGGTGCGTGACCGGCGCGCGGAAGGCCATCGATCAGGGCAAGGTGACCTTCACCTTCGGGATGGGCTCAAAGGCCATGTTCGACGCCGCCGATGGCAACCCCGACCTGCTGTGCTGCCCGGTGGACCACACCAACCTGCCACAGAACATCATGCGCAATGACAAGGTGGTTTCGATCAACAGCACGACCCACATTGACCTGCAGGGCCAGGCGGTGTCCGAATCGGACGGCCATCGCCACCTCACCGGCACCGGCGGCCAACTTCAGTTCGTGCGGGGCGCCTACGCCTCGAATGGCGGCAAGTCGTTCATCTGCCTGCCATCCACCTACGAGCGCAAAGGCGTGCGCAAGAGCCGCATCGTCGTGGATCTGACGCCCGGCGACATTGTCACGACCCCCCGGTCGGATGTCATGTACGTGGTCACCGAATACGGGGCGACCAACCTCAAGGGGCGAACCGTGGAGGAGCGGGCCCAGGCCCTGATCGCCCTCGCCCACCCGGATTTCCGCGACGACCTGGCGCGCCAGGCACGCGCTCACGGCCTGATCTGCTGCGCCTGGTCGCCAGGCTTCAGCGACGCGGGACATTAGGTCTGGCCTGGTCTATAGATTTGGCCGTCGCGCCGAACCTACGGTGCGCGCCTATGGGGGAACGTCGATGAATATGAGCGCAGCTCTGGCGGCCGCGTCCGCTCTCGCAATTCTGGCCATGTCCGGCCCGGGTCTGGCCGCCGGCAAGTCGGCCGGCGGCCCGGTGGTGGCCATCCATCAGTTCATCGACGACTTCAACAAGGGCGATGTGGCCGGCGCGAAAGCCACGCATGTCGACGCCCCGACGATCATCGACGAGCCGGCGCCGCATATGTGGAGCGGCTCAGGCGCGGTCGAGGGGTGGGCGGAGGATCTGGCCAAGGACGCAAAGGCCAATGGCGACACCGACGGCAAGGTGCGACTGGGCCGCGTGGTGCTCTCCCATGTCGAAGCCGACAAGGCCTATGTCCATATGGACGCCGACTACCTCTACCGCGAGCACAAGAAGGCCATGGTCGAGCATGGCGGATTCACCTTCGCGCTGACTCACGACGGCGGAGATTGGAAAATCGCCGGCTGGACCTGGAACGGATCGCAGCCGCAAGCGGTGGTCGCGGCAGCCAAGCCGGCTCCGACGGCGCCCAAAGCGGCGCCGGCGGCCAAGCCCAGGGTCTGATCCGATTTCGCCGGCTTCGGGCCGGCTTTTGCATGAATGCCTGTCTTGGGTCACAATGGCCCAGGTAATTGGCCGCAGCTGTGGGGCGGGCGATAGACATGAGTGGGGGCGTTGTTCTCTGCGTGCGATCGGCGCTGGTGTTGAGCGTGGTCCTGCTCGGCGCCGCGACCGCCTGCGCCCAGGAAGAAGTCCACGTGGACGGATCGGTGGTGCTCTACGAGGGCGCGACCCAAAGAATGTCACCGGGCGCGCACCCGACGGCGCTGATCCTGACGCCCGGGGGGCGTCGCGCGCGGGGCGGCCACGGCGCGGCCTCTCCCGCTCCGCCACCTGAGGTCGCTCAAGCCATCCACGACTCCGCCGAGCGCCACCAGGTCGACGAGCAGCTGGTCCGCGAGGTGGCCTGGCAGGAGTCGCACTATAAAACGCAGTCCGTCTCGCCCAAGGGGGCGCGCGGAACCATGCAGCTGATGCCTGGCACCGCACGCACGCTCGGCGTCGACTCCTCAAATACGGCATCCAATATTGACGGCGGCGTCGTCTATCTCGGCCAACTGATGCATCGCTATGACGGCGACACCTCGAAGGCGCTCGCCGCCTATAACGCCGGCCCAAGGGCGGTGGATCGCTACGGCGGAATTCCGCCCTATCATGAGACGCAAGGGTACGTGCATTCGATCATGGGTCGAATGTCGCGGCCCAACGACCCTTCCGCGCCGGATCTGTCGCCGCTCAAGGCGCGCATGGGGGCCGACTGAGGCCCGCTGACGTTCCGGCTCGGGGAGGCTAAGAGGGCGCATGGCCCTCGAAAGCTTCGTCAACATCTTCGCCGGCAATCCCCTGGAGCGGGCCAGCTATCGCCGCAGCGATGAGGAATGGCTGGCCGGCCAACTGGCCGATCCGAACGCTCTGGCCGTGGCCCTGTGGAACGGCAAGCCGATGGTGGAGGACGCCAAAGGCGGCGGCTTGCAGATCGCCTATCTTTCCACCGGCCTGGCCAAGGCCCACTCCGCGGGGTGGGAGCGTCTGCTGTTCCTGGGGCTTTGGCGGGAGTCGGCCATATTCGCGGTTGACTTCGACAGTGACGCCGACCCGGCTGACGGTCCGCTCGAGGGGCTGGGCCGTTTCGAAGAGCTGCGGGTCATCGCCACCAACATGCCGCCCGCCGAAGCGGCGATCCTGGCCGAGGCGCGCCAGGTGTTCGAATGGCGGCGAAAACACCGCCACTGCTCCACCTGTGGCGCGGCGACCGATGCCGTCGAGGGCGGTTGGAAACGGCGCTGCCGGGAATGTGGAACCGAGCATTTTCCGCGCACCGATCCGGTGGTGATCATGCTGGCGGTGAACGGCGAGCGATGCCTGCTAGGCCGTCAGGCGGCGTGGCCGAAGGGCATGTATTCGGCCCTGGCGGGCTTCGTCGAGCCAGGAGAGTCCATCGAGGAGGCGTGCGCCCGCGAGCTTTATGAGGAGGCGGCCGTGCGGGTCCGTCGGGTGCGCTATCATTCAACCCAGCCTTGGCCCTATCCCATGTCGCTGATGATCGGCCTCATCGCCGACATCGAGGACGGCGAGGCGGTCGCCGACGACGTAGAGCTCGACGAAGTGCGCTGGTTCAGTCGGGAGGAGGCCGGACGCCTGGTCCGCGGCGAGCACGACAGCGCCCGTGCGCCAGGCGCCCTCGCCATCGCCCATCAGTTGATAAAGGCATGGGCCGAAGAGGGGGAGGGGTGACGCCAGGGGCCGCTCTCTGATACGGAACGGAGCATGAACTCCGGATTGATTCTGGATCTCCTGCTCGTCGTCGTGGCGTTGGCCGCCGTGGTCTGGGCCATGGCCGAGCGGGGCCGGGCGGGGCGCCTCGAGGCCGATCTGGCCCGGGCCGGGGCCAATGACCAGGTGCTGAAGGATCAGGCGAACCTTGCCGCGGGCGTGGTGGCCGAGGCGCTGGTCAAGCGCGCTTCGCAGGCCTTCGAAGCCCAAAACGCGGTCAGCCAGGCCAAGATCGAGGCTCAGCTGAAGCCGGTGGCCGATACCCTGGAGAAGTTCGAGAAGAAGGTGGCCGCCGCCGATGAGGCCCGCGCGCGGGAAGCCGGCGGCCTCAAGGCTCACCTCGATCAATTGCTGACGGCCACCAGGCTCTCCCAGGAAGAGGCCAGGCGACTGTCGACAGCCCTGCGCCGAGGCGCCGGGGTTCAAGGCCGCTGGGGCGAGCAGATCCTGCGCAACGTGCTCGAACTGGCGGGCATGAAGGAGGGCCGGGATTTCGACGAACAGGTCCATGTCCGCACCGGCGACGGCGCCCAGCGGCCGGACGTGGTGGTAAAGCTGCCGCGGGGCGGCCTGTTTGTGATCGACGCCAAGTGCTCGCTGACCGCCTATCTGGAGGCGCAGGAGGCCGTCGAGGAGGCGGTCCGGGAGGAGGCATACGCCCGCCATGCCGTCAGCGTGAAGGGACACATGCAGTCGCTGGCCGCCAAGGCCTACTGGGAACAGTTCGATTCGGCGCCGGATTTCGTCGCCATGTTCGTCCCGGGCGACACCATCCTGGCCGCGGTCGTGGAGCGCTTTCCCGACCTCTACACCCAGGCGATGGAGCGCCGGGTGATCCTGACCACACCCTCCAGCCTCTTCGCGCTTTGCATGGCGGTGATGTATGGCTGGCGCGTCGAGCAGCAGACCGTCAACGCCCGCGAGATCGCCGAGCTCGGGCGCGAACTCTACAAACGCCTGTCGGTGATGGGCAAGCACGTCTCCGGCGTGGGTGGGGCGCTGACCCAGGCCGTCGAGAGCTACAACCGTTTTGTCGGATCGCTGGAGAGCCAGGTGCTCACGCAGGCTCGCCGCTTCGAGGATCTGAAGGCGGACACTCCGGCCGCGCCACTGCGGGATACCCCGGCCATTGACGTCGCGACCCGCTCGCTTTCAAAGCTCGCAGCCGAACCGTCGGTCGCCGCCTTGACGGCCGAAGAGGCCGCGCCTACCTCCGCAAAATGACTGTCCGCCGCATCCTTACCGTCGATGGCGACCTTGCCATGCTCAAGACTGTCTCCAAGCCGGTCGAGGGCGTCGACGACGAGTTGCGCGCGCTTATGGACGACATGCTGGAGACCATGTACGCCGCGCCCGGCATCGGCCTGGCCGCCATCCAGGTGGGCGTTCCCAAACGTGTCCTGGTCATGGACCTTTCGCGTGACGAAGAGCCCAAACAGCCTCGCTACTTCGTCAATCCGGAGATCCTCTGGGCCTCCGACGACACCGTTCCCTATGAAGAAGGCTGCCTGTCGGTGCCGGAGTTCTATGACGAGGTGGAACGCTCGGCCAGGGTCAGGGTCCGCTATCTCGACTACCAGGGCGCCCTGGTTGACGAGAATGCCGAGGGCATATTCGCAGTGTGCATCCAGCACGAGATCGACCATCTCAACGGGGTACTGTTCATCGACCACCTCTCACGCCTCAAGCGCGAGCGCGCCGTAGCCAAGGTGCGCAAGTCATCGCGCTCCGAGGAGATGGAACCGTCGCGGCTGTGATCCGCCGCTCGCCCGGCCCCCTGTCTGGGGGAGGATCAGGGGCGGCCTAGCCCGATGCGCCTGGTCTTTCTGGGAACGCCTGAATTCTCGGTTCCGGTCCTGTCCGCGATCATCGCGGCCAAATACGACATCGTTTGCGTCTATTCCCAGCCGCCGGCGCCGCGAGGCCGGGGCCGTCAACTTGCGCCGTCCGCCGTCCAGGCCTTCGCCGAGGCGCACGGCCTCTCGGTGCGCACGCCGGCCTCGCTGCGCGAACCGGAGGAGGCCCGGGCCTTCGCAGCTCTCGGGCTCGACGCGGCGGTGGTGGTGGCCTTCGGGCAGATCCTCACCCGCGATATCCTGGAGGCCCCCCGCCTTGGCTGCTTCAATCTGCATGCCTCGCTGCTGCCGAGGTGGCGCGGGGCGGCGCCGATCCAGCGCGCGATCATGGCTGGCGACGCGATCACCGGCGTCGACGTCATGCGTGTGGACGAGGGCCTCGACACCGGCCCGACTCTGGCCAGCGCCAGCACCCGGATCGACGCCTTGGACACCGCCGGATCGCTCGCCGACCGGCTCTCCAAGCTCGGCGCGTCCTTGATGGTCGAGGCCCTCGCCGCACTGGAGGGCGGCGAGGCGCGGTTCACGCCCCAGCCCGGTGATGGCGCCACCTATGCGCGCAAGATCCGTCCAGCCGAAGCCCGCATACGCTGGGACCGTAGCGGCGAACGCGTGGATCGCCAGATCCGCGGCCTGTCGCCATTTCCCGGCGCCTGGTTCGAGGCGCCAGGACCCAAGGGGCCCATGCGGATCAAAGCCATGTTGTCGCGTCTCGAGGCCGGCGCGGGCGAGGCCGGCGAGGTTCTCGACGACGGCCTGCTGATTGCTTGCGGCGAAGGCGCCGTGCGTATCCTGAAGGCGCAGCGCGAGGGTCGCGGCGCCCAGGACGGTGGCGAATTTGTGCGCGGCTTTCCTCTCAACCGAGGCGTAAGGGTTTCCTGATGCCGCGCTACCGCCTCATGCTGGAATATGACGGCGGTCCCTACTGCGGTTTCCAGGCTCAGGCCGGCCAGCCGTCGGTGCAGGCGGCGGTCGAGCGCGCCCTCTTGGCGTTCAGCGGCGAGGCGGTGCGGGTGAGCGCCGCCGGACGCACCGACGCCGGCGTCCATGCCTCCGGCCAGGTCATCCATGTCGATCTCTCGAAAGATTGGCCAGCCGCGGTGGTGGCGAACGCCGTGAACGCTCATCTGGCCGACGCGCCGATCGCGGTGCTGAAGGCGGAGGTCGCGGACGATGGCTTCCATGCCCGGTTCTCAGCCAGAGGTCGGCGCTATCTCTACCGGATCCTCAACCGGCCCGGGCCGCCGGCGCTCGAGGCCGGGCACGTCTGGCACATCCGCGCGCCGCTCGATGTCGACGCCATGGATACTGCCGCGCGCCTGCTCGAGGGCCGGCACGACTTCACGACCTTCCGAGACGCCGCCTGCCAGGCCGAATCGCCGATCAAGACCCTGGACGAGGCGCGCGTGACGCGCACCGCCGATGAAGTGCGCCTTGGCTTTGTCGCCCGCTCGTTCCTGCACAGGCAGGTCCGCTCGATGACCGGTTCCCTGGTCCAGGTAGGCCTAGGCCGTTGGAGCGTCGACAATCTTAGCGCCGCTCTCGAGGCGAGGGACCGCAGCGCCTGCGGCCCAGTGGCGCCGGCGACAGGGCTGTGCCTGATCGGCGTCGATTATCCTGAGAAAGCGGCGAAGTAGTCGGCGATCAGGCGTTGATAGATCCTTGTCAGGGCCTCGATGTCGGCCACGCTCGCCCGTTCGTCGACCTTGTGCATGGTCTGGCCGACCAGGCCGAATTCCACCACCGGACATAGAGCGCGGATGAAGCGGGCGTCCGACGTGCCGCCGGAGGTGGAGAGCTCGGGCTCGAGGCCGGTTTCGGCCGCCACCACCCTGGCCACCAGAGCCGTGAATTCGCCGGGCGCCGTCAGAAAAGCTTCGCCGCTGATCCTTGGCGCGAGCCTGACCTCGCCACGAAAGCCCACGCCCGCGGCTTCGGCTTCGCTCTTCAGCCATGCGGCGAGGCTGGCGCCGCTGTGGGTCGGGTTGAACCGGATGTTGAGTCGGGCGCGAGCTTCGGCCGGGATGACATTGGTCGCCGGATTGCCGATGTCGATGCTGGTGATCTCGAGGTTGGAAGGCTGAAACCCCGTAAAGCCGTCGTCCAGCCGGCGGCCCTGGACCGCCGACAGGAACCTCACGAGCGTCGGCGTCGGATTGGCGGCGCGGTCGGGGTAGGCGACATGGCCCTGCACGCCGCGGACCACGATCTCGGCATTGAGACTGCCGCGGCGACCGATCTTGACCATGTCGCCAAGCCGGGCGACCGAAGTCGGTTCGCCTACGATGCAGTGGTCGATAGCCTCGCCTTCGGCCGCGAGCGCAGAGACCACCGCCTTGGTTCCGTGCTCGGCCTCGCCTTCCTCGTCGCCCGTGATGAGCAGGCTGAGCGAGCCCGGGACCTCCCGGGCGCGCGCGGCGGCGGCGATGAAGGCGGCGATGGCGCTCTTCATATCGGCTGCGCCGCGGCCGTGAAGTTCGCCCTCGGCGATCTCACCGGAGAACGGATCGCGCGCCCAGGCTGCGATATCCCCGGGCGGCACCACGTCGGTATGGCCGGCGAAACAGAGGTTCGGGCGGGCGTCTCCATTGCGGGCGTAGAGGTTCTCGATGTCGCCGAAGCGCATCCGCCGGCAGCGGAAGCCGATCGCCGCCAGAGTTTTCTCGACCATGTCCATCGCCCCCGCGTCGGCGGGCGTCACCGACGGGCGCCGAACGAGGTCCCGGGCGAGGGCGACGGGATCGATCATCTCTGGTTCCCCTGCACGCCCTTCATTAGGTTGGCCGGCGGCGCGGGCCAAGCCGCGCGACGACCGCGGATCCGCCCATGCCAAAAATCGACATCTCCTCAGTGGATGCGCGGCGCGGGACGGGCTATCCGCCGCCCTATGACGCGCCATGCCTGGAGAGGCAGAGGCAGGCGCTGGGCGACGCCGGCGGACTGACCCAATTTGGCGTCAACCTGCTTGTCCTCGAGCCGGGCGTCTGGTCGAGCCAGAGGCACTGGCACAGCACTGAGGACGAGTTCGTCTGGGTGCTCGAGGGCGAGGTCACACTCGTCACCGATGTCGGCGAGGAGGTTCTGCGCCCGGGCGACTGCGCCGCCTTTCCGGCCGGCAAAGCCGACGGCCATCATCTCGTCAATCGCACGAACGCCAACGTCAGGGTCCTGGAAGTCGGCACGCGAAGCGCTGACGACCGCTGTGTCTATCCCGAAGCCGACATGATCGCCGAACCCGGTGAGCACTTCTATCGCCACCGCGACGGGACGCCCTATCCCGCGAAATGACCTGACGGCGCTCAGGCGGCGCCGGCGATTCGAATGGCGGGCGCAAAGCCCCCGGATGGCGAGGGCAGGGTGATCGCGAGGTCCGGGCCGACCGCCTGAAGGGCTGCGGGCGCGCCATCCTCGAGACGTGTCGCAGCGCCGCTGACGGAAAGTCCGCGAATGACGATTCGCGCGCTCCGGGGCGCGCCCAGAAGGATGATGTAGAGGTCGCCGTCCTTCGATGTGAATCGCACGGACAAGCCATCGTCGGTCTCGCCCTCCGCCCTGACCCAAGGATGGCTCCCGTGGATCGCTTCGCCGTTGGCGCGCAGCCAGGCGCCGAAAGCTTTCAGGCGCTCGAGCTGAGGCGCGGGAATGGCGCCGCTGGCTTCGGGCCCGACATTCAGCAGCAGATTGCCATTCTTGGAGACGCCGTCGATGAAATCGCCGATCAGGGTCTCCGCCGAGGCGTAGTCGGTTTCCGAATCGTTGCGGTTGAAGCCGAAGGAATGGCTCATGCCGCGCGTCGCCTCCCATTTCTTGGCCTGAATGTCCGGGAAACGGGCATATTCGGGCGTCCGAAAATCAGAATGGGGGACTGGCGGCGGGATGACCCCTTCGCTGCGGTCGGGACGATTCTGCATGGCCCGACGGATGCGGTCATCGAGACGACGTCGGGCAAGGCCGGACCGCAGGACGAGGGAGGCAAGGCCGGACGTGCGCCAGCGGTCGTTGACCACGCCCTCGGGAATGGCGCCGTAGTAGTCGGCGAACAGGTGGTTGAGTCGCCGCTGTCCGCTTGGCCAGGCGATATCGTTCCACAGTACGCTCGGCTGATAGCGGTCGATCAGCTCGCGCGCCTGGCGCTCGGCGTAGCCCGGATAGGCGCCGCGGGGTGGTCCGGCCGCCAGGTCACCAAGGGTCCTCAACGGCCGCTGATCGAAGATCCAATCGAGTCCGCCGGAGTAGTAGAGTCCGAACCTCAGGCCGGCCGCCCGCACGGCCCCGGCGATCTCGCCGACGAGATCGCGCCGGCTGGCCCAGTCGGTGCGTTGCGGGTTCTCGACCGCGCTCGGCCACAGGCAGAAGCCGTCGTGGTGCTTGGCCACCAGAACCACGTAGCCGGCGCCGGCGTCGCGGAAGGCTTCGGCCCAGGCGGCCGGGTCCCAGCCGGAGAGTCCCGCCAGAAACGGCTCTTTGAACGCCTCGTAGGCTGCGTCGCCATAGTGGGCGGCGTGAAATTCAGCCGAAGGCGTGCCCGGGACGCGGATCGCGTTCCAGTACCACTCGGTGTAGGGCAACATGGCCGCGGCGCGGTCATAGTGGGTGCGGAAGATCTCGGAGATCGAGCCCACGCGCGGCGCGAAGGCCGGGATCGTCCATATCCCCCAATGAATGAAGATTCCGAACTTGGCGGCGTCGAACCAGGTCGGCAGCGCGCGGGCATTGAGGCTCGCCAGATCCGCCTTCATGCCCCCTCACGCCACCGGCTTCAGAAAGATTCGTCCCACGTCTGCGCCGCCCGGTCCACCGCCTCCCGTACATACCTGGCCGAGGCGATGAGGGCGTCCGCCGCCTTCGCGGCGCGGGCGACGGTGATGGCGCCTTCCATGGCCGACAGGACGAAAGCCGCCAGCGCCCGGGCCTCCGCTGTCGGCGCGCCGTGGGCCTCAAAGCCTTCGGCGAGCGTCGAACGCCACTTATCGAAGGCCTCGTTGCAGGCCTCGCGCAGGTTTTCGTCGAGGCTGGCGATATCGAGCGTGGTCGAGGCGATCGGGCAGCCGTTGCGATAGTCACTGCCCTCCAGGATCCTGGCTTCCATCAAGAACACCTGCTCGATGGCCTCGCCAGGGGCGTCGGACCATCCGAACGACCGACGCCAGCCCTCGGCATAGTAGTCCCCAGCCCACCGCGCAGCTTCCACCCCAAGCTGGACCTTGCCCGCGGGAAAAAAGTGATAGAGCGAGCCCCACGGCGCCTTGGCTTCGGCGGTGACCTGTTTCAAGCCCGTTCCCGAAAAGCCCTGGACCCGAAACAACTGTTCTGCGGCGCGAATGAGCCTGAGGCGCGTGTCGGAAGGCTTGCTCATGGGCGTCGGATAGACCGATTCGTCGCGTGGCTCCAGGAAAATGATAGATTGATCTATCTACTCTGGTGTGCTCTTGATCATTCAATCTAATTGAAAAAGGGAGATGCGCCCCATGCCAAGCCGGGAAAGGGTCAACGCCTTCGTTTCAGCCGTGCGCGAAGGCCGCTACGTCGAGGCCATCGCCGACTTCTATGCGCCCGAAGCCAGCATGCAGGAGAATATGTCGCCGCCGCGCAGGGGCCGAGACCTGCTGATCGCGGGCGAGAAGGCTCTGCTGGGACAGATGCGGCAGGTGGTGACGCGGCGCGCCAGCCCGGTCCTGGTGGACGGAGACAGGGTGGTCATCGGCTGGGAGTTTGAGTTCACCGCCGCTGACGGCGCGGTCAGACGGCTGGCCGAGCTGGCCCTTCAGACATGGTGTGACGATCGCATCGTCGAGGAACAGTTCTATTACGACCCATCGCAGAGAGAGGTCGTGGTCTCCCCGGCGGAGGCTTTGCAGTGAAAGGGGCGGCCGTCAGGATCCTGTCGGCGATCGGCCTGGGCGGCTTGGCGGCGGGTACGATCGACATCTTCGTGGCCGCGGCCATCAATCACCTGCGGGTCGGCGTTATTCTGCAGGCCATCGCCAGCGGACTGCTGGGCAGGGCGTCATTCTTCGATGGTCAGAGTTCGATGGCCATCGGCTTCGTTGCGCAGGAGCTGATGTCGCTCGCCATCGCGGCCATCTATGTCCTTGCCTCGATCCGCCTGCCGTTGCTGCGGCGTCGACCACTGGTCCTGGGCGCGCTTTACGGGGTGGGAATATTCCTGGTGATGAACTTCGTCGTCGTGCCCCTCTCGGCGGCGTGGCCCAGACACAGGCCCGTCCACATGGAGGCTGTGCTGTTCAACCTGGCCGCGATGATCCTTTTTGGCGTGATTGTCGCCGCCTGCACGCGCATCGCCACGCGCGGTAAATAGATCGATCTAGTTCGAACGGAAGATCAAAGACCGACTTTCCAGCCGTCCTGGGGAGACACCCACATCATCCTCTGGTCCAGATTGGGCCGGGGCAAGCCATCGAAAGCGGTGTGGGCGACGAACTGCGAGCCATCGGCCACATAGCCGACGCACACCGTGTGGTCGATGAGCGCGGCCCAACCCGTGAGGATGGCCTGTCGGAGTTTATCGATCTGGGCATCATCGGGCGTGGCGCCATTGACCGTGAAGCTGGCCGCCAGCAGGTCATCCTTCTTGATCACGGTACAGACTCGGCCATTGGCCACGGAGGCGGTCGAGATAGAGGTCATGATCACGGCCGGTGTCTTTTCCAGGATCACCGTGGACGTATTGGCGATCTGGCCGTCCGGGCGCAGGGCGTAGGTGTTGAGGGAGGCGCAAAGCTTGTGCGCCAGATCCGGCGAATAGCACTGCGCCTTCCCAGCCGATGCCGGGCCGATCGGAGCAGGCAGCATCGGCGGGGCGTCGGCCGCCAGCGCGGCGAGCAGGGCCAGGACCAGCATCAGAGACCTCCGGTTGCGACCGTCGGCCCCCTATACGATCGCGCGCCGGCGAGCGCGAGATGGCGCGAATTCTACAGTGCGACAGCGGCCGGGCGGCGACCTAGCCAGGCGCGGCGGGCCGGCCGCGCGGGTCCATCCATCTTCGCCAGGCGCCGGTCGATCGCCCGCATGATCAGGCGCGCGGAGAGGCCGTGCAGAGCAATGGCGTCCGCCGCCAAGGGGCCGGCCACGGGGACCGCCGTAATCAGAGTACGGCCGAACATCAGGCCGGCGCAGCCAAGGAGCGTCTTCAGCGGGACCTTGGCGCGTGAACCCTGGACGAGCAGGAAGATGGCTGCAGCGGAGCCGTAGACCTCACCCACGCCGGGAATCCAATCGAGCGCCGCCTCTGCGCCCAGGCGAAATGGGCCAATGCGCAGCAGGCCGTCTGTGAAACGCCCGACCAGCTCGACACTGCGGCGGATGGCGGCCAGCTCCTCACGGCCCGGTGATATGTGAAGTTCCTTCAAAGGAGCGTCCCTCGCCGGCCAGACGTGGTGCGGCGGCGCCCGATCCGCTAGGGTCTTTCCTGCGGAAAAGAGGAGAGGGCTTGCCGCTGAACCTGCGGGAACTGGCCGAAGGCGCTCACGCCGACACCCTGGCGGCGGTGGCGCTGGGCGCTGTTGTCGCCACCGTGAGCGGGGTGGTCGCCAACATGTGGGAAGCAAGGGTTCGCCAGGGTCAGCGCGAGCGCGCGGCGGCCCTTCTCATCGGGGAGGCGCTCTCGACCATGTTCGCCATTCTCGAGGGCGCTTTGCGGTCGATGAGTGTTGGCGATCGCTTCGGAGCGGTCACCCGTCGCATGTTGCTGTCGGCGCGACGTGAACTCGACATCTACGAGCGCAACCGCGAATTGCTCATCGACGTGCGCGACGCGAAGCTGCGGGTGGACCTCCATAGCCTGATGGTGCGCATCGCCATGCCGCTGGATGGGATCATCGCCTCCCTGGAACAGGACGATCAGGCCCATCCGGATGCCCGAGAACGCGGCGTGGAGTTCATGGCCGAGACCCTGACCAAGCTTCCGCCGATGCTTGTGCGCCTGGCGCGGGTGGCGGGCCGTGACTTCGACACCTATGAGGGCATCTTTTTTCCGCCCGAGGTTCCTCTGTCCACCTTCGCGCCACCGCATCCCCAAACGTCGGCTTGATCCGTCGAGATCATCGCCGTTCGGCGCGAACCCCAACCAAGGCCTCAGACTCGAGTGATCTCGATAGTCCATGGCGGGACGCGCGCGAAATCTCCGGCTGACAAGGCAAATTTTGGTCGAGACCGAAAAATCCTCGAAAGAGGATTGAAACAAAGGCCCGCGGCGCTCACATTAGAATCGCCGCGGGCTCATCCCCCCCGTTCTCGCGGCCTCACTGGCCCGGCGGAGTGAACTTCTCGCCGGGCCACTTTTTTATTAAGCCGACCGCCTGGGCAATAGCTCGCTGAGGGTTGTCGGCGGATTGCGGGGAGGACGTGTCAAAAACGACACATACGGACGAGGGTGTCGGCCATTCGCAGGTCGAGGCCTTTTGGCGCGACGGCGCGATCCCACTGAAAAACCTGATTCCTTTAAGCAATATCAAGGTGTTAAGGGAGGCTGTCGATGGCCTGATCGAACGCCCGAGCCCGCGGGCCAAGATCGCCACCGCAGCCGGCGACCACGGCGAGTTCCTCGAGGACTTCTGCAATTGGTCTGAGATCGACGCCTTTCGCCGCGTGGCGCTGCACGGGGCCTTGCCGGCGGCGGCCGCAGCCCTGATGGGCGCGCGGACCGTGCGTTTCTATCATGACCATGTGCTGGTTAAGTCTGGCGGCGCGACGACGGCCACTCCCTGGCATCAGGATCAGCCCTACTACAACATCGACGGCCGTCAGACCGTCAGCTTCTGGATCCCGCTCGATCCTGTCAGTCGCGACGCCACGCTCGAGTTCCTGGCCGGATCGCACCACGGCCCATGGCTCATGCCGCGGTCCTTTGCCGATCATGAGGCGAAATGGTTCCCCGAGGGCGCCCTAGGTGAGCTGCCGGATATCGAAGCGGATCGGGCGCGCCATCGGATCCTCGGCTGGGCGCTCGAGCCCGGCGATGCCGTGGCCTTCCACATGCTCACCCTGCATGCGGCGGCCGGCTCGAAAACGCGGCGTCGGGTGTTCTCTGCCCGCTTCATCGGCGAGGATGTGCGCCATGCCCCGAGGCCCTGGGTGACGTCGCCGGAATTTCCAGGCCTTGCAGAGACCTTGCCGGCCGGCGCGCCCATGGATCATTCGCTGTTCCCGATTGTGTGGCGCGCGGCGGAATGGCTTGACGGTTCGCCGATTCCGGGTCGATAGCGGCAGCGTGGCTCCCTTCGGGGATTAAATGGGAACGCGGTGAGGGTTTCGGCCCAAAGCCGCGGCTGCCCCCGCAACTGTAAGCGGCGAGCCTACGGACCGCGACTAAGCCACTGGGGACTCGTTCTCTGGGAAGGCTGGTCCGAAAGGCGTCGACCCGCGAGCCAGGAGACCTGCCACAAGCCGTGGTCACGCGCGGACGCTGCGGACGGGGTGCGCCGGGGCGGATGGATCGGCGGGGCGTAAGGCCTCGCGGACCATCGTTTCGCGGTGACGTGTCACTGCGAGGACCAACCATGTCGTCCAAACTCATCGGAGTCGCCGTCTTGGCGGCCGCTGCCTGCAGCCACAATGCCGCCGCCCAACAGTCGGTCACACCACCCGGCACAGTCTCGCCTGTGGTGGTGACCGCCACCCTGGCGCCGACGCCGCTCGATCAGGTCGGGAGCTCGATCACCCTGATCACGGCCGATCAGATCCAGGCCCATCAATGGCGAACCCTGCCGGACGCGCTCGAGACCACGCCGGGGCTGAACGTCGTCCAGACCGGCGGACCGGGGGGTCAGACCTCGGTCTTCATCCGGGGGGCCAATTCCAACCACACCGAGGTGATCATCGACGGGATCGACGTCAACGATCCCAGCCAGCTCGGCGCCTATGACTTTGGTCAAGGCCTGACGGCCGGCGTGGAGAAGATCGAAGTGTTGCGGGGGCCCGAAAGCAGTCTCTACGGCGCCGACGCCCTGGGCGGGGTGATCAACATCGTCACGCCGGACGGCGAGGGACGTCCGACTCTGACGCTCAGCGGCGAAGGCGGTTCGTTCGACACGACTGACGAGACCGCCGGCCTGACCGGCTCGTCGAGCGGCTTTCACTATGCCCTGAATCTTGCCCATTTTCGTTCGGGCGACACGCCAGTGACGCCTCCGGGGCTGCTGGCGCCCGGCGAGGCGGCGATCGGCGACCGCTATGACAATCTCACCGGTCAGGCCAAGTTCCGCTACGACTTCGCGCGCGATGTCCGCGTGGGCCTCGTCGTTCGTTGGGTCGACACGACCTATCGATCGACCGGCGAGAACTTTGACCTGTTTCCGAAGCCGCCGGTCCCGGACGCGGCCCAGACCTCTCAGTGGGAGCATCAGGTTTTCACGCGGGCGAATGCGGACTTTCCGCTGTTTGGCGGGGCGCTGCAGAACTCGATCGGCGCCGCCTACGCCAACTTCCACACAACGATTCTCGGGCCCAATGACGGCGACGCCTCCCCCCCTCCCGGCCCCACGATCGACAACGCCGACCGTTTGAAATTCGACTGGCTGGGACGGATCGTCCTGGGATCGGACTACACCCTGTTGCTCGGGGTCGACGACACAGTCGATCGGCTGATCGACAGCCCGGCGAGCGCCCTTGAGAGCCGGGCCGGCGGCTTCGCCGAACTGCTGGCGAGGCCGGTGGCGGGACTTAGCCTGGCCGCCAGCGCCCGCTATGATTCGGATGATCGCTACGGCGGCTTCGCCACCTGGCGGCTGGCGCCGGCCTATTCGATCACGGCCACCGGCACTTTGCTGAAGGGCAGCGTCGGCACCGGGTTCAAGTCGCCGACACTGAGCGATCTTTTCGTCAGCTTTCCGGAGTTCGACTTCTTCGCCAACTCGGCCCTCAAGCCCGAACGCAGCTTCGGTTACGACCTCGGCTTCGAACAGCCGCTGTGGGGCGAACGCGTCGGCCTGGGCGCCACCTGGTTCCACAATGACATCCGGGGCCTCATCGAGGCGGCGCCGGATCCAGCGCGCGACCCCTTTGCGGAGACCCTGGTCAATATCGGCAAGGCCACGACCTATGGCGTGGAGAGCTTTGTCTCGCTGAAGGTCAGTTCCAAGCTCGATCTTCGCGGCGACTACACCTGGCTGATCGCCCGCGACGATATCGCCCGAGCCGAACTCCTCAGGCGACCGCAGAACAAGGCCAGCGTCACTGCCGACTGGCGGCCCGTTTCGCGCCTGCGGCTGGCTGCCAGCCTCGTCTATGTCGGAGCGTGGCTTGATTTCGACCGCTCCGGGTCGTCCGAACTGATGGCCAGCCCGTACGCGACCGTGAACGTTTCGGGAGACTATGATCTCGGCCATGGCGTCACGCTTTTCGCGCGTGTCGATAACCTGCTCGACCGGCGCTACGAGGATCCGGTGGGGTTCGACAAGCCGGGGATCGGCGCCTATGGCGGACTGAGACTGGCGCTGACGCCGTAGGCAAAATTTTAGCAGAGGGGGGTCAACTCTACTGTCTCCGGAGACCCCCCTCCCCAGCACCGCCGGTACTTCTCTCCCGGAGGTAGAGAGAAGATCTCTTGTCCATCAGGCCGCAGCCCAGCGACGCGAATCAAGCGCTTGGGGATCATCGAGCGCCAAGTCGTCCCAGTCCAGGTCCGGCGGCGGGCTGGCCGCCGCGGCGATCACGGCGTTGACTTCGGCGGCCGTGGCCGCGCCGACGATCACGGCGTCGGCCTCGGGACGGGAGAGGGCGAAGGCCAGGGCCGCCTGGAGCGGATCGCTGCGACCTTCGGCGATCAGGCGGCGGGCGCGCGATAGCCGGCTTACCGCCGCCGCCGGCAGGTGGCTGGGCGCCCGGTCCGGTGGCAGGAACAGCAGGCCATTGAGGAAGATCGAGCGGAGGTGCACCTCGACGCCCATGTCGCGGATCGAGGCCAGGGTGCCGTCAACCAGCAGTCGCTGATCGAGCAGGCTCGCCGGCGCCTGGATGACGTCAGGTCCGAATCGGCGGCCGAGGCCGGCCGGATCGTCCGAGGCGTAGGCCGAAATCCCGACCCGTTCGAAGAGCCCGGAGTCCCGCATTTCCAGCAGGCGCTGCCAGAGCGCTTTGCCGAACGGCGCGAAAAGATCGCCGGCCGCCTGGATCATGATGGTGTCGGCCCGCACCAGGCCGAGCCGGGCGAGCGAAGCGCGGGCCTCCTGCTCGACGAAGTCGGGACCCTTGTCGCCGCGGGCCGCCTTGACGGTGATCCGGAAGGGGGCGGGACGGGGCATGACCGCGCCCAAGACCGCTTCGCCATGCAGCGAGGCGGCGCCGGTATCCAGCACGCTCACGCCGGCGCGGCCGGCGATGGCCAGGATTTCGCGCACCTCCGCTTCCGGCGGCCGGCCCTTGGCGGGCGCGGCGCCATCGAGGCCGAACTGGGCGGTTCCCAAGCCTAGCTTCGATATCAGTGGGTGTGGGCGCAAGTCGTCGGGTCCGGGCGAGCGGCGAGAGTCGCCATCATCGTGGCCAAGCGTAAACAAGGCGTGTCGACGAATTTGAGCCTTCGTTAACCATGTTGGGGGCCTCGATCGGCGAGGGAATTCCGAGGCTTACAATCGAGGAAGCGGCAGGACCTCGACTGGATCGCCAACCTCCGCGGCGGCCGCTAGAGGTGGGCGGCGGACAAGACAATCGGCGGCGGCGAACACCATCACGAGAGAGGAATCCTGGTCGGGCAGAGGTATCGCGACCACATCGCCGGTTGGCGATGAAGACAGAGTGGCCCTCAGCCATTGTTCGCGCTCGCCGTTGGCTCGAAGAGCGCCGCCCACCCTTGTCGTGATCAGGCGGAGGGCTGGGTCCGCGGCTTGCAGCGCTGCCAGAAGAGGCCTCAGGAACAGTTCGGCGCAGACCATGGCGGAGGCGGGATTGCCTGGAAGACCCAGGACCAATTTTCCGTCGGTCAGCACCCCGAACCAGGTTGGTTTGCCGGGGCGCACAGCCACGCTCTCGACGGCGAGTTGCAGACCGAGGCGCGCGAGCGCCGGCTTGACGAGGTCATGATCGCCCACCGACGCGCCGCCCAAAGTCACGACGAGATCTCCGCTCGCGCGCGCCACCATGTCGGCGATCGCCCCTTCGTCGTCGCCGACGCGGCCAAGGGTCTCCGGTCGGCCGCCGCAGGTCGAGACGAGCGCAGCCAGGCTCGCAGATCCCGAATCGAAGATCTGGTCGGGACGGGCCACGCCTCCGGGTGGGACAATCTCTTCGCCGGTCGCCAGGATAGCCACTCGAGGCTGCCGGGAAACGCAAAGTTGAGAACGGCCCGCCGCGGCCACCAGCGCCAGGCGCCAAGGATCGAGGCGGTCTCCAACCACGAGAAGTTCGTCGCCGGCGCGAAAATCCATGCCGGCGGGTCGCACGTGGCGACCGGCCTGAACGGCCGGGACCGTGACGCTCTCGCCTTCGCGAACAGCGTCCTCCTGGATAACGACCGAATCGGCGCCGGACGGCATCGGCGCGCCGGTGAAAATCCGCGCCGCCTCGCGCTTGCCGACCGAGCCGGCAAAGGCATGTCCGGCGGCGCTCTCGCCGACAATCGCCAATCTTGCCGGGGTATCTTCGGCGCGCACCGCCCAGCCGTCCATGGCCGAGGCCGCGAATGGCGGCTGGTTGCGGACCGCCCGAATCTCCTCGGCCAGGACGCGGCCAAGGCCGACCTCGAGTGCAATTGATTCCGCAGCGAGCGGCCGTACGTGCGCCAGCATTCGCGCCCGCGCCGCCTCGACGGTGAGGAGCTTCAAGACGCCCGCCAGTGCCCGGACGCGCCGCCTTGTTTCTCCACCAGGCGCACCCCTTCCACGACCATGTCGCGCTGCGCGGCTTTCAGCATGTCGTAGAGGGTGAGACAGGCGACGGCCACGGCGGTGAGCGCCTCCATCTCGACGCCCGTGGGCCCGGTTGTCGCCACCAGCGAACGGACGGCAAGTCCGCGATCGTCGCGCTCGACCTTCACCTCAATCCGGGTGAGCGCGAGAGGATGGCAGAGGGGGATGAGGTCTGCGGTTCGCTTGGCGGCCATCACGCCGGCGATCTCGGCTGCGGCGCGAACGTCTCCCTTCCTGCCATGGCCTGAAAGGGCAAGCTCGCGTGTGGCCAGCGACATCCGCACCAGACCCTCTGCACGGGCCTCCCGCGGCGTCGACGGCTTGGCCGAGACATCGACCATGCGGACCCGGCCGTTGTCGTCCAGATGGCTGAGGCCGCTCACCGCTCCGCGAGCCTCGGCATCAGCTCGACCATGTTGCAGGGCCGATGCCTGGAATCGAGCTGCGCGGCGATCACCTTGTCCCAGCCGTCGCGGACGGCGCCATTGGAACCGGGCAGGCAAAACACGAACACCCCGTCGATCAAGCCGGCCAGGGCGCGCGACTGCAGGGTCGAGAGGCCGACGGACTGGTAGCTGACCAGGTGGAACACCATCGAAAAGCCGTCGATACGCTTGTCGAACAGGGGCTCGATCGCTTCAGGAGTCACGTCGCGGCCGGTCAATCCGGTGCCGCCCGTGGTGACGATCGCATCCATCTGGCCTGAAGTGGTCCACGTTTTGATCCGTGTACGGATGGCCTCAACTTCGTCTGGCACGAGATCGCGACCGGCAAGCACATGGCCGGCGGCCGTCACCCGCTCTGCGAGCAGGTGGCCGGAGGTATCGCTCTCCTCGTCGCGGGTGTCGGATATGGTCAGCACGGCCACGCGCACCGGCGTGAACGGCGCGGCCCCGTCATAGCGGCCGCCGGCGGCGAGGGCTTCGCTCATCGGCGCCAACGCTCCGCATCGGCAAGGTCGCGCTCAGTCGGCTCGATCCAGCGCGCGCCGGAGGGCCCGAATTCCTTCTTCCACAGCGGTGCGCGAGACTTCAGGTAGTCCATCAGGAAATCGCAGGCCTCGAAAGCCTCGCGGCGGTGGCCGGCGGCGGTGAGAACCAGCACGATGGGCTCTCCCGGAGCGATCCTGCCGGTGCGGTGGATCACAGTAGCGTCATGCAGCGAAAAACGTCGGCGCGCCTCGTCGACGAGGCGGCCGATCTCGGACGTGGTGAATTCAGGCCAGGCCTCGAGCTCCAGCGCGGTCGCCTGGCCGGCCTCGCCGCGGGCGAGGCCGAGGAAGCTGGCCACCGCCCCGCTCTCGCAACGGCCGGCGGCGAAGCGGTTGAGAGCCTCGCCGGGGTCGAAGGGCTGGTCTGTGAGCGTGATCATCCGCCGCTCATCGGAGGCATGAAGGCGACCTCGGCGCCGGCCGGGAGGGGCAAATCGCCGTGAACAACGGCCCGGTCGATCGCCACCTTCACGCCGGCGCCGCCAAGGGCGAGCGCCAGGTCCGGCCAGGATTCCGCCAGACGGCGCTTGAGGTCTGAAAGTCGCTCCGGCGACGGCGTGACCTCGGTCTCACGCCATCCTGCGATGTCGCATAGCCTCCCGAAAAGCAGCACGCGGATCATCCGCCGGTCGTCGACATGTGGCGCGACACCGAGGGTGTCTCGCTGAACCTGAAATCGTGCCCTTGCGGCTTGGCCAGCACCGCGTCCTGGATAGCCCGGATAAGCCCGTCCGGACCGGCGCCCGAACGGATCACGGCGCGAAGATCGGCGGCGTCCTCGCGCCCGAGACAGGTATGCAAAACGCCGGTGCACGTCAGGCGCACCCGATTGCAGGCTTCGCAGAAGTTGTGGCTGAGCGGGGTGATGAAACCGACCCGGCCGCCGGTCTCGGCCACCTGGACATAGCGGGCGGGGCCGCCCGTGGTGAGCGGCAAATCGGAGAGCGTCCAGAAACTCTCGAGGTCGCGACGCACCCCGGCCAGGGAGAGGAACTGGCTCGACCGGTCCTCATCGATCTCGCCCATGGGCATGGCTTCGATAAGCGTGAGATCATGGCCGCGGGCATGCGCCCAGGCGATGAGGCCTGGGATTTCGGCGGCGTTGTCATGCGCCAGGGCGACGACGTTGATCTTGACCTCGAGACCCGCCGCCCGCGCCGCCTCGATCCCGTTCATCACCTTGGCAAGGTCGCCGCCGCGGGTCAGGCGGGCGAAGACATCGGGCCTCAAACTATCCATCGACACATTGACGCGGCGCACGCCCAGACGCGCCAAGTCGGCGGCGAATTCGGCCAGGCGCGTGCCATTTGTGGTGAGCGCGATCTCCTTCAGGGCGCCGCTTTTCAGGTGCCGGGACAGGCGCTCCACGAGGCCTATCAATCCCTTGCGCACCAAAGGTTCGCCGCCGGTGAGCCGAAGCTTGCCGACACCCAGCGCAACGAATGCAGACGTGATCTCGTCGAGCTCCTCGAGCGTCAACACCTCCGCCTTGGGCAGGAAGGTCATGTGCTCGCTCATGCAATAGATGCAGCGCAGGTCGCAGCGATCGGTGACCGACAGGCGCAAATAGGTCACCTTGCGACCGAAACCGTCGGTCAGTCGGGCCTTCTGCGGCGTCGCCAGGGCGGTGTCATAGGGCGTCATATGACCGAGAACATAGTGGGAATTGGCCGGTGACGACAGAGGGCGGCCCGTTCGAGGCCATCGTGCTCGCCGCCGGCGCCGGTCGACGGTTCGGCGGGGCCAA
Organism: Caulobacteraceae bacterium; assembly: GCA_036491275.1. GTDB lineage: Bacteria > Pseudomonadota > Alphaproteobacteria > Caulobacterales > Caulobacteraceae > Acaudatibacter. The sequence continues at coordinate 52,012 of DASXCH010000185.1, forward strand.
GCTTACCTCGACCTGGCGCGGCGGCCGCCTGATTGACGGCGCTCTGGGGGCTGCGCTGTCAGCGCCGGTCGCGCGCGTGCTGGTGGTGACCGGGGCCGATCCGGCTGTTGCCACTGCCGCGCGCGCCTTCGCCGAGGCGCAGGGCGGGGCGAAACCGCTGGCCGTCGTCCATGCCGCGGATCACGATCTGGGTCTGTCGGCCAGTCTTCGCGCCGGTTTCGCCGCCCTCGACGCCCGGTCGCGCGCGGCCTTCCTGTTCCTGGGCGATATGCCACTCGTTCCCCACGACATCGCCACGAAGCTGGCGCAGGCGCTCAAGGGTGACGTCCTCGCCGCGGCGCCAGTCTGCCACGGCCGCCGCGGTCATCCCGCTTTGTTCGCACGGGCCCTATTCGACTGCCTCGCCAAGCTCGGCGGCGATCAGGGCGCGCGCCGGATTCTCGATGAACTCGGTGATCGCCTGGCGCTCGTCGACACAACCGACACCGGCGTACTCATCGACATCGACGCGCCGGGGGACCTCATCCGTCTTCAATGACGATGACCGAGGTGAACGCCAAAGCTGTAGGTGACGCCGATGCCTGCGTAGACCTGGTTGCGCGACCCGGCAACGGCCACGACGGGACTGTCGGCGGCCACGCCCGTGAGGTGGTGATAACCGAGGCCGATCGTGGTCCGGATGCGTTTGGTGAAGTGGTAGGCGAAGGCCACCTCCACACCGCCATATCGGACGCCAGCGCCGGGCGTGTAGGGCTTGGTGAGGTACGGGCTGGCGAGCGCCTCGGCCGGGGTCACCCCGAAATAGGTCTCCATGTATCGCGCGTCGCCAAAACCGATGCGCGGGCCGATGGAGAAATCCCAACGCCTGCCGGTGTGGATGTAGTCGATGCCGGCGTCGCCAACGGCGCCGTGGTGGCCGAAAAGCCCCTGGCGCACCTGGACGCGGGCGCGAAGCCAGTCAGCGGCCCACAAGTCGGCGAAGATGCCCGGCTCGGCAGCCCAGCCGATCTTGGTGAACCCGGTCAGGCGGCCCGTGTCGCCGCGGCCCTCACGAATGTTGAGCACCGGTCCGATGTCGAAGTATTTGCTGGAAAACAGATCCAGCGAGCCGCCGTCGTCTGGTGGGGTGAAGCGGTACGGCTTGTCAGCGCGGTGGGCGCTGAAGCTCAGAGTGGGGTGGATCTGGGTGTTCGGGGCGCCTTCATAGGGTGGACCGGCGGAGGCTCCTCCCCCGACGGTGACAATCCAGTCCCCTTGCTGCGCCACAACCGGACAGGCGGCGAGCATCGCAGGCGCGAAGAAGATGATCGGCCAGAGCCGCATGATCCCCTTCCCGCGGTTGATCCCTATGCGGGGCTAACGTCTCCTCACGGTCGAGGTTCCGGAGGCCGCCGGCGGGTCAGGTCTTGACGAACGGCAGGCTCAAAGTCGGCTTGCCGTTCAAGGCCAGCAGGGCGTTGGCGACCGCTGGAGCGATCACCGGCGTGCCGGGCTCGCCGACGCCGGACGGATGGTTGGTCGACGGCAGGATATAGGTCTCAACATGCGGCGCCTCGTGCATGCGAAGCACGCGATAGGTGTCGAAGTTCTTCTGCTGGACGAGGCCGTCCTTGAAGGTGATCTGGCCATACAGCGCCGCTGACAGGCCGTAGCACGTGCCGCCTTCCATCTGCGCGGCCACCTGATCGGGCGAAACCGCCAGGCCGCAGTCGATGGCGGTGACCACACGGCCCACCCGCGGCGTTGCGCCATCCAGCTTCACTTCGGCCGCCTGGGCGACGACGCTGCCGAAACTCTCGTGCACCGCCACGCCGCGCGACCAGCCCGGCGTCACCGGGCCGGCCTTGTCCATCACGAGGTTCAGCACGGCCAGGTGACGATCTGCGCCGGCCTTCGCATAGAGCGCCCGGCGGTATTCCACCGGGTCCTTGCCGGCCGCGCGGGCGAGTTGGTCTATGGTGTGCTCCATGACAAAGGCGTTGTGCGTCGCCCCGACGGACCGCCACCAGAGCACTGTGACCGGGCTGTCGGGCATGATCACCTGGCCGTCGACGTTCGGCGTCGCCTTCAAGTAGGGCGAACCGAGGGTCCCCTCGACCGTCGAGGTGTCGAGCTTGCCCCCGCCCATGGGCGATCCCTTCATGATCGACTGGCAGACCACCCGATGGCGCCAGTGGGACGGCAGGCCGTCCGGCCCTAGAGTCACTTGCACCGAGTGGTGGGCGAGCGGCCGGTAGTAGCCGCCGGTCATGTCGTCTTCGCGCGCCCACACCAGCTTCACCGGCCTTCCGCCGCCGACGTGCTTGGCGATGTGTGCGCACTCCGAGACGTAGTCCGACTTGAAGTTGGCCCGCCGGCCGAACGAGCCGCCGGCGAACAGGGTCTCGATCTTCACTGAGCCCGGCAGACAGCCGGCGATCAGGGCCGTATTGAGCTGGTCCATGGACGGGATCTGAGAAGCGGTGGTGATCTTCGGATCGCCATTGCCGATCTCGGCGACGCAGTTCATCGGCTCCATCGGCGCATGCGAAAGGTAGGGGAAATCGTAGGTCGCCTCGATCACCTTGCCGCCGGCAGGCGCCCCCGCCTGTCCATGCTGGTCGAAAACCTGCCACCTGAGATTGCCGGGATCCTTGCCCGCGGCGAGCTGACGGTAGGTGGCGAGGATTTCGTCCGTGCCTCGCATCTCGGCCTTGGAGTCATCCCACTCGACCGTGAGCGCATCGCGTCCTTTGCGGGCGATGTATGTGTTCTGGGCGCTGATGGCGACGCCAGTGGGGATCTTGAACACGTCGACCACCCCCGGAATCTTGCGGGTGGCTGAATCATCGAAACTTTTCACCTTGCCGCCGAACCTTGGCGAATGGGCGACCATGGCCGTCAGCATGTCGGGCCGGTGAACGTCCTGGGTGTATTGCGCCTTGCCGGTGGATTTGGCGCGCGCGTCCTTGCGGCGCACCCGATCGGTGCCGATCAGCGTGAAGGTCTTCGGATCCTTGAGCGGCGGGTTCTGCGGCGGCTTGACCTTGGCTGCATCGGTCAGGAGTCCGGCGAAGGACGCCTGCTTGCCCGAAGGATGAGAGACGACGCCGTCCTTCACCGTGATCTCGCCTGCCGGAACGTTCCAGCGCTGGGCGGCGGCGGTGACGAACATCGCCCTGCCGGCCGCGCCTGCCGTGCGCAGCTGATCCCAGGAATTGTTGATGGCCGACGAGCCGCCGGTGCCCTGGGCGCCAAAGCCGGCGTTCGCATAGGCCTTGGCGTTGGCCGGGGCCATCTCGACGCTCACCTTCGACCAGTCGGCGTCGAGTTCCTCGGCGACGATGGCGGCGAGTCCCGACGAGCTGCCCTGGCCCAGTTCGATGTGCTTCGAGATCACCGTCACCGCTCCGTCCGGGGCGATGCGCAGGAAGGGGCCGAAGGGACCAAAATGGCTGGAGTCTGCGCCGAGCGACAGGATGTCGGCTTGCGAGCAACCGATCAGCAATGAGCCGCCGGCGGTGGCGGCGGCGACCACCATCACGTCCCGCCTTGTGGGAGCTGTGAAGGATTTCACGGGCGCGTTCATGGCCGGCTCCTCAGGCTGCGACCGGGCGCGCTGGTTGCGCGGCGGCGATCTTGATGGCGGCACGCATCCGCTGATAGCAGCCGCAACGGCAGATGTTTCCGTCCATGGCCGCGGTGATCTCGTCGTCGGACGGGTGCGGCGTCCTGGCCAGCAAGGCCGCCGCCGACATGATCTGGCCCGACTGGCAATAGCCGCACTGCGGCACGTCGGCCTCGATCCAGGCGGCCTGTAACGGGTGAACGCCCTCCAGGCCTTCGATTGTGGTGATCTTGGCGCCCACCAGAGATCCGATCGGCGCCTGGCAGGAACGGATCGCGACGCCGTTGAGATGGACCGTACAGGCGCCGCACTGTGCGATGCCGCAACCATATTTGGCGCCGGTGAGCTGCAACTCGTCGCGCAGCACCCAAAGGAGCGGCGTATCGGTCGAGGTCGAGACCGTCACGTCCTTGCCGTTGATGTTGAGGAGCGTGGTCATGGCGATGTTCCCCCGCGTGTATGATCAAGGTTAACCCGCCCAAGCGCGGTCGCAAAGGCGACATCGCGGCGAGGACGACCTAAGCTGGAATTGATGGACGCCTTTCCCGCCTTTTTTCCGTTGGCCGGCGCGCGGGTGGTGATCGCCGGCGTCGGCGAACCGGCCGAAGCACGGGCCCGTCTGTTCGCGGGATCGCCGGCGGCGATCGTTCGCCTGGATGAGATCTGGGGCCTCGATCCGGATGCCTACCAGGGCGCGAAGCTGATTTTCATCGCCAGTCACGACGACGGCTTCGCCCGCCAGGCGGAGGTGGCCGCCCGCACCGCGGGGGCGCCCGTCAACGTCTTCGACCGGCCGCAGCTTTCCGATTTCAATACCCCCGCGGTCGTCGATCGCGGCTCGGTGGTGGCGGCCGTCGGCACCAGCGGAGTGGCGCCCTTGCTGGCGCAGATCCTTCGCGCCGAACTCGAGACACGCTTGCCGGCCGGCATCGGCGAGACGGCAGATCTTCTGGGCGCCCAGCGCGAACGAGTTCGCGCCGCCTTTCCAGACCTCGCCGAACGACGATCCTTCCTGAGGGCTGTGCTGTCGGGATCGACGCCGACGGTCGAATCGCTGGACGCCGCTCTGAGCGCGCGTCGTCCTCCCGAAGGACGGATATCACTCATCGATCTCCCGGCGGCGGACGACCTCCTCTCACTGCGCGCCATCCACGCTCTGGGCGGGGCCGAGGCCGTGGCGGCCCCGCCGGTTGCTGAAAGCCTGCTTGCCCGGCATGCGCGCCGAGACGCTGTGCGGCTCGATTTCAAGGCGCTTTCGCCTGAGCCGCTTTTGGACTTGTTCCGTCACGGCCGGAGCGCGGTCGTTATTGCCCCGCCGGCGAGTCTCGTCGAGGCTCTTGCGGGCGAACCGGCCGAAATACTACGGGCTGCGCCGGAGGGAGGGTGAACTTGCTCTCGGCCGATGACCTCGGCGCGATCTTGCTATCCTTGAAGGTGGCCAGTCTGGCGACCGTGGCGGCGTTGCCTGTGGCTGTGGCCGTGGCCTATGTCATCGCCCGCTACCGGTTCCTCGGACGTAGCCTGCTCGACGCCGTAACACACATCCCTCTGGTCCTGCCGCCGGTGGCGACCGGTTACGTCCTGCTGGTGCTCTTCGGTCGACAGGGACCGATCGGGGCGCTCCTCGCCAAGGCGGGGATCGTGCTTGCTTTCCATTGGACCGGCGCGGCCCTGGCGGGCGCAGTGATGGCCTTTCCGCTGATGGTGCGGCCCATCCGGCTATCGATCGAAGCGATCGATAGCGAGGTCGAGGACGCGGCGCGAACCCTGGGCGCCTCGCCTCTTGACCGCTTCCTGCGCGTGACGCTGCCACTGGCGTCGCCCGGCCTGATCTCTGGCGCGGTCCTCGGCTTCGCCCGCGCGCTTGGGGAGTTCGGCGCCACCATCACCTTCGTGGCGGCCATTCCAGGCGAAACGCTCACCCTGCCAAGCGATATTTACCTGGCCACCCAGTCGCCGGGCGAGGAGACACGCGCGCTCCTCCTGTGTGGCATCTCACTCGTGATCGCCTTGGGAGCTATCATGCTCAGCGACCGGGTAAGCGTCAGGATGTCGGCCCGGGCCTGACATGGCGGGCTAGGCGATT
>DASXCH010000186.1:0-21100 GCA_036491275.1 Caulobacteraceae bacterium
TCGCTGAGATCTCGTCTGACATGGTGAAGGCCCACGCCCTCTCAAACCTAGTCGTCGCGCGGCGTGGGGTGATCAACCGCAGCCGAGTCGAGGTGCTCGCCCTGATAGACGCCGCCGAAGGTCTCACGGACGAGGAGCGCAGGCTGCAAGTCTTGGGTGAATGCCTGTACGATGACACCGCTCCCTGGGACTTAGCGCTTCTTGAACTCTGCCTCGTCCGCTGTGCAGAGGCCAGCCGCGATCGCTGGTTTGGCATACTTCCGGCGCTCGCGCGCCGATTTGGCATCGCCGCACCCCGCCTCGCACGTTTCCTAGAGGCTGAAATGGAAACCGTCGACACGATAGCGGCCCTGAGAACGGTGTGACCCGATGCCAACGAAGCCTTCGGCCGGCCTCGGGAGCCCCACTCTCCGGTATGACACCAGGTAGCTACCACCAGACGTCCTGCCCGGGTCCGGCTGATACCGTTCAACCGCCAGCGAGCAACTCCCGCGACGCCCTCAGCAAAGCGGAGATTTCGCGCCTGAGGGCCTTCACTTCATTGCTGCGGCCACCACCGCGCCAGGCTCCGTTGCGCGGCCCTGGCGGCCCTCCAGAGCCCTTCGCTCCGCCATGCATCCTACAGCGCGTCCGTCCGCTCACGGCCGGCGCTTGGCATGGCTTGCCGGTCCGCCTCGAATGAGCCCCGCACCGGGTCGCCCGGAGCATTGGTGAGAGCGGGTGCATGGGGTCGCCGCTCTGTTTCCGCGTCACCCCCTCCCCCGCCGTGCACGTCACCGATGACGGCGTTTCCATTGACGTAGACATGGCGGACCTCGACCTGCTGTTTGCCGCCGCCCCGGAGCTTGGCGAGCGCCTCGATTTGGGCCGCGAAAGTCCGAGCGAGCTTGACCGCGAGGCCACCAAAGAGCGCAATGTGATCGACGAGATCTGAATGTCTAGCGAGGCCAAGCATCTCCGCGGCGAGGTTGTTCACGCCCGCCATATGAACCGCTAAGGCCGCTTCCAACTCATTCTGTGGCGCAATTGCTTCGACCAGAGCCAGGGCAGCATTGAGCTCGGCGATGCTCTCGCCTCTCTCCTCGCAGCGCTCGCGTGTTGCGCATTCCAATTGGCCCAGGCTGACCTTCACGAAGTCCAATGAGCTGGTGCCGAGTGCGTCGTGGAGCGCGATACGCTCAGCGGGCTCGTCATTGTGCGGGAAGCCGAAGACGCCCGCCGGGGTCCACGTCATAGCCACCGGTTTGGGCCGCGAACCGAAGCGCGTGGCCGCCAATGTGATGCGTTCCCACTCCTCCGGCGTCGGCTCCCGCTTGGCAGCGGACGGCGCTTTTTTCGATGTCTTCCTGCTTGCCATATCCAATCCCGGGATCCGTGCGCATTCGGGCGCGCACGCGTGTTGAAATTCCGAAACCCGCCACCCATTCCAACACGATCCGATCAATGATCGAGCTTGCGTTCCCGCTAAGCAAGTACCTCGGCCGAAAGGGTGGCATCGGCAACGACTTTCCAGCATAGTCGCCTCGGCGTCGTCCGGCTTGAACACCGGCAGCGCTGCGCATCACGCGCACACACAGGAGCCCCGCTTTGTCGGGCGGCTCCCGGAATACAAGACCTCTCGTAGGAAATACGGGAGGCGCGTTCCCTGTGTGCGCGTGTTCAACCGTCCCGGCGCCAGCCGGACACGCAGGGGAGCAAACGGCGGTGCGAGGAGTGTCTGCATCGGCGGGCGTCGTCGCAGCTGCCGCTCTCGCCCTCGCGGCTTGTCAGCGTTCGACTGAAGATTCAGCGGCGGACACCAGCGCGGCGGATGCGTCGGCCGCTGCAAACACGGCGATGAACGCCGCCGGGGACGACACAGGAGGTTCGACTTCGCCCGATTCTACCACCCTTCTCGACAAGGCGCGGCCGGCCTCCGAGGCCGCGTTCGTGTCGGCGGTGATTGGCGCGCGAAACTCCTACCAGGCCGCGCCGAACGACATGGCCAAGGGCGCGACTAAGGCTCAACGAAAGCAGGAGGTTTGCGCAGCCTTGGGCGGCTCCCTTGAGGTCACGAACTGGGTCGGAACGGTTGACGAGCTTAGCTCAAACAATGCTGGCAAAGGCGTTTTGTCAGTGGTGGTTGGCGACGATATTCGCATGTCGACGTGGAACAACGCTCTGTCCGACGTGGACGACCACACGCTCATTGAGCCAGGAAGTCAGGTCTTCTCGGTCGCGTCGAATTTATCAAAGGGAATGCCAGTCACATTCTCGGGTCATCTATTTTCAGATGACACCGATTGCATCAAGACTCAGCAGTTCTTCATAGATAGCAGCATGACAAAGCCGGCCTATGTGATTCAATTCACGAATGTGGGGAGGCTTGCGTCTCAGGCAATTTCGAAGGCTACGGCGGGGATCGTCACCGTTGGCCAAGTGCAAGGCCAGTCCCTCCCGACCGCAACCGCCGGTGCAGCGGGAGCGAGCGGCTCGCCGCAATTTGCGATGGGCCAAACGGATCGTCAGCAGTGGGAACGCTGGTATGCCTCGCTCCCGCCCGGCGACTACAGGGACGGCGCCGGGTGGTGGGCGGGACACCGCAGCGCGATGGCTCACGCGCCATGTGAGGGTGCGGGAAGCGCCACAACGGGGGCTGCATGGTCAAGCGGGTGTTCGGCAGCCCAGCAAGGACTCGCCGGGCCGGACGCCAAGCGCCGAGCCTCGCCCGACTACCGAAGCGGTTGGAACGCTGGGCTCTCGAATGCGAATAGGGTTGTCGGCTTCCTCGGCACCGCCAACGCCTCCGCGCAGGTCGCGAGCGCGTCCGGCGGCAGGCGCTGGCCGGCACGGTGGACATTCTATGACTTTGAGCGGAACCATTCCGAACAAGTGTCTGGGAAGGACTACGAGAGAGAAGAAAATCCGGTTATGCGACCGCCGCTCGCCACGATCTGGCTCCGCCAAGAGCTTGATGCTGTGATCCCGGCCGGGACAAGCAGGAGGCGGCCAGGGAATGTTGATTGGGGTAGTGTCTCAGTTCCATATTCCCGTCAGCGGCCGGTAGTCACGTAACAGCGGCTCGGCGCGGTCCAGGAACAGTGCGCCGTTGCCGTCTCGGCGGACCACTGCAATCGCCGCCCTATAATTGACGACCCCTGCCGCATCCGGGTGGGTGTCCCGAACGTCGTATGCTCCGAAGACGATGCGGCGGATGCTGCCGACGTGCCTACCCCGATCAAAAACTAGGACCGTCTCTGCGTTCCAATCGCGCCTTCCCATCGATGCCCCGCTCCTCTAACGCCCGAGCTTGACCTGTTCGTAGTCGAGCGGAATTCCGAACCGCTCCCTCAGCCGCCGAACATATTCGGCCGCGTCTAGATCGAGGGGGGCTTCGCCGACGACGATCAGGCGCTCGACCTGGGGACTGCCCGGCCAGTTCGAGTATTCGAGCAACTGACCGAGGGCTTCGCGTACGCACGCTCGCGCCGAGTACGCGGTCTTGATCTCGTAGAACCAATAGGTGTCGCCGGGCCGGCGAACTACTAAATCGATAAAGGTCCCGACCCCGCTCCTCTGTTCGGGCCGGACGTGGCATTCCCCATGCTCGGTGACCAGGCGCCCATAAAGCGCCTTTTGGATCAAGTTGTGCCGGAGGATCACATTCACTTCGCGTGGGATACGCGAGACAACCGCCGACGCCTTACGCTCGACGAAGCCGGGTTCGAACTCGAAGGGCGTGATCGCAGTCGCGACCGGGTCAGCCTGTCCGCCGCTCTCGACATACTCGTAAAGGGGTAGGAGGCGGTCGAAGTCATCCAGAATGAGTTCTAGATCCGGGGTGACCGCCGATTGGCGCTTGCCGAAAACGATGAAGACGTAGGGCTTCAGAAGACGCGGCGGGATCGGGCCGGGCGGCCGGTCGACGAGCGGATCGGACCCTCGGTGATTCCAAAGCGCCATGTCCGGAAAGAGATCCGGATAGAGCTCCATGTAAGCGTTGAAGAGAGCGACCTTTGGAAATAGCTCCCTGATGTTTGGCAGGGTGCGGCTAGGTTCCAGCGAAAAAGCAACGCCGTGACGCAGCTCGGGCGAACCGTCTTCCGCGAACTCGGTCCCGATGTTGAATTGAAGCTCCGGGCGGCCGCCGTGGTGGAAGGCGTAAGTCGGAAAGGTCGTTTGGCCGGAAAAGATGACCGATCCGGCGCGACGGCTATGGGATTTCAATCGGGCGCGGATGTCCTGAATCTTGCCAATCGAATGTCCGGCGGCGCGCTCGTTGAGTGCGTGAGCGATGGCGGGGATATCGATAGGCGCGATCTCTTTAGCCACGTATGAGCGCCAGAACCTACAGCTACGGTTTCAGGGTCGCGAGGAACTTCAGGAACTTTGCGACCGCAGGAACCCACGCTAGCGTCTCCCCCAGTATTAGGCGAGCCATGCCTGTGTTTGCCGATTGTCGACGGGAGACGAGCAATCATCAGTCGGCACCGGGCTTTCGAGCTTGCGCATCCCATCATCCATGAGCGCGAACAGGTCGACACCGGCGCCCGTTCGTCCCGGAGAAACGGCCGTATGAGCGGCGGCTACCTCGGCAGCGAGCGTCGCCACTGGCACACCGCCAAATGGCGCATCGAACCTCCCAACACAGAATTCTCGGCGGCGCTCGTCGACATGTCGCCGAAGAAGTAGCTGTTCCGCGACATTGAACCGCGCAATCTGTGACCTGCTGGCTATGTCTCTGAGCGCGCCATCAGTAGCCGCTCGCCGAATTTGGTTCCGCAACGCCTTCGCTTGATTTCCGAAGCTAACCATGTTGTCGCCGTCAGTTGGATCACATCGGTCCCATGACCGGCTAGAGTTCAATTCGGTCGCCGGCGAAGCCGGCCCATTTGAGAGAAAAGAGTCTTCCGCCCTGTTCGGCGTGTCACTAGCGGTGCCATGGAGATTGTCGTGCGCGGCCATAAGCATCAGCGCGTGGTTCTTTCTCTTTAAGTCTTCTATTGGTGTTCTAAGAGTCGTCGGGCCACGTCCGCCAGTCAGAGCCCCGCAATCTCGCCGCTCAAGCATCGATAATCGAGATGTAGCCGCGCCAGTCCTGACCGGCGCGCGTTTGCCGGTCAAGAATCCCTCTCCATGGATGTTCTTCGGTTGGCCTTCTGGCGGCCAAGTGAGCCAGATGAGGCTCGTCTTACGCTGTCGTCGGCGGACCCCGATGAACCCAAAGCTCTCCAGTTCATCCTGAAACTCGCGCACGCGCCGATCTCCGAGCCCCAGCTCTTCGGCGAACTTCAATTGAGATTTCCACGCGTAACCGGTGAGTTCCGGGCTGCGGGACTTCGGGCCGCCATGGTGGATGTTCTCAAGGATCACGGAGCCGAGTAGCTTTGCGCCTAACGAGCGATTTCTAAAGGCTCGGAGTTTGGCCAGCCACGCTCGCTGCTCGGCGCGGTCCACAGACACCATTGCGCCGGGCGCCCTCACGGGCGGTCTCACCTCAATCTCGACCATGGGACCCAGGAGGCTCGGATGGCCCGTCCCGCGCGGAATCGTCAAACCGTTCGGCCAAAAATCTCTTCGCGCTTTTGCCCTGACCCTGTACGCCTGCCCTGAGCATAAGGGGGAAAACGCCCATCCTGTGCGGCCATAGTGCGCAGTTGGTCGCGACACACTTTCGCACCTCGGCAACGGAGCCGCCGGAACAGTCGAGACACCTGGCGCGGATCGCGGCGGCGGGTCGCAAGATTGGCGCGGTTGCGGCCGCGAAATCCTCGGCGGTTAGAGTTCGTGGATCGGCCCCAGTGAGGTGGCTTGCGTCAGCCTTGGCAGGGACCAGGAGCGGCCGCGTTTGGGCCAACACGCCTTTGCTGGTATCTTCCCGCCGTTCCGTCCCAAACGAAACAATTCGGGAAGGCCCGCCCCGGGGATCGCCGGTGGCGGGTCTTTCTTTGGAGGCGCGCATGGCCTGTCACGTCGCGTTGCCGTGAATGAGCTTCTCAAGGCTTTCAACAAGGATCAGGCGGGCGCGGCCGACCTTTGTGCTCTCAAGCCGTTTCTGGCGAAGAAGCTCGAAAAGCTGGGTGCGGCCCAAGCCGTAGAGGCGGCTGGCTTCACGCGGGCGCACGGCGCGGGGGGCGGGGGGGTGATCATTCACAACGGACTCTCCGGGACATTGACGGCAAGCTGCCGCCGCCCCAGGACATTGCCTCAGCCCCCCGGTGAAAACCTGCTAGATCGATGACTGATCGGGATAGCTGGTTGCTCGCAGATGCAATGGACTGAATTCTTTAGGGAACGCCTCGTCTATGGCCTTGCGGGCCAGTGGTCTTGAGACGGCGAGACCCACAGCGCCTAGGGCCGACTCAATGAACCTAATCGTCGGTCCATCGGTCGAAAACCCGAGATGTCGCCCGTCAGGCGTTTGCATCACCCGTAAGAGGGCCGCGATGAGATACGGGTCGCCGTAATAGAATCTCGGCGCGCGTGAGGGCCTGACGCCCATAACCCGGAGAGCGCCGTCGACGCCGGCCGCCAGCGTTTCAAATCGACGGGCGCGAACTTCACCGTGCGTCCGCCCTGCGCACACTTTATCCGAGCGTCGCCGCTCTTCAGCTAGAACGGTTGGCAAATGCTCCTTGAGCGTGGTGAGCGCCACGCGCATCTGGGTGTAAACTTCTGCGTAGGGCTCGGCGCGCGGCTTTGTTGCGCGCACTAGGTTCAAAACCCTTGTCAGGCGTGCGAGTTGATCAGGGGTTGGCCGGGGAAGCTTTGGCGTGAACCATCGCGCTACATCCTCGGCGGGGATCACACGTCCTCTGGTCGCCAGGGCCTCAACTTCTGCCGACCCTGCTCCCCCGATGTTGAGCGTTACCGTCCCGCCGGGGAGAAATACATGCTCAGTCTGTGCAGGATGGTAGCTCGGCCCGTGCCACGCGCCCCGTGCCCTGAGTGCAACCCCGTGCAAAGTGGTAGCAGAAACTTCCCGGAAAGGTTGCTCGACCTGCATCTGAATCATCTACACAAACGCCGCAGGGCGGCGCGCCAGACGTCAGCCTGTGGCGTTCGGAGTCGTTCGGCAATGCCCCGTGCGGGCTTGTGCTCAGCCAAATCCGAGATCGCCTATGGGGCAGGATCGAGGTTTGGGGGCCTTCTTGGGGGCCTTTTCGCCCTCGGCAATGATAATTCTATGAGAGATTAGATTCCCCTCGGCACTAGGAATACGCCCATGCGTCTGGTGAGCCGCCTGCTGCGGAGCGGGGACAAGACCACTTGAAAATCGTATAGACTTCGTACATATTCCACTGGTTCACGGAAGGAGCTTGGCAATGGCAGTCGTTCAAACCAGCTTTCAGCTCGACGAGGGCACCGCACACGCCATCGACGAGCTTAAGCAAGTCTTCGGCGTAAACAGCAACACCGCTGTGATCCGAAAGGCGATTGCGCTGGCTCGGATAGCCGCCCGAAGCGGGGATAGCGAGGATGGCACTGTCACCCTAGTCGACAAGGGTGGAACACCCCTAAAAGTGTTGCTGACGGGCTGACCCATGCCCGGGGGAGCGGGTGGCCCGCAGGGCCCCGTCAGTCTCGACGGTGAAGTTTCCAAGTTCCTAGACGTCGACGATGAAGTCAAACGCGGCGACTTAGGGATCAGGAAGACGTTCGCACGAAACGTCATGATCCTGTTCGCCATTGCGAACGTTTTCGTTCTCATCGCCCTAACCGGTATCTTCGTCATGGACTGCGTCCAGCTTCGGGCTGGACTTGTTAAGCCCGCCGAACGGGTCATCACAAGCCAGGTTATTATCGCGCTCCTTGGCGCTACAACTGTGCAGCTCGGCGCCGTGATTTACACGATCACGCGGGCGATCTTTCCGGGCCAACCCCGGCACGACACGTAGCGACAGCCGGCACCCCACCGAGTTGCGATTTGAGACACCTCGCCGCCCCGGATCGGCGGCTCGAGCTAGTCACGGCCGCCCCTGGAGGCTAAGAGGCTTCATGGTCAGCGGCTTCGCAGCTCTGCATCTCGCCTTCGGGCGACTTACCGGCGGCCGCCGGACCTAAGCGGCTGTTCCGGCGGCGGCACGCCAGCCTCCTATCCCCGACTTCTCTTCGCTCTGAATGAGAGACGCCACGATGCTGCGCGACCCTTCGGTCAAGTACCGCTCCTTTCCTCAAGTCGACCTGCCGGACCGCCGATGGCCGGGCCGGACCATCACCAAGGCCCCCCGGTGGCTCTCCACCGACCTGCGCGACGGCAACCAGGCCCTCGCCGACCCGATGAACGCCGGGAAGAAGCAGCGCTTCTTCGACCTGCTCGTGGAAATCGGCGTGAAGGAGATCGAGGTCGGCTTCCCGTCCGCCGGCGCGACCGAGTTCGATTTCATCAGCGGCCTGATCCGCGACGACTGCGTGCCGCAGGATGTCATGGTCCAGGTGCTCACGCAGTCCCGGCGCGATCTGATCGAGCGCAGTTTCGAGAGCCTGGCAGGCGCGCGCGCCGCCACCATCCATCTTTACAACGCCATCTCGCCCGCCTGGCGCGAGGTCGTGTTCGGTCTCGACCGCGCCGGCGTGAAGGCGCTGGCGATCACCGGCGCACGCACCTTGCGCGAGCAGGCCGAGCTTCGCCCGGGCACGGACTGGCGTTTCGAGTACAGCCCCGAAACCTTCTCCACCGCCGAGCTCGATTTCAGCCTGGAGGTCTGCGAGGCGGTGCTCGACGTGCTGGCGCCCACGCCGGAGAAGCCGGTGATCCTGAACCTGCCGGCCACGGTCGAGGCGGCCAGCGCAAATATCTACGCCGACCAGGTCGAGTGGATGTGCCGCCACATCTCGCGCCGCGACAGCGTGGTCGTCTCGGTGCATCCACACAATGACCGCGGCACCGGGGTCGCCGCGGCGGAGCTGGCGGTGATGGCCGGCGCCGACCGGGTCGAGGGCTGCCTGTTCGGCAACGGCGAGCGCACGGGCAATGTCGATCTGGTGACGCTGGCGCTGAACCTCTACACCCAGGGCGTCGACCCGGGCCTCGATTTCTCCGACCTGCAGACGGTCGTGAAGACGGTGGAATACTGCAACCAGCTGCCCGTCCACCCCCGCCACCCCTACGCCGGCGAGCTGGTGTTCACCGCCTTCTCCGGAAGCCACCAGGACGCGATCAAGAAAGGGTTCGACGCCCAGGCGAAGCGCAACGACCAGTTCTGGAACGTACCCTATCTGCCGATCGACCCGGCCGACCTCGGCGGCGCTTACGAGGCGGTGATCCGAGTCAACTCCCAGTCGGGCAAGGGCGGTGTCGCCTGGGTGCTGCAGCAGGACAAGGGGCTGAAACTGCCCAAGGCGCTACAGGCGGACTTCAGTCGCGTCATCCAGCAAATGGCGGACGAGACCAGCCGCGAGCTGACCACGGCGGACATCTGGGCCGCGTTCGAGCGCGCCTACCACCTGGCGCCCGGCGGGGTCTTCGAGCTGATCGGCTTCGAGGAGACGGGCGCCTCCCGCGCCGACCAGCAGCGGGTGTTCGTGGGCGAGCTGCGGCTGGACGGAAAGCCGGTCACGATCCGCGGCCGCGGCAACGGCCTGATCTCCAGCCTTCTGGCCGCCCTCGACGACGGCTGCGGCCTCAAGCTCGAAGTCGCCGATTTCCAGGAGCACGCCGTGGGCGCCGGGGCCGAGGCTCAGGCCGCGGCCTATGTCCAGTGCCGGACGGCGGACGGCCGCACGCTGTTCGGCGTGGGACTGGACACCGACGTCGCGACCGCCTCGGTGCGGGCGGTGCTGAGCGCGGCGAACGCCGCCGCGAGCTGACCCTCGACCGGAAGGAGGTGGGATAGGGCGCCGTACCGGCTTCATGACCGGGAGCGAGGTCTTTGTCGACGGCGGCATGGCGCACATCTAGATATTCCCTCTGACTCCAACTCCGCGGACGTTCGCCTTGGTTCCCTGGGTCGCAGGTTGCCGTTGCCTCCTTGGCCAGAAGCGGACTCTTCCAAGGTGGCCCAGGAGCCAGGCACGGCCGTTCGCGTCCAAGCGACCAGGAAGTCGGCTTCGTGCAAGGAGCGGACGTTGAATCGCAGCGGAGGGCCGAAAATGGGTGTTTTGCCGCCCTTCTTAAGATGACCCTCCGCCCCTCCCGCTGTAGGGTTGCGACGTCCTCTTGAACAATTCGGACCCGGGTTCGACGAACCGTCCAACGCCCGCCGTCCGGTTGTTCACGAGACACCAGCGCCGGTCCTGCCGGCCGGCTCCCTCAGGAGGGCATTCGTCATGCCATTCATCAGGACCAGAGACGGCGCCGAGATCTTTTACAAGGACTGGGGCTCACCCGCGTCGCAGCCGATCGTCTTTCATCACGGCTGGCCGCTCAGCGGTGACGACTGGGACAACCAGATGCTGTTTTTCCGCGGAAAAGGCTTCCGCGTGATCGCCCACGATCGCCGCGGCCACGGGCGTTCCGCCCAGCCCGACACGGGTAACGACATGGATACCTATGCAGCCGATGTCGCGGAACTCACGCGCGCGCTCGACCTCAAGGACGCCATTCACGTGGGCCATTCGACGGGCGGGGGCGAGGTTGTTCGCTATGTCGCTCGCGCGGAGCCGGGTCGCGTCTCCAAGGCGGTCACCATTTCCGCCATCCCGCCGGTGATGGTGAAGAGCGACAGCAACCCCGGCGGCACGCCGATCGAGGTCTTCGACGGCTTCCGCGCCGCGCTCGCGGCCAACCGATCGCAGTTCTATCTCGATGTCGCCAAAGGCCCGTTCTACAATTTCGACCGACCGGGCGTGGAGCCCATCGAAGCCTTGATCCGCAACTGGTGGCGACAAGGCATGATGGGAGGCGCCAATGCGGGATACGACTGCATCAAGGTCTTCTCGGAAACTGACCTGACCGAGGATCTGAAGCAGATCGACGTGCCGGTGCTGGTCATTCACAGCGAGGACGACCAGGTCGTGCCCTATGCCGACAGCGCCCCATTGGCCGTTAAGCTGCTCAAGAACGGCACGCTCAAGACCTACCGCGGGCTGCCGCATGGCTGCATGACGACACATCCAGACCTCATCAACGCGGACATACTCGCCTTCATTCGGGGCGAGCCCGTTGCGTCTCCGCAGGCCGCGAACGCCGAACCCGCTTTGGCGTGAGGGGCGGGGGAGCCGCCAGTGGCGGCTCCCCTCCGCACGCCGGGCAGACCCGGCCGCAAGTGGACATCGACCCTCGGGCTATGAACCAGGACCGCCCGTTCGCGCTCAAACGGGGGTTGCCGGAACTCCTGCATCGCCGGCCCTGTCGAAGCTGAAGGGATCCGGGCGCCAGGCCGGTCGCCAAGGGATCGCTTCGTTTTCCCGGCGCGTGAACGCGCCCGCCGGTCCGCTTGCCGTACTCAACCAGTGTCATCCATCCCCTATGGCGGGCCAAGGCTCGAGCGCCTTCAGTCGGGGACGATCACCAGCTTCCCCTTGGGTGCTCCTGTGGTCTCAAGTTCGGTCAGCGCAGGGATCGCCTCCGACAACAGCACGATGCGGCCGATCTTTGGAAACAGCTTGCCCTGCTCGGCGGCGTCGGTGACGCCGGTCATGCGCCGAGGGTTCGGATTGCCGGACGCCAGCTTGATCCGAGACGACAACAGACTGGCGATCAGGGTCCGCGGCGTCAGCGCGGCCAGCACCGCCACCCCGCCTGGCTTCAGCATCGTCCTGCAATCGCCAGGCGACAGCGAGTTCGCCGTGTCGAACACCAGGTCGAAGCGGCGCCGATAGCAGGCGAGATCGAAGGTTCGGTAGTCCGCCACCTCACTCACGCCAAGGGCCAAGGCCTCCTCCCGGTCCGACGCGCTGCAATTTCCGGCCACCTCCGCGCCGCGCATGAGGGCGATCTGGACCGCCGCTCGTCCCACCCCGCCGAGACATCCGGTGACGAAGGCGCTCTGACCCGCTTGCAGATTCCTCCTGTCCACCACCGCGGACCAAGCGGTCACGCCGGCCATCGGCAGGGCGGCCGCCAACTCGAACGAAAGGCCCGCCGGTTTGCGGTAGAGGTCCTTCTCGGAGATGACCAAACAGTCTGCGAAAGCGCCGGCGGCCCGAATGCCGCTGATACCGAAGACCTCGTCGCCAACTCTGTGTCGCATCGCCTCCGGGCCGACAGCATCGACGACGCCGGCGAAATCGTGGCCCATGCCTCGCGGGAACCGGGACCCGGAAACGACCTTCAAATGGGCCGAGCGGACCGCGCAATCCGCCGGGTTGGCGGCCGCGGCCTTGACCCGCACACGCACCTGACCGCGCCCCGGCTGGGGAACGTCCACCGCCTCCAGGCGCATCTCCTCGGGGCCGCCGTAGCGGTGATATTGAATGCGCCGCATGGGTTGCCTTTGCTAACCGACAGCGAGACATGGATGATTGTGTCAGTCACTGACTTCATAGGGTGAGTGTCAGTCACTGACAATTGCTTTGAACGATGGAGCAGGCGGGTCTGGTGTCTCGAAGCCGGCAGGATGTCCGCGGCCGCTTGCAGCAGGCGGCTTTGGAGCTGTACCGCGAGCGCGGCTATGACCGGACGACGACGGCCGAGATCGCGGCGGGCGCGGGCGTGACAGAGCGAACCTTCTTCCGCCACTTCGCGGACAAGCGGGAAATCCTCTTCGACGAGGACCCCGCCCTGCGTCCGGCGCTCACCACAGCCATCGCCGAAGCGCCCAACGCCCTCGGACCGATGCAGGTTCTGCGTCTGGCGTTCGCATCGCTCGAACAGATGCTGACGGACAACCGCCCCTTCACTGAGCCCCGGTTGGCGATCATCGCCGGCACGCCGGCGCTGCTTGAACGGGCCGAGGCCAAGACGGCCGGTCTGACCGCGCTTCTGGCCGACGCCTTGCGACAGCGTGGCGTCCAGGAAGAGCTGGCGACCCTGGCGGCCCGAGCCGGCATGGCTGCGTTCAGCCATGCCGGCAAGTCGTGGCGCGAGGACCCGTCACAGGGCCTCGGCGTCCACTTGGAGCGCGCATTTCGCACCTTGCACGGTCTTTCCGCGAGCTGAGGCGAGCTCTGTCGATCACTCCTTGTAGACCCTCGGCAGCGCTCGGTTTTCGCCGCGAGAGGCTGACCGACCCGACCCTTTGCGGACACCGCGGCTCCAACGTCCGCCCCCGCCGCGGCGGGGCGCCTCGACGACCTTTCCCTTGCCTGCCGCCAATCGTCACTCGATAAGGTCACCCAGCGATCATGGGCGGGGTCGCGTGTGGCATGTCCGACATCTTCATTTCCTACGCGCGCTCAACGGCGGACCAGGCCCACGCGGTGGCCGTGGCGCTGCGTGGGCTCGGCTACGACGTCTGGCGCGACGACGAGCTGCCGGCGCACCGGGCCTATGGCGAGGTGATCGAAGAGCGGCTCACCGCGGCCAAGGCGGTGGTGGTGATCTGGTCGGCCGAAGCGGCCAAGAGCCAGTGGGTGTTCTCCGAGGCCAACCGCGCCCGCGAGGACGGCAAGCTCGTGCAGCTCACGGTCGACGGCGCCCGCCTGCCGATGCCGTTCGACTCCATGCAGTGCGCCGACATGACCGGTTGGAGCGGCGACGCCGCTTCGCCTAGCTGGCGCAAGGTCGTCGCCAGCGTCGCCGAACTGATCGGGGGGACGGCCGCGGCGCCCGCGCCAAGCCCGGCCGTCCGCAAGCTGTCGATCTGTGTGCTGCCGTTCGCCAACATGAGCGGCGATCCCGAACAGGAGTATTTCTCCGACGGCATCAGCGAGGACATCATCACCGACCTCTCCAAGGTCTCAGCCCTGGAGGTCTGCGCGCGCAACACGGCCTTCACGTTCAAGGGCAAGAGCGTGAAGGTCCCCGATGTGGCGCGGGAGCTCGGCGTAAGCCATGTTCTCGAGGGATCGGTTCGCAAGGCCGGCGTCCGAGTCAGGATCACCGCGCAGCTGATCGACGGCGCCTCGGGCAACCACCTCTGGGCGGAGCGCTGGGACCGCGACCTCACCGACATCTTCGCCTTGCAGGACGAGATCAGCGAAGCGATCGTGCGGGCTCTGAAGCTAAGACTCCTGCCCGAGGAAAAGAGCGCCATCGAGCGGCGCGGCACGGACAATGTCGAGGCCTACAACCTTTATCTGATGGCTCGCCAATATCTGATCAGCGGAACCGGCGCCGATGTCCAACGTCTGGAAGCTATCGTGCGCCTGTGCCAGGCGGCCATCGATATCGATCCGAACTACGCGCGCATCTGGGCGTTGATGGCCGTGGCGCGGCGAGGTCTGCATTTCCATTTCGGCCAGGCCGGGAACGACGCCCTTGCGGCCGCGGATCGGGCGCTGGCGCTTGATCCCAATCTGGCCGAGGCCCACGCGGTGAAGGGCGATCACTTCTGGAATATCGGCCGGCCTGACGAGGCCAGGGCCGAGATTGACATCGCCGTGAGCCTGGATCCGGACTCCTGGGAGGTAAACATCAACGCCGGCTATCTGAGCTTCCGGCAAGGGCGGCTTCATGACGCCATCCGCCATTTCGGAATGGCCGCCACCGCGGTCGAGGCGGATTTTGTTTGCTCCGGGATGATGTCCACCGCGTGCCTCGCAGTTGGCGATACCGAGGGGGCCCGCCATGCGGCGCGGATGACGATCGAGCGCTGCGAACGGGCTCTGGCCAAGGACCCGAGCAATGGCTCGGCCATGGGCTTTGGCGCGGGCGCCCTGGCCGGCTTGGGCGAGGGCGACCGGGCCAAGGACTGGATCCGCCGCGCCCTGCTGATCGATCCAAACAATCTGCGCATGCGCTACAACCTCGCCTGCGCGCTGAGCAACATGCTCGGCGACTCCGACGCGGCGCTGGGCCTTCTAGGCCCGTTCTTCGCGCAGACCACGTCCAGCTTCGTGGATCACGCCAAGCTCGACCCGGATCTGGACAGCCTACGCGACGACCCGCGCTTCCAGGCCATGATCGCCGCCGCCGAGGTGCGGCTGGCGGCCGCCCAACCGGCCGAAGCGGCCGGGGCGTAAGGTCTGCTACGGATCGATTCTCATCCTTGGCGGACCGTCAGAAAGCGGACCGCGCCGCCGTCCCGGCGTTCCGGCCCGAAAGCGGACGCTCCCAACGGCAGAGATGAGTCAGGAGCCGCCGTTCGCGCCTAGAGCGGGTCGAGGTCAGCTGGAATTGCCAGCCGTTGACCCCCCTCCCGGGTTGGCTGCTTCGCGCCTCTGCTTCGCAGTCGGCCGCACTCCTCCTTAAGGGGCAGGGGAATCGCATATGGCCCACCTAAACCAGGAACGTCATGGCCGGGCGTCAGTCCCGGCCATCCATGCACGCCGGACAGCGGATGGACGCGCGCGAGCGCGTCCATTCAGAGCGTTCCAGCTGCGGTTGAAGCGCCGAAACCTGGCCATGCCGGGCATGGCCACCGGTTCTCTTGCGCTCAATGGATCCCCGGGACTGGCGCCCGGGGATGACGGTGGGGAAAAAGAAGGGCGCTGGGAGCATATGCGATAGCCCTGCCCTGAGGGGGGAGAGAGGTTGAGCTCAATTCCGCCGTTCCTCACTGATAATCCGTCCGTCCTCGATGCAGATGATCCGGTCGGCGAAGGGAACGACGCGTGGATCGTGAGTGACGACAAGAACGCTGTGGGACCGGTCCCTGGCGATAGTGGCGAGAAGCTTCATCACGGCGCGGCCGTTCTCCCCGTCCAGCGCCCCCGTCGGTTCGTCGGCGAGGACGGCTGACGGATCTCCGACGATGGCGCGGGCGATCGCCACCCGCTGCTGCTCTCCGCCGCTCAGCTCGCTCGGGCGCGCCGCCCATTTCTCCTCGAGCCCGACGGTCGCCAGCACCTCGGTCGCTTCGTCGATCGCCACACCGCCGCGCACGCCGCGTACATCCAGCGCCAGTCTGACATTGTCGAGTGCGTTCAGCGTCGGAAAGAGATGGTAGGATTGGAAGATGAAGCCGATATGGTCGCGCCGCAGCCTGGCGAGATCTCCGGCGCGCGCTCCGTTCGAGGTTTTCCCGCAAACCCGCACGACGCCCTCGGTCGGCGTCAGAATGCAGCCCAGGATCGACAGGAGCGTTGTCTTGCCGCTGCCGGACGGGCCCATGAGGAGGGTCAGTTCGCCGGTGTTGAGCGTCAGGCTCACGCCCCGCAGAGCCTCCACCTGCCCCGCCCCCTTGCCGAGCCGCATGACAAGATCCGAGGCTTCGATGACGGGCGCCTGGCTCATTGCTTGAACACCAGGGCGGGGTCGATGCGCGTGACCTGCACGATCGCGGCGATCGCCGAGGCTATGCACATGACGACGGTTATGGCGAACAGCCACGCCATCAGCCTGGGCGTCATCACGACCGGAAGGGCGGAGTTCGCGGTCGAGACGAGGACGACAAGATCGAGGCAAGCCGCGCACGCGAAACCGATCACGGCGCTGAGCATCGCCTGGCTTATGATCACCCGCTGGATATAGAAGCTCGATGAGCCCATGGCGCGAAGCGTCGCGAACTCAGTCAGGTGATCCTTGGTGCTGGAATAGAGGGTCTGAGCGACAATGACGGCGCCGACGATGACGCCCAGGAGCGCGCCGCCAAAGAGCGCCGCGCCCGCGCCGGTGCCGAAGAGCCAGAAGTCCCGGCTGCGCTTCCTGAATTCCGCCGGGGTCAGCACTTCGACCTTGGTCAACTTCTTCAGGAGCTGGCCGCGGACCGCCTCGACATTCGCCCCGGGCGCGAGCCGAACCAGCAGGTACGAAATCCTGTTCGCCGGGGTTCCGATATAGGCCTGCGCACGAGCCAGCGGCGCGAAGACGTAGGGCGTGGTGGTGAACGAGCGGATACCCTTGGTGACGACCGCGATATGCAGGTCGAGGTCCCGCACGGTCGTGGTGTCGCCGATGCCATTGACGCCCAGCCGGTCGAAATAGGAACGGTCGACGGCGACAGCGCCCGGCTTCGAGAGATCCGCCAGATTTCCACCGACGATATTCCAGGGGCGCAATCCGCCTGCGTCCGATCCGACAAGGAACACGGGTGTCGTCCCCCCCTGGGGATCAGACCATTCCGAAAAACCGATGATGACGGGAATGGCGTCGGCCACACCGGCGACCGATGTCGCCCTGGCGCGGTTGCTCTTGTCGAAGAGGGAGGGGTCTTCGAAACATTTCGTGCCGCGCGCCACGATCCACAGATCGGCGGGCGCGTGATCGATCATGGTCGTCACCATGGTTTCGAAGCCCAGGAACAGGCCAAGCTGCACCGAGACGAGGACGATGGAAAATACGATTCCGACGATCGTGGCGATGAAGCGAAGCCGGTCCTGAAAGAGGTTCCGCGACGCGAGCCTGAATATCAGTGACATGCCATGCACCGCGGTCCCGGTCTTCTAACGGGCGACGTGGGGAAAACGGTTCTCCGACGGAGCCCCGGCGCCGAGTCCATTAGAGACGCCGCTAGAGACGCCGCGCCGGTTTCGCGCGCGCAGGGTGATTGTCCGCTCTCCGCCCACGAGGGACAATCCCAACGGCGTGAAGCGCAACAGGGACACCGTGCCCCAGGACAGAAGCAGGCTGGCCGTGAAGACCATCGAGGCCTTGATGATCGCCGGCGCCGCGACGCCGAGCAGAGCGTATTGCAGCCAGACGACGAACCCGTAGTGGACGACATAGATGCCGAAGGCGTTTTCGGACAGGCTCCGCAGGATCGGCGATCGAACCGCGCCGAACCGCAGACACAGGGCCAGTGCGCCAAACCAGCCGGCGGCGCAGGCCATCGCATAGCTGACATCCATCGCTATCTGGAGCCAAAGGGGCGCCGCAACGCCCGGGCGCATCGCGAACGCCGCAAATGCGATCCAGAGACAGTAGGTCGCGACGGCGCCGGCCAACCAGCGCGCCCAGCGCCGGACCAGCCCGCCATCCGGCGCCAGCAAGCCGGCTTGCAGTCCGGCGGCGCCGACGCCAAGTCCGGCGAAATAGGCGACGATATAGATGAAGGGCCTGGAGAGCTGGATCGAGAACGGACCGCGATCGGCCCAGGACAGCGGCGAAAACGCGAGCGCGAGCGGTACGTAGGCGGCGATGCAGGCGCCGGCCACCAGGAAGACGTACCTTGCCGGCCGCAGATCCGCGCCCGACGCTTTACGCGCGAGATAGCCGATCAAACCCGGAGCGAAGCGGTAGACGCCCGCGGCCACGAAGGACAGCGCCAGAAGCTGCCACAAGAACCACAGCGGCCCGTTCGGCCAGAAGGGGAGCGCAAACAAATGGCCCAGATAGGCGGGCACGCCTGGATCCACAGCCGTCACCCGATAGGCCGGGTAGAGCGCGATGGGCATCACGACGAGGATGCCGAACAGGTACGGCGCACCCAACCGAAGCAACCGGTCGCTGACGAATCTCGCGGCGCCTTTGCGCGTCAGGCTCGGCCACGTGAACAACGCCGACAGGAAAAACATCAGGCACATCAGATAGACGTCCTGCCAGGCGCAGAGCAGGTCGAGCCCATACCAGCGAGACTTGTCGACGATGGGAAAGGCGTCCCACAGATAGGGCGCCCTGTCGAAGCGATAGGCCGCCTGCGGCAACGAGCCGAGATAGGCGGAGGAGGCATGAAACGCGACAACCACGAGAATGACCACGCCGCGCAGATTGGCGAGCGCCAGACTGTTTCCCGACAGGTCAGATTCCCGCCCGGGATCAGCCATTTGTGTCTCTGAAAAGTATGCCGCTCATCCTCTGCTCGCGCACTTTCATGTCATGAGCCAAGAAGAACACCGTCACACCAATCAAACCAGAGACTTTTATCCACCCAAAGCAACTTAACACTGTATTTGTGCCGCGGCGCAAAGCCCATGTGCTATACTTCGTGAGCCGCTCAGGTGCTCAAGCTAAACACCCGAAGATATCTTTCGGTTCCGACCGCCGACAATGCTATTGGGGGCCGACCAGAGGGTGAGGTTCCCGGACGGGGATCGAGCCCCGTCGCCTCGAACCGCAAAAAGCGGGGGCCGAGGAGTGTGAAGATGCGAATCCTGGAACCCGCGGTTGGCGCGTTGGCCGCCTGTAGCCTCATGCTTGCCGCAACCGCCCAGGCGGAGACCGCACCGCTGACGACACGATTTGCGGTGATGCGCGGCAATACACAGATCGGCACGAACACGATCGAACTCAGCCACAAGGGCGGACAGACGTTTGTCCGGATCGCGACCCACGTCGAAATCTCGATCGCCTTCGTGAAACTGTACCGGTTCGACCAGACTGAAACCGAGCAGTGGTCGAACGGGCGCCTGCAGGCCTTGAGTTCGCGGACAGACGACAACGGCAAGACGCACCGCGTCGATGCGCACAGCCAACAGGGAAAGATAGCCGTCGATGGCGATGGTCAGCTGCGCGTCGCGGACGCCGCGATCCTTCCTGTCAGCCTGTGGAACCGGCCGTCGCCGGAGCAGGACGTCGGCCTCGATCCGGAGGTGGGACGTATCGTCCCCGTCTCGGTGACGGACAAAGGCGAAGACGCCATGGTGGTCGCCGGGCGCACGGAGTCCGCGCACCATTTCACGATCAAGACGACGTTTGCGCAGGATGTCTGGTATGACGGGCGCGGCCGGCTCGTCAGAGTGAAGATGCAGGTCAAGGACGGCTCGACGATCCACTACGAGCCAATTCAGCTCACCGGCTGAGACCACCCGGTGAATTGCCGGACGAATTCGCCGATGCGCGTGATCGCGCGCCGCGCCTCGGGCAGGATCGGCGCAAAGGCATGCCAGACGTGGGGCATGCGTGGCCAGATCTCGAGCGCCACCGCGCATCCGGCCTTGTCGAGCTTTTCGGCCATGCGCGTCGCATCGTCGCGCAGGATTTCGTCGTCGCCGACCTGGATGAGGATGGGCGGCAGGCCGTGCAGATCGCCGTAGAGCGGGGACGCGTAGGGATCGCGGGGATCGGCGCCGGCGAGATATTGCGCCGCCATCGGGCCGAGTTCGTCCGCCTGCAACATCGGGTCGGATGCGCCGGCCCGCGCGCTAAGCCCGGTGATGGCCAGATCGGTCCAGGGTGAGATGGCGACGACGGCCGCGGGAAGGGGAACCCCCTCGTCGCGCAGCTTGAGCGCAAGAGACAAGGCCAGTCCGCCGCCCGCGGAATCACCCAGGATGGCGCAGCGCCGCGGATCGAAGCCTTCGGCAAGCAGGCCGCGCCAGGCCGCGAAGGCCGCATCAACGGCCGCCGGAAAGGGATGCTCCGGCGCCAGCGGGTAATCGACCGTGATCACGGCGGCGTGGGCAGCCTCCGCGATGCGCCAGGTCACCTGTCGGTAGAGCCTGGGCCCACCGGTGATATAGCCGCCGCCATGCAGGAAAAACACGACGCGGTCCGGATTGGAGAGTGGCCGCGTGAGGCGCTCCGCGGGCACGGACCCGAGCGCCTTCTGGACGATCACGGTCCCCGCGGGCGGCCGAGGCACCCGGCGCGCATAGGCTTCCATCCTGGCCCGGCGCTGGGCGATCGGAACGCTCGCACGGGCGTTGCGGATGAACAGGCGCAAGCCGAACCGGATCACTTCGACTTGCAGGCTCATGCGGGTTGCAGAACTTTCCACGATATTCGATCCGATATTCGATTTTTGGGGGCTGGTCGGTTGTGTCCGGGGATCCTGTCGCCGTGCGATCGTCCAGGCGGGCTTGCCGGTATGGCGGGCAAAAGGCCCCAACGTTTCCGCCGGAGGCCAGTCGACGCGCCAGGGAGGACCGGGCGCGCTCGCGGAGCCGGGAGGGGGGAAGTGCTCCCCACTCCGCCCGACTCCAGCGAACGCCGCGCGCGCGTGGGCGTTCCCGGCGGCGAAATGAGCCCATGACCAGGCGGTCCAGGTGTGTCGTCCCGGGATGAGGTCAGCTGGAATTGCCAGACGTTGACCGCCCCTCCCGGGTTGGCTGCTTCGCGCCTCTGCTTCGCAGTCGGCCGTACTCCCCCCGAGGCAGGGCTATCGCATATGGCCCACCTAAACCAGGAACGTCATGGCCGGGCGTCAGTCCCGGCCATCCATGCACACTGGATGGCGGGTGGACGCGCGCGAGCGCGTCCATGCAGAGCGTTCCAGCTGCGGTTGAAGCGCCGAAACCTGGCCATGCCGGGCATGGCCAC
>DASXCH010000187.1:0-2986 GCA_036491275.1 Caulobacteraceae bacterium
CCGGCGTCGGCCGCCGCCGCCTGGGCGAGCTTCAAATCCTTCAGCATCAGGCTGGTGAGGAACCCGCCGGCATAGCCGCGGTTCGACGGCGCCGCCGGCACCGGCCCCGGCCACGGGCAATAGCTCGTCAGGCTCCAGCACTGGCCGGACGAGACGCTGGCGATCTCGAAGAAGCGTTCGGGCGCCAGTCCCAGCTTCTCGGCCAGGGCGAAGGCCTCGGCCACCCCCAGCATCGAGATCCCGAGCAGCATGTTGTTGCAGATCTTGGCCGACTGCCCGGCCCCCGCCCCGCCGGCGTGGATGATCGTCTTGGCCATCGAGGTCAGCGCGTCCTCGACATCGGCGAAGTCGTCATCGGCGCAGCCGACCATGAAGGTCAGCGCCCCGGCCTCCGCCGCCGCCACGCCGCCGGAGACCGGGGCGTCGGCAAAGCGGAATCCAAGCTGCGTCAGGCCCTCGGCCACCACCCGCGCGCTGGCCACGTCGATGGTCGAGCAGTCGATCAAGAGCGCGCCCTTGGCGGCGTTGGGCGCGACGTCCTCGTGATAGACGCTGCGCACGTGCTCGCCGGCCGGCAGCATGGTGATCACCGCCTCGGCCCCGCGCACCGCCTCCGCGGTGGAGGCGGCGACGCGGCAGCCGGCCTGGGCCGCCTTGTCCCGCGCGGGCGCCGAGAGATCGAACGCCGCCACCTCGGCCCCGGACTTGGCGAGGTTGGCCGCCATCCCGGCCCCCATGTTGCCGAGGCCGATAAAAGCGAACTTTTTCATGGAGTGCTCACGGCTTCACGAACTTATAGACGAACTGATCCGTATGCCCCCGGATCGACGGATCAAACACCTTTAGCGTGTGATTGTCGGCCGGGTTGCGCAGCACCTTGCTTTCGCCGTCGAAGACGAACCCCGCGCCCATCACCTCGTGCTTGACCACCGCCGGATCGATCCGGTGCAGGGTGTTGGTCGCCGAAACACCCGAACCGGGCGCGGCGGCGTGGTCTTCGACGACGAAGAGACCGCCGGGCTTGAGGGCCTGAAAGACCTCGGCGTCGAACTTGGCCATGTCGGCCGGCCCCATGAAGGGATCGTGCAGGTCGTGGTAGTTCTGGCTGGTCCACACCATGTCGACCGGCACAGGGGTCCCGAACTTCATCACCGGCGCCACCAGATAGGTGACGTTGGGCATCGCCGCGTCGGTCGTTCCGTTGGCCGGCAACCCCCCTTTGACGTGGCTGGCGACCTCGGTCGGCACGAAGGCGTAGACGTGCCCGCTTGGCCCCACCGCCTTGGCGAAGAGGCGGGTGAAGTAGCCGCTGCCCGGCATGAAATCGACCACCGTCTGGCCGGGCCGGACATGGGCGAACTCGAGCAGGGCGGCGGGCTTGCGGGCCTCGTCGCGCGCCTTGTCGGCCGCCGGCCGGGCGGGATTGTCGACCGCGGCGGCGATGTAGCTCGGATAGAACTGCAGGACGTCCTGAGCGCTCGCGGCGCCCGCCACGGAGACGGCGGCCAATGCGGCGAAACCCACGCTCATGAGCCGACTTAGGGTCTCTCTCTTCATCTCTCGCCTCCTCCAAGGTTCGTCGTTTTCATAGACCCTTCCCAAGGCCAAGTCAGGGGGACCGGACCGCCGGCCGCGCCGGGTCGGCTCGGAGCGCCGCTGTCCCGCCGGCGTCTAAGTTTTCACTCGGAGCGCCGGCGCTCCGCCGCGAGCGCCCGTGCGAGCGGCGTCAACCAGGGCCCGCGAGCGGCCGAAGGGCGCAGCGAGCTGGGCCCGTGGAACTTCCTTGCCTGGCGACCGCCCAAAAGCCTAAGCCGCCGCTCATGACTCCCGCCCCCTACCCGGCCCTGCGCCTTCGCCGCCTGCGCCAGGCCGACTGGGTCCGGCGGCTGGTGCGCGAAACCACCCTGACGCCGGCCGACCTCATCTGGTCGCTCGTCGTCCACGACGGGGGCAAGAACGCGCCCGTCGCCGCCATGCCGGGCGTCGAGCGCCTCAGCATCGTCGGCGTCGCCAAGGCGGCGCGCGAGGCGCGCGAGCTGGGCATCCCGGCGATCGCGGTCTTTCCGCACATCGACGGCGCCCGCAAGGACTCCATGGGCTCGGCCGCCGCCGATCCGGAAGGGCTGATCGCCCGCGCCGTCAAGGCGATGAAGGACGCCGCCCCGGAGGTGGGCGTGATGTGCGACGTGGCGCTGGATCCCTTCACCGACCATGGCCACGACGGCGTCATCGAGAACGGGCGGATCGCCAACGACGCCACCGTCGAGCGCCTGGTCGAGCAGGGCCTGATGCAGGCCCACGCCGGCTGCGACATCCTCGCCCCCTCCGACATGATGGATGGCCGCGTCGCCGCCCTGCGCGCGGCCCTGGAGGGCGACGGGCTCGTCGACACCCTGATAATGTCCTACGCCGCCAAATAC
Source organism: Caulobacteraceae bacterium (assembly GCA_036491275.1). GTDB lineage: Bacteria > Pseudomonadota > Alphaproteobacteria > Caulobacterales > Caulobacteraceae > Acaudatibacter. The sequence continues at coordinate 2,421 of DASXCH010000187.1, forward strand.
GCCTCGGCCTTCTACGGGCCCTACCGCGAGGCCATCGGCTCGGCCAGGCTCGGCGCCGGCGGCGCGCCGCCCGACAAGGCCACCTACCAGATGGATCCGGCCAACGGCGACGAGGCCCTGCGCGAAGTCGCCCAGGACCTCGCCGAGGGGGCCGACATGGTCATGGTCAAACCGGGCATGCCCTATCTCGACATCCTCCGCCGGGTGGTCGAGGCCTTCGCCATGCCGACCTTCGCCTTCCAGGTGAGCGGCGAGTACGCCATGATCCGCGCCGCCGCGGCGGCCGGGGCGCTGGATGAGGAGCGGGCGATCCTCGAGAGCCTGACCGCCTTCAAGCGCGCCGGCGCGGCCGGCGTCATCACCTACTTCGCCCCCACCGCCGCCCGGTTGTTGGGCGGGTAAACCCTCCGCCAACCCCCAACCCCCACGTCATGGCCGGGCTTGTCCCGGCCACCCATGAACGCGGAACGTGGGTTGGCCATGCCAGAGCATGGCCACGCATGGCCGGCGCTACAGCAACTTTTTGAAGAGGTCCTCCCAGTGGGGATTGAGACGTTCGATCAGAT
>DASXCH010000188.1:0-3634 GCA_036491275.1 Caulobacteraceae bacterium
ATCGGCGATTGCGAGACTGCCGCGCTGGTTCGCCGCGATGGGTCCATCGAATGGCTCTGCTGGCCGCGCTTTGATTCCGAAGCCTGCTTCGCGGCCATGCTGGGCGACGAGCGCAACGGCCACTGGCAGGTTTGCAGCGCCGACCAAGAGGCCCGGATCACACGCCGCTACGATGGCGACTCCCTGATTTTGGAAACAACGATCGAAACCTCAAGCGGCTCGGCGCGGGTGATCGATTTCATGCCAGTGAGAGGAGAGGCTTCCGACATCGTCCGGATGGTGATCGGCGAGCGCGGCAGCATTCGCTTGAAGAGCGAGCTTCGGCTGCGGTTCGATTTTGGTCGGCTATGGCCGCTTTGGCGTCGCGAAACTGACGGCACTGCCATCGCGATCTCAGGCCCCCATGGCGTGAGGCTCACAACCGACGTTGCTGTCGATTGCCACGATGATGGGGACTGCTCCGCCGAGTTTATGGTGGTGGCCGGCGAGCAGAAGACGTTTGTCCTGACCTACTTCGTGTCTCACGGCGAGCGCCCGCGCGCGGTCGACGCTTCGCGAGCCCTGGAAGATACGCGCCGCTTCTGGGCCGAGTGGACCGCCCGCTGCACCTATCAGGGGCCTTGGCGCGAAGCGGTCATTCGATCTTTGATCGTGATGAAGGCGCTCACCTTTCGACCGAGCGGCGCCATCGTCGCTGCGCCCACCAGCTCACTTCCGGAACGGCGGGGCGGCGCGCGCAATTGGGACTACCGATTCTGCTGGCTGCGCGACGCGACCTTCACCCTGCTGGCCTTCCTGCAAGCGGGGTATACGGAAGAAGCCGAAGCCTGGCGCGACTGGCTTCTGCGGGCCGTCGCCGGTGATCCCGCCTGTATCCAGCCGGTCTATGGCCTGGGCGGTGAAGCTCGCCTCACCGAATGGGAAGCGGGCTGGCTGAGTGGATTTGAGGGCTCGACCCCGGTGCGGTTCGGCAACGACGCATTCCGGCAGCGCCAGTTCGACGTCTACGGAGAAGTCATCGACGTCTTGCACCAAGCGCACGCCCATGGCCTGCCAACCAGCGAAGAGGCCTGGCGCATGGCGGCGGCGCTGGTGGTCCATCTGGAGTCGATCTGGCAAGAGCCGGACGACGGCATCTGGGAGACGCGGAACCAAGCAAAGAGATTCACCCATTCCCAGGCCATGATCTGGGTGAGCCTGGATCGGATGATCCGCCGGGCTGAAGCCACCGGCATGGACGCGCCAATTGCGAGGTGGACGCGTCTACGGGCTGAGATCCATGCCGAAATCTGTCAACGCGGCTTTGACGCCGCCAGAAACAGCTTCGTGCGCGAGTTTGACGCTCACGAGCTCGACGCCAGTCTGCTCCTCTTGCCGCAGATCGGATTCTTGCCATCAGATGATCCGCGCATTCGAGGCACCATCGAGGCAATCGAGGGCGCGCTCAGTCGCGACGGCTTCGTTTTCCGATACGACGACAGCGTCACCGATGACGGCTTGCCGAAGGGTCAATCGGCCTTTCTGGCGTGCAGCTTCTGGTACGCCGACGCCCTGCTGCTGATCGGCCAGCGCGCCGAAGCTGAGGCCGTGTTCAAGCGGATCCTTGCGATCCGCAACGATCTTGGACTGCTCTCGGAGGAGTTCGACGTCGGCGCAGGGGAGCTGGCCGGCAACTTCCCGCAGGCGCTGTCCCACCTGGCTCTGGTGAACACGGCCCTGAATCTCGCCCGCGCAGGGGGCGACTCAACGGCTGGAAGCCAAACCCTTGAGGAACCCGGCGGCCCAGCGCGGGCTTAGCTCAGGTCGAGGAGTCTTCCATGCAGTCAATCAAGGCCGACAGTCGCGTTATCATCGTCACCGGCGCTTCCGCAGGGATCGGCCGCGCCATCGCGCATCGTTTCGCATCATCCGGAGACCGTGTTGGCCTGATCGCGCGCGACGCGGCAGCCCTTGAGGACGTGCAGCAAGAGTTGCGGACCGCAGGCGCGACCGCTGTGGCGATCGAGGCGGTCGACGTCGCCGATGACGCCGCACTTTTCGGGGCCGCCCAACGTCTCCAGGTCGAGCTTGGCGAGGTCGACATTTGGATAAACGACGCCATGGAGACGGTGTTCTCGCCAGTCGTGGAAATGACCCCCGCGGAATTTCGCAGGGTGACCGAGGTGACCTATCTGGGGTTCGTGCATGGCACGATGGCGGCGCTCAGGTCGATGCGCCCACGCGGGCGGGGCCGGATCATCCAGATGGGCTCGGCGCTCGCTTACCGGGGCATTCCGCTCCAGTCCGCCTATTGCGGCGCGAAGCATGCGATCCGGGGTTTCACCGATTCGGTGCGCACTGAGCTACTCCACGAAGGGTCGGGGGTATCCATCTGCATGGTAGATTTGCCGGCGGTGAACACCCCGCAGTTCGACTGGGCGCGCGTCCACATGAGCCATCAGCCCCGGCCGATGGGCCGGCCGATCGAGCCGGAGTTGGTGGCGGACGCGGTGTTCAAGGCGGCCGGGGGGCGGTGGCGGGAATACTGGCTGGGGTTTCCGACGCTGGAGACCATCATCGCCAACACCGTCTGGCCTGGGTTCCTCGATCGCTATCTCGCCCGCAAAGCCGTCGCGGGACAGCAGACGGACACGCCCGTACAGCCTGATCGGCGCGATAATCTCGATGAGCCAGTGACCTATCTGCACCGTACGCGTGGCTCGTTCAGCGGGGAGGCTGAATCCCATGCGGTTCTCGTTCCCGCACCGTTGATGCGGCTCGGCGTCGTGGCGGCTGGCGCTTTGGCTTTCCTGGCCTTGGGCTTTGGCGTCGGCCGTGCTCGCCGTTAGAGTTCGCCCCGGCCCGCCATCGCCTGGATCCGGTCGGCCGTCCGACAGGCGAGGGCCTGGATGGTCAGCGACGGGTTTACGCCTCCGACCGTTGGGAACACCGAGCCGTCGCAGATCCACAAGTTGGGAATATCCCAGGAGCGACAATCAGCGTTGACGACGCTATCGCGCGAGCTATCTCCCATCCGGGCTGTGCCGCCCAAATGGCAGGTGTCGTCGGTCTCGTCGAAGATTTCCTTGGCGCCCCCCGCAACCAGATTCTGGCGCATGAAGCCGAGCGCATGCTCGATCATGCGCTTGTCGTTGTCGCTGTAGGCGTAGGTCACCCGAGGAATGCGCAGACCATATTGATCGGTCTCGTCAGCCAAGGTCACCCGGTTGCGCTCCTGCGGCAGGCATTCGCCGACCATTTTCAATCCGACCTGGTGGTTGTACCGTTCCATCTCATTGAGGAGCGCGTGACCCCAAAGGCCTCGTGCGCCCGACTGGATGCCGGCCCAGGTGACCGGCAGGACGCCCTGGCTCATGTAGCAATAACCACCGAAGAAATCCTTGCCCTTGTCCTCGTAGTTCCAATGCTCGGTGATCGAGAGCGACGGGGGGCCTTTGTAGGAGCGGATTTCCTCATCCATGACGCCCCAGACTGCCTGGTTGGACTGCACCATCAGGTTCTTGCCGACCAGGCCCGAAGAGTTGGCGAGTCCGTCCGGATAAAGGCTGCTGGCCGAATTGAGCAGCAACCTGGGGGTTTCGATGGCGTAGCCAGCCACCACGACATTGCGGGCCCTCTGGAAATGCCAGGCGCC
>DASXCH010000189.1:0-1722 GCA_036491275.1 Caulobacteraceae bacterium
TACGCCATGCCCTGCGGCACCAGCAGCGTGCTGAGCACGATCCCGGCGACGACGTCCTTGGCCAGCCACTCCCGCCGGTAGGACGAAGGGCTCAGCCCGCGCGCCAGTTTGAACATCGGCTCCACATCCCGGCAGCTGTGCTGCTCAACGACTGCCGAGTGTGCCCGCCAAGCCGAGGCCTCGTCATCACCCCTGATGGGTGAAGAGGACCAGTCATCGCCTCGGTGGAGGCGCCACCATGCTCACGTCGATTACGTCGAGTCTGCCGCGCCGTCGGTGTCTTCGTAATCGCCCATTCGAGGGTGACGCCGGTCTCGACGGTGGGGCCGGCGGCCCAGATCGCAGGCTGATCCACCGGAGCTCACCCCGTCAAGGGTGATGCCCCCAGGTCAGGGCGGTGCTGAAATTGTGAGTATCACCATCTGCGGGCCGGATCGCGGATGCCGCACCGATCACCGGAGGATTCATGAGTTCCGAATCGCCCGTCCTGGACACGCTCACCGACATGACCGCCGCCTCGGTCGATCACAATTTCCTTTCGCCGCGTGACTACATGCTCGCCCGGCTGGCCGCCCTGATCGCGATGGACGCGCCCGCCATCTCCTACTTCGTGAACGCCGCCGCCATCGAGGAAAGCGGCATGACCGCCGATGAGATCCAGGGGGTCATGATCGCCGTAGCCCCGGTGGTAGGCGCTCCCCGGGTGATGTCGGCCGGCGGGCACATCCTGCGCGCCCTCGGCATCGCCGTCGCGGTGGCCGACGCCGAGCTGGCCGCCGAGGTCAGCCAGCCGTAACAGCGAGGGGTGGATCAGATGGCCGTAAAAGCAGCCGCGCCGAAAGCAGCCGCGCCAAGAATCAGGCGAATCAGCCGCCCGAGCCTCGATGAGCGCCTGGACCAGGGCCGAACGGCCCGGGACCGCACGCCCCCGTCCAGCCACGCCGGTTGGAGCCCGGCCGCGGACCGCCCCGATCCGGTCGGGCTGCTCGAGCAGCAGGACCGGACCCGGGAACCGGACCTGGTGCCGGTCCGGCATGGCCGGATGATGGTCTCGCCGTTCACCTTCTACCGTGGCGCGGCCAAGATCATGGCAGCGGACCTGAAAGACACGCCGGCGGCCGGCCTCCGCACCCAGCTGTGCGGCGACGCCCACCTGTCGAACTTCGGCATGTTCGCCTCGCCGGAACGGCGCCTGGTGTTCGACCTGAACGACTTCGACGAGACCCTGCCGGGACCGTTCGAGTTCGACGTGAAGCGGATGGCGGCGAGCTTCCTGATCGCCGGCCGGAACAACGGGTTCGCCAAGGCGGACGCCCGCGCCGCGGCGATGGCCTCGGTGACGGCTTATCGGGAGGCGATGGCGGATTTCGCGAGGATGCCCACGATGGACATCTGGTACGCGCACTTCGACGAGGACCGGTTCAGGACGGTCATCCAGGATGCCCTTGCGGCCGAGACCTCGGCCGCCGTGAAGAAGGAGAAGGACAAGAAGGCCAAGGCGGCCAAGAAAGACCAGAAGGGCCCCAGGCAGGCGAAGGCCGCGAAGGAGGCGAAGGAGGCGGCCCGGCGGGCGGAGAAGAGCCTCGCGAAGGCGCACACCCGCGACAGCCTGCAGGCGCTGTCCAAGCTGGCCGAACTGGTCGACGGGCAGTACCGGATCGTCAGCCAGCCGCCGGTGATCGTGCCGGGCCGCGACCTGGCCGCCACGTTCGGCATGTCCCC
>DASXCH010000190.1:0-9474 GCA_036491275.1 Caulobacteraceae bacterium
CGGCGGCGCGCTGGGGGACCTCCCGCGGCTGCTGAGGGGTGAGGGGCTGTAGCGGGAAACTTCCTCTCCCTCAGGGAGAGGTGACAAGCTCCAGCCGCTCCCTCAGCGAGAGGTGTTCGGCTCCTCCGGCTCGTCCAGGCCGCGGGCCTCTTCGGGCAGCATGATCGGCACGCCGTCGCGGATGGGATAGGCCAGGCGCGCGCTCATGCTGATCAGCTCCTGGCGCTCGCGGTCGTACTCAAGTCGCCCATGGGTCACCGGGCAGACCAGGATCTCCAGCAGCTTCGGATCGATCTCGGGGTGCGCGCTCATGATCGCTGCCACGCCTACTGGATCGTGGGCGATGCGTCACCCTCCTCGTCGCCGGAGGTTTCGCTGAGCGCCGCGTCGATGGCCAGCAGGGCCTCCAGGGTCGCGCGCCGCGCGTCCGGGTCGTCCGCCTCCAGAAGGGCCTGCTTCTCGGCCGGGTCGAAGGGAAGGGCCATGGAGAGGCTGGAAATGAGGGCCGGGCCGGGCGCGGCGGCCACCGCCTCCCACTCGATGGAAAGGCCCTTGCCATCGAGGTAGCGGCGCAGCAGGCCGAGGAAGGCGCTGCGGTCGAACTCCTCGGCTTCGTCCTCGGCCAGGTCATGCTCGAAGCGCGCGTAGGACGGCCGCACCTGGCGATAGGGCGTGAGCCGCGGGAGTTCCTCGCCGGTCTCGAAGCGGATGAGGCCGGTCAGCGCGATCATGTAGATGCCGTCGCCGGTCTCGGAATAGCTGGTGATGCGGCCGGCGCAGCCGATGGCGGCGAGGGCCGGATTCATGCGCGTTCCGCCGGGCGCGGTCTGGAGCATGCCGATCACCCGGCCGCCGGACATGGCGTCGTCGACCATGTTGAGATAGCGCGGCTCGAAGATGCGCAGCGGCAGGACGCCGCCCGGCAACAGCAGGACGCCGTCCAGGGGAAAGACGGGGATCACCTCGGGTAGATCGATCGTTCGACGGTAGGTCGCCACCGCTTCGCTCCGGCCCCCGAAGCCCCGGCTAATTCAGGAAATCAAGAAAACGGCTCAGTCGGGATTTGGCTTCCTCAAGAAAACAGGATCGACGACAGCCGCCGCCGCCCCTGTTTGGTCACGTCGGACGTCTGGCCGGCGGCCTCGAACACCTTCAGCAGCTGGGCGCGGGCGGCGCCTTCGTTCCAGTCGCGGTCGCGCGCCACGATCTCCAGCAGGGCGTCGGCGGCCGGGCCGAACTGGCCCTTGGCGGCCAGGGCCGCGGCCAGCTCCGACCGGGCCGCATGATCGTCGGGATTGGCGGCCAGCTTTTTCTCCGCCGCGGCGGTGTCGGACGGGCCCGCCTTGGCCAGAGCGAGGGCCGCGCGCACGCTTTCCAGGTCGGCGTTCCTGGCGCCTTCCGGAGCCATGGCCGCCACCTCGGCCGCGCGCTCGGTGTCACCGCCGGCGAGGTAGCAGCGGGCGAGGCCGCCGATGGCGTCGAGGTTGTCGGGGGCAGATTGCAGGGCGGCGGCGAAGGCCTGGGCGGCGCCGGCGGTGTCGCCGTGCTCCAGCGACTCGCGGCCCATGGCGACGAGCTCGTCGGTCTCGGAGACCACCGGCGCCTTGATCAGGCGCTCGACGAAGGCCTTGATCTGGCTTTCCGGCAGGGCGCCGGTGAAGGCGTCGATCGGGCGGCCGCCATCGAAGGCGTAGACGGTGGGGATCGACTGCACGCGCAGCTGGCCGGCGAAGGTCGGATGCTTGTCGATGTCGATCTTGACCATCCGGACGGCGCCGCCGGCGGCCTTGACCGCCTTTTCCAGGAGCGGCGTCAGCTGCTTGCACGGCCCGCACCAGGTCGCCCAGAAATCGACGATGACCGGGGTGACTTTCGAAGCCTCGATGACGTCGGAGACGAAGCCGGCGTCCGTGCCTTCCTTGATGAGGTCGCCGGGGGGTGCGCCGGCGGCGGTTTCTCCGATCAGGGCCATGCTTTCATCCGCGGACGTTCGGTGGAGGTTCGGCGGTCCTAACATGGTCGCCCGGGGAGAAGGGTGCAACGTCCCACGGGCGCGGCGCCCCTGGCCGGAAGCCAGGCGCCGAGCGCCCTAGATGGCCCTCCCCGGCGCAAGCGCCTTGTCGGGAGCGACTCTCTCCTCCCTCAGGGGGAGTAGGGCCCCCGAGTCCGGCCGCAGGCCGGCCCGAGTAAACTCCGGCCGGGGGGGGGTCAACGGCAGCCGGCTATGACCCCTCCACCGCTACGCGGTCCCCCTCCGGGGAGGAGAGGGTCGGCGCTAGGCGTTTCCCAGCTTCTCAAAATCCACTTCGATCGGGGTGACGGCGAGGGCGGCGAGGAAGACGCGGAAGCCGGCCTGGCTGACCGCCGTGGTGGCGTTGTTCTCCAGCGGGTGGAAGTTCACCGGGTCCGCCCGCCCGAGCGCCGCATCGAGCACGAAGCGCACGCGATGCACGGGGTCGTTGATCAGGGCGAGGGCGGTGACCGAGCCCGGATTCACACCGAGGGCCTCGGCGAGCCTTTCCGGTTTGCCGAACGAGAGGCGGCCCGAGCCGATGGCGGCCGGTAGCGCCTTCAGGTCGATGCGCGTCTCCTGCAGGGCGGAGATGAGCCAGAGGGCGCCTTTGGCGTCCTCCAGGAACAGGTTCTTGGTGTGGCCGCCGGGCAGGGCCTCGATCGCCGCCGAGCCCTCGCCGACGCGGAACACCGGCGGATGCTCCAGCGTGGCGTGGGCGATCCCGTGCGCATCCAGGAAGGCGAAGAGCTCGGCCCGGCATGCGGTCATCGAGATCCATCCCCGGACGACACCCTATTGGCGTGGCCGACCGGGGTTAGTGGAGGAGGACCGGTTGATCAAGAGAGACGGCGCCGGGGTTCAGAACCGGTAGCTCACCCCAAGCAGCAGATTGGAGTCATGCACCGAAATCAGCCGGTCGTTCCATTCCCCCGTGCCGTCGCCGGCGTAGGTCTGGTTTCCATAGCCGTCGTAGATGTACTCGGCGCGGATTCGCAGGTGTCTGCCGATGGCGTGCTCGACGCCCGCGCCGATATTGAAGCCAGAGAGCGTCCTGGCCCGGCTGAAGGTGAAGACGAGCGGGACGGTGGGATCGCCCGGATTAAAGCAGTCGCCGACCAGGTTGAGCCGGGTCTTGGCGATGCTGTAGCCGCCCGCGACATAGAAGAGGTTGTCGCCCCTGGCGATGCCGACCCGCGCCCGCACCCGCCCGTTCAGGGTCTGCTTCAGGTTGTTGAAGGTGGTGAAGGAGTCGTGGGTCGTGGTGAAACAGCCGTCCGGAGTGGTGCAGGCGACAACGGTCTTCTTGCTGTTGGCGTCCATGAGGTCGCCCTCCAGACCCAGCAGCACGCCGCCGGTGGTGATGTTGAACCCGACCATGCCGCCCCAGGTGAAGACGGTCTTGCTGGCGTGGTCGCTCTGCAACACGTCACCGGTGTCGCCGGGCAAGGCGAAGCCGGCGTCGCCGAACTGGGCGCCGGCGAGGACGCCGACATAGGGGCCGTCCCAGCTCGAGGCGGGCTGGGCCGCGGCCGCTCCCGCCAGAGAGACGGCCCCTGCGCCGGCGGCGATCAGAAGGAAGGATTTCGTCAGCATGGTTTAGCCCCCGAGCTTGTTCTATCGACGGTCGAAGGCCCCGGCGCGAGTACGCCCGGTTGGGGTCAAGGCGCCATCTGACCTGCGATCGAGACAAACCTGCTGGAGTTCGGCGGATATCTGTCGTCAATTGGCCGTCAAGGACCGTCAATTGCACACAGGGGCTGGGCGTATTCTTCGAATTGACCACGGTCGGGCGGACTGAACCTGGTGACGTTCCAGGCTCGCTTCTTCGGCGCCTTCGCCCTGGAGGACGCGCAAGGGCGCAGTGTGGCGCCGCCCCTGCGCAAGACGCGCGCCTTGCTGGCCCGGATCCTGCTGGCCCGTGGTGAGGCCCTGCCGCGCAGCGTGCTGATTGAATTTGCGTGGAAGGACCGCGAGGTCGAACAGGGACGCGCCAGCCTCAGGCAGGCGCTTTACGAGGCGCGGGCGCTGACCTCGGGCCAGCGGCCGCTGATCTTCGCCAGCCGGACGACGATGCGGGCCAATCCGGCGGTTCTGGGGAGCGATCTCGACAGGCTGATCGCGGCTGCCCGCGGCGATGACCTCGGCGCCCTGGCGTTGGCCCTTGGGGCTCTCGGGCCGAACCTGCCGCCGCTGCTCGCCGACCTGGATGGAATTTCGCCGGCGATCGACGCCTGGCTGGCCGGCGTTCGCCAGGAGAAGCAGTCGGAGCTTGTCGAGGCGGTGAGCGCGGCCGCACGACGGGCGCAGGGCAGTGGCCGGACCTTGGACGGCAGCCTCGCCCAGTTCCTGGATGATCCCGCCCATGAGGACCGGGGCTTGGCGGGCGGACCCGACCCGGTCAGCATCGCGCCCCGGCCGGCCCAGCGAAGCCGAGTCCGCTGGCTGGCGGGCATGGCCGTCCTGGTGCTGTGCGCCGGCCTGGCGGCGGCATGGTGGCTGCGGCCAGGCGCGCCGCATCGGGTTCTGGCTGTGGAGCCGCTGCGGGCGGCCGCGGGGGATGCGGCCGCCCAGGCCGTCAGCCTGGGCCTTTCGGGCGACCTGACCCACGCCCTGGTGGCCAACCCGGCCGGGATCGTCATCGATCAGGTCGGCGAGCCTGGCGTGCGCGCGGCCGATGCCGATCTCATCGTTTCGGGCGACGTCGCCACGCTTGGCGACCGTCTGCAGGCGCATGTGGAACTGGCCAACGCGCGCGGCGGCGCGGTGCTGTGGGCCAATGACTTCGCGGGCGACCCTGGTCATCCCGATGTCGTACGCGAGCAGATCGCCACCAAGGCCGACTCGGTGATCAATTGTGCGCTCAGCACGCGGCATGGCGGCGCCGCACAGATCAGCGACGAAGCCAATCGGCTGTATCTGAAGGCTTGCGACCTCATCGAGCAGTTCAGGCTCGACGAAGCGCTTCTGCCGCTGCGGCAGGTCACGGTTCTGGAGCCTGGCTTTGCGCGCGCCTGGGCCGATGTGGCGACGACCGAGGCCTTCACCGCCGCCCCCTTCGACCCGGCGCGGAAAGCCGCCGCCTATCGCGAAGCGGCCGCGAACGCCCGGCGTGCGCTGGCGCTGGATCCCCGGACGGGCCTCGCCTACTACGCCCTGGCCCAGGTGATGCCGGGAATCGCCAACTGGCGGCGGCGAGTCGAGGTGATCGCGGACGGACTGAGGGTCGAACCCGACGGGTCCGAACTCAACAACGCCATGGCCACGGAATTGGCGCGCGTCGGCCGGTCCGGCGAAGCCATCACCTACTATCGGCGGTCGATGGCCGCCGATCCGCTGAATCCCGTGAAGACCGCCACCCTGTTCGGGGCGCTGGCCTTCGACGGTCAGCTGGACGAGGCCGAGCCGATGATCGACAGGGCGTTGCAGCTCTGGCCGCGAAGTTCCCTGATCTGGCAATGGGCGTTTTCCGTCGAGCTGTGGGTCGGTGATCCGAAGCGGGCCGAGGCGATGCTGGACGCCCCTGATCGCCCCGGCCTGCGCGACGCCAAGGAAGCGGAGGAGGATCGCCGATGGTTGCGGCTGCGCCGCGATCCGACTGCGAAGAACACCACCGCGGCGGTGACCCGGCTGCTGGCCGCATCTTCTGCCGACCCACGTCGGGACCCGCTGCCCGCAGCGCTCAAAATCGCCACCCTCGGCCAGACGGACGCCGCCTATCGCCTGGCCCTCGGCGCGACCGGCGACGTGGATGAGGACAACGACGAACAGCTGTTCCACGCCGGTCTGACGCGGTTCCGGGAGGACCCGCGTTTCATGAAGTTGGCGGCCAGGCGCGGACTCTTGCACATCTGGCAGGTCACGGGTGTATGGCCCGACTTCTGCGCCCGGAGTGAAGTCCGACGGGCCCAGCTTGCCTGCCCTCCGGCGCTCGCGGGCCCTGGTTGACGCCGGCTCTCCGGCTCTCGCCGGTGCGGGCGGCCTGTTCTCCAATCGCCAGCGTCTTGTCGGCTAGGCTGGTTGCCGGCGGGACGCCGCCGCTCCGAGGCTCTCCGGCTCTCGCCGGGGGCGGCTCCAGGCAAGAATTGACGATCATTGACGGAGCTTTGGAGGGTCTCTGGGCGCCTGGCCCTGATGAGTCCGAAGCAAAAGGATGCTACCCAGCGTCTCTCGGTATGATCAGCGGGGGCAGAGCGCTTGGCCGACGTCTTCGTCTCCTATGCGCGTGAGAGCGAGGCCTTCGCCAGCCGCGTCGCCGCGGGGCTGAAGGCGGCCGGCTATGACGTCTGGTGGGACAGCAAGCTGTTGCCGCACCACACCTTCGCGCAATCCATCGAGATCGAGGTGCGGGCCGCCAAGGCGGTCGTGGTGCTCTGGTCGGAGCACGCCATCCAATCCCAGTGGGTTCGCGCCGAAGCCGACCTGGCGCGACACCTGAACAAGCTGGTCCAGACCTCCATCGGGGACTGTGCGATCCCGCTTCCTTTCAATCAGGTCCAGACAGCGCGCCTGGACCACTGGGACGGCAATGCGTCCGATCCGCAGTGGTCGAAGGTGCTGGCGAGCGTCGCATTCCTGGTGGGTGGGAGCCCGGAAGGCGGAGACGCCGCTGCGACCCTCTCCGAATTGCCCATCGTGACGCAACGCCCGCCGGAAAGAGCTGTTGGCGTTCGGAGCGGCCGACCATCACGATCTTTTTTGATCGGCGCCACGGCGCTGGGGCTGCTGCTGGCCGGTGGCCTGTGGTTCGGCGCTCAACAATTGTTCGCGCCACCGCGCAGCGAGCGCATCGCGGTGCAGCCGTTCGAGGTGATCGGTCGCTCGCCGGCGCTCCAGGACTTCGCAGCCACCCTGTCCGACAGTCTCGAGACCGTGCTGGCCCAGGATCAGCTTCAGATCCTTTCCAGGTCCGACGCGGAAACGCTGCGCGGACCCGATCTGGCCGCGCGGCTGAAAGCCTTGAACGTTGGCCTGGTGTTCAACGGAACGGTGCATGGCGACGGCGATGTCTTCACCGTCGGCTTGCATCTGGAAGAGCCGTTGCAGCACGTGACCTTATGGAGCGCCGAGATCTCCGGCCCTGGCGGTCAGCCAGAAGCGCTTCAGGCCAAAGTCGGGGCGCGGACCGTCGCGGTGCTGAACTGTTCGGCCCAGGCTTTGCGGCCCACCGGCGGTCTCACCGATCCGGCGGTGCTGCAAGGCTTCCTGCACGCCTGCGACCTGGCGGAGGTCAGCGACCATGGTCTGATCGACGAGAAGTCAGCCCTGGAGATGCTGGGCGCGATGCGGGACGTCGCCCGCCGCGCGCCAAATTTCGCGCCGGCCCATTCGGTTCTCGCCAAGCATCTCGCCTTTCTGGCGCCCGGCCCAGAGGACCCCACATCGGGCCCCCTCCGTCAGGAAGCCGATCACGAGGCCCATCTGGCGCTTCAACTGGACGCCAGGGACCCTGACGCCTACGTGGCCTTGGGCCTGCTGGCGCCGCACGCCGATTACGCCCAGCGGGAGCGCTACTTTCGCCAGGCCCTGGCCATCGATCCGGCGTGGCCGCACGCCAACGGCTTTCTCGGCAACGTCATGACCGACCTCGGCCGCCTCAACGAGGCGACAACGCTGTACGAGCGCGCCGCCGCCGTCAATCCGCTGAGCATCGACTGGTCCAACATGGTCGCCGTGGGCCTGATCAAGTCGGGCCAGACCCAGCAGGCGGATGCCCAACTCGCCCATTTGGCCCAACTTTGGCCCGGGGGCAGGATCCTCTGGGTCGCGCAGCTCGACAGCATGATTGCACAGCACCGCTGGGCCGAGGCCCTCGACCTCCTCGCCCCAACCCGCGCCAGCCCCTCGATACCCGCCGAGGTGATCGGACAATGGCGTGAGCTGCTGATCGCGCTGAAAACGCGTGACGCCGCAGCCCTGCAGGCGCTTCGCAGAAAGGCCGTGGCGACCGGCGGTGTGTCACCCCAATGGGCGATCCGCAATCTAGCGCTCATGGGCTTTGTCGATGACGCCTATTCCGTCGCCGCCCGCTATTCGCCCGCCGCCTCCGACAGCCCGGATTTCCTGTTCGAGCCCGCCACCGAAGCCCTGCGGCGCGACCGGCGATTCATCGCCCTGGCCGCCAAGTTCCACCTGCCGGATTACTGGCGCCGGACGGGCGTCTGGGCCGACTTCTGCGGCCAACCTGGTCTGCCCTACGACTGCAAGGAGGAAGCGGCGAAGCTCCTGGGCCGGCGCTGACGCGCCATGGCCGGGATGGCGGCCATGTTCCTCACGCCGCCGGTGTTTCGGCGGCTGAGTTGGTTGCCGGCGGGACGCCGGCGCTCCGAGGCTCTCCGGCTCTCAGGGGGCTCCCAGGGGCTCCCAGGGGCTCCCAACCTTGCCCGCCCAAAGGCGCAATCTTGGACGCCGCCACCGCAGGCGCTAAGGGAACGCCATGGAGCTGGAATGCTATCCCATGTCGGCCCGGCCGCCGGACATCGTGCCCGGCCGCCCCCAGCGCGCGTGGATGGACGCCTTCTACGACCGCCATCCCTATCGCTGCCTGCCGCTGACCATGGCCAACTCCACCGGCTGGGAGATCCTGTGTCCGGTCGGCTTCACCGCCGAATGGAACGGCGGCATCGAACAGACCGACATCAGCTTCGCGCCCGACCATCCCTTCCCCGGCTTCGCCGACTTCGTGAAGAGCCATTTCTCGCATGGCGTCATCACCTTCCATCCCGGCTATCTCTTCCGCACGCCGGATGGCTGGTCGATGTGGGCCGGCGGGGCGCCCAATCATGTCAAGGACGGGGTGCAGCCCCTGCAGGGCCTGGTGGAAACAGACTGGGTGCCCTTCCCCTTCACCATGAACTGGATCTTCACGCGCCCGGGGACCGTGCGCTTTTCCAAGGGCGAGCCTTTCTGCTTCGTCACCCTGGTGCAGGACCGGGTGGTGGAGACCTTCGAGCTGGTGCAGCACGACCTGGTGAGCGACCCGGACCTGCACGGCCAGTACGAGGCCTGGCGCGCCCGGCGCGACGACTTCAACGCCCGCCTCTACAAGCGCGACCCGGCGACCATCAAGGAGGCGTGGCAGCGCTATTACTTCAAGGGCGAGATGCCGATCGAGGCGCCGGCGCCCAAGGCCCATGTCAACAAGCGGCGGATGAAGGCCCTGAAGCTGGGGCGGTGATCACCTCTCCCTAAGGGAGAGGTCGAGACGCGTTCGCCCAGAGCCCGTCCGGGTGAGGGTTTACGCGTCTTCCTTCCCTAACCCCTCACCCACCCATCCTCCTTCGCGCTGTGCGCTTCGGAGGACGGGGCCCTCCCTCTCCCGCCGTGTTCGTACTGGACACATCGAAGACAGGTGTGCGGAGACATCGAGGACAGTCGCTCATGTTTTGATTCTGCGCACTTCAAATCTGTGGTTGTGGCTGGGCCTGTGGGGTTGTGGGCGAGGCCTCGGTGTCGTCCACAAG
>DASXCH010000191.1:0-5446 GCA_036491275.1 Caulobacteraceae bacterium
CTTGTGGACGACACCGAGGCCTCGCCCACAACCCCACAGGCCCAGCCACAACCACAGATTTGAAGTGCGCAGAATCAAAACATGAGCGACTGTCCTCGATGTCTCCGCACACCTGTCTTCGATGTGTCCAGTACGAACACGACGGGAGAGGGAGGGGCCCGTCCTCCGAAGCCTTGGCGAAGGAGGATGGGAGGGTGAGGGATTAGGCAACCAGGCCGCGTAAACCCCCTCTCCCCTTGCGAAGCGGGGGAGTACCAGCGACTGCGAAGCAGAGGCGCGAAGCAGTCAACCCGGGAGGGGGGCCTGTGGCGAGGCTTCTACCCCTCCAGCATGATCGCCGACAGCAGCCGGCCGTAGTCGGCTTCCCCGCGGAGGAGGGCGCGGCGATTGGAGAAGAACCGCGCCTCGTCGGCGCAGGTGTCGGTCCCGATCCATTCCGACGCGCCGACGCCAGCCGCCTCCAGCCTCGAGAGAACGAACCCCGGCAGGTCGAACAGCCGTTTTTCGGCCCTCGCGCCGGCTTTGAAGAAGGCCGTGAAAGCGATGTCCTCTGTCTCGAAGGCGGCCACGAACTCGAGGCCCACTTCATAGCTTTCCGGGCCAATGCAGGGGCCGACCGCCGCCACGATCCGCTCGCGCGCCGCGCCCTTCGCGACCATCGCCGCCACCCCCGCCTCGACGACGCCCGCCAGGGCTCCGCGCCAGCCGGCGTGAACCGCGGCGACGATGCGCGCCTGCGGCTCGGCCAGCAGGATCGGCGCGCAGTCGGCGGCGAGGATCCCGCACATGAGATCGGGCGTGCCGGCGACGACGCCGTCAGCCTGCGGACGACCCCCGCCGGAGGGACGATCCGCGGTGACCACGCGCGCGGAATGGACCTGATAGCAGGTGGTCAGGCGCTCCGGGCCGACGCCGAACGCGGCCGCCGCGCGGCGCCTGTTTTCGGCCACGGCCGTGGCCTCGTCACTGGAGCCGACGCCGACATTGAGGCTGGAAAAGACGCCGGTCGAGACGCCGCCCTGGCGGGTGAAGAACCCATGCCGCACGCCCGCCATGGCCGCCAGCAGGGGCGAGGCGAGGGCCGGGGTCATTCGAACCCCGGCGGCGTAAGGCCCGCTGTGATCGCCGCGACCTGGAAAAGCTGGCCCATCTGGCCGCTTGAAACCAGTCGCCTCACTTGCCGGTCTATCTTCGCCGCCCGATTCGGATGGGCGCGGGCGAGGGCGGCGGCCCGGGCCTCGAGCCCCAGGCGCCGCAGGAACGTCGCCTGACCTACCGGACCGAAAGTCCGGGCGCCCGCCGCTGCGGTCAGGAAGGCGGAAAAATCCACGCGCGCGGTGAGGTCCGACTGTCCTGGATGGCCCAGGGGGGAGACCTTTCGGTGACGGCGCAGGGCCTGCAGCGTATCGCCGAGGCCATCGCCGGCATAGTCGATGAAGAGGGCCGCCCCGCCGGTGCGGACGCTGATCTCGGCGATCCGGGCGCCCAGGTCGGCGAGGTCCGGCGACCATTCGAAGATGTCGCCTCGACGGCCATCGCGCTCGATCTCGGGTCGCGGTTCCCCGACGACGTACTCGAGATCGCCTGCGGGCCCGATGCCCACCCGGCGCTCGCGCCAGCCGGCGTCCGTCCGCACCGCCTGCCGGATGGTGAAGCAGTCGAGGAATTCATTGGCCAGCAGGATCGCCGGGACGCCTCCGTCAATTTCGTCGAGACCAGCGATCCAGCGCGCCTTGAACCGCTCGGCCTGGCGAGCCTTGAGTGGGCCGCTGGTCTCCACAAGCACCAGATCGATGGCGTTCTTGAATCCCGGCCAGGTGGCGGCGGCGCGGAGGACATCCGACATCATCGTTCCTTCGCCGGGCCCCAGTTCGACGAGCTGGACTTTCGGGGGTGATCCCAGGCGCCGCCAGACTTCCGCCGCCCAGGCGCCGAGCAATTCGCCGAACATTTGCGAGACCAGCGGGGCGGTGATGAAATCGCCGGCCGCGCCGAGCGCCGGGCGGGTGGAATAATAGCCGCCGCGCGGGTCATGGAGGCAGGCGTCCATGTATTCGGCCACGGTAATCGGGCCGGCCGCGTTGATGCGTTGCATCAGACGTCGGGAGAGGCTCAAGCCGCCTCGCCCGCGCGGACCGCCTTCTTGTGTCCGCGCCAGACGAGCCAGGCGCCGGCGATGACCATGGGCGCGGACAGCATCATCCCCACGGTCAGGCCGAATGGCAGGTTGCGCAGGCCCTCGTCCGGCATGCGCACGTTCTCCAGGCTGATGCGGAAGAGGCCATAGAACAGCAGAAAGAGGCCGGTCAGTGCCCCGCGACGCGTAAGCCACCGGCCCCAGTGAGTGGCCAGGCGCAGGATGAGGAAGAGCACGACGCCTTCGAGCGCAGCCTCGTAGAGCTGGCTGGGATGGCGCGCGACTTCGCCGGCCACGCAGCTGCCGTCCGCATTGGTGGCGATGTTCGGCGAGCAGAAGATCATGCCCCAAGGCAGGTTGGTCGCCCGGCCCCACAGCTCGCCGTTTATGAAGTTGGCGATGCGACCGAAGAACAGTCCGATCGGCACAGCCGGCGCGACCACGTCCGCCAGCCCAAGCAGGGGGAGCCGCCACCTCAGGGAGAAGCCGACGAGCGCCAGGCCGACGCCGATCATGCCACCGTGGAAGCTCATGCCACCCTGCCAGACCTTGAAGATCATCAGCGGATCGGCCGCCAGGGCCGCGCGCCCCTCGGCCAGCGGCAGGGTGTAGAACAGGATATAGCCGAGGCGCCCGCCGACGATGATGCCGACCGTCAGCCAGATGATGAGGTCGTCGATCTGCGCTTCGCTGGCCACCGGCGCCTCGCCGCCCCACAGCCGCAGGTTCCTGACCAGGGAGACGGCGTATCGCCAGCCGAGGATGATGCCGGCGATATAGGCGAGCGCATACCAGCGCAGCGGAAACGGGCCCAGCGCCAGGCCGCCGAGATGGATCTGCGGCAGGGTGAAAACGTCGGGGCGGATATTCGGAAACGGCAGCGCCATGGCCGCGTCATAATGCGATTGGCGTCAGAGGTGTAGCTGGGGCGACGTTGGCCGGGCCTCAGCGGGGCGCCAGGGTAGTTCCCGCGAACGCCACCATGGCCGCGCGCCAGCCTTGCGGCCTCTTCACCATCACAAAAGTCCACGTTCCGTCCTGGAGATTGCGGACGCCTTTCATCACCACGGTGCAACTGCCGTTGCCGATGAAATAGGCCCGGTCGCCGACCACCTCGTTGCGAACCGTCTTCCTCAATGAGCAGTTCACGGATGAAACCCGATTCTCCTTCACCCATTTCGCATCCGACGCCTGCCATCCCTTCAATGCGTTCGGGGCGCTCCAGACATAGGGGGGCGTGTCGTCGACGATGATCGCGCTGCGGTCGTAGACGTTTGTAAAAGCATTGGCGTCACCACGGTTCATGGCGTCAAATCCGGCTTGGATGGCCTTCGCGACCTGCGCCTGTGCGGGTGTTTGGGCTCCGGTCGTGTTCGCAACGCACAGACAGAAGCAGACGAGAAAAACCTGGCGCATGCTGTCCCCCGACGGCCAAGCCTCGAAGGAACACGCGCATAGCCCGAGCGCAAGAGGAACGTCCCGCGCGCTCGTCGCGGAGTCCGCTTCCCGGCCGGCCGACGCCGCAGCACCCGAGGGCGACATTCGGCGGACCATCGGGCCGGATTGACCGGCGGAGGACGACCGGCAAAGCTTCGCCGATGATTGACCCCGATCTTCGCGCGGCTCTGCCGGCCGATATCACGACCCCCCGGCTGATCCTGCGGGCTCTGCTGCCGGCGGTGGACGCACCTTGTCAGGCGATGTCCCAGAGGCCAGCCGGCGGCTCGGCGCCCATATCCCAGACGACCTCCTTCGCCATCCAATCCTGACGCTGGCGCGGGACAGACTGGCGGCGGACAGCGGCTACGTTGCCTGGTCGCCTCGGGCCATGATCCTGGCCGAAGCGAACACCGTGATCGGCCATATCGGCTTCCACACGTCTCCCGACCCCGAGTACCTGCACCCGTTCTGTCGCGACGCGGTCGAGGTGGGCTACACCGTGTTCGAGGCATACCGCCGCCAAGGCTACGCGCGAGAAGCCCTCGCGGCGATCATGGGCTGGGCGACGACCGAGTTCGGCATTCGAAACTTTGTCGCCTCGGTGTCGCCTGAGAATCTCGCCTCCCTCGGCCTCATTCGCGGATTCCAATTCACAAAGGTCGGTTCTCATATCGACGAAATTGACGGCCCGGAGGACATATTCCTGCGTCGCTTCGTGCCCCTGGGAGCCTCGTAGGCCCTGAGCATCGCCTTCAAGGTCGGCGCTTCTGGCCAGGCCGTGAAGGCTTCGAGTTCGGCCGGGCGCCCGTAGCGGGACATCGGGCTCTTTTCGCGGCTAACTTCGCCGTGACGTGGATAACCAAGGGAGGCATTTACCGACCGGCTTCGCCGCCACGCGGATAGCGGGCCAGTTCCGTTCGCGCCTTAGCGGCGGCCGAAGCATCGCCCGCAAGGTCCGCGCTTCTGGCCATACCCTGGAGGCTGCGGCTGCGGCCCGGCGCCCGGGCCAGGGCATTGCGGAATGCGGCGGCGGCGTCGGCCGGCTTGCCGGCGCGCAGCAGTTCCTCGCCGAGCAACTCCCAGGCAGGCAGGGCCACGGCGGGCGGCCCAAACTCCATCGGCATGTCGGATTCGCTTTGCGCCGCCTTGCGCAAGGCCGCCAGGCCGGCCTCTACATCGCCGGCGCGGATCTGGGCCGCGGCGGCCATCTCACCCACCATCACTTCGATGCTCTCGCGATCGGCGCGCCTGTCGTTGCCCTCGGCGGTCAGTTCGGCCCGCACGGACGGCGCCAGGGCGGCCAGCCGCGTCGCCGCCGCCTTCAGCCGCTCGCCGTCGTTCGCCTTCAGCGCCGCGACCGCCTCGCCGTAGGCGTCATTGAACGCTGGCCACTCGTAACCGGCGGCCGGCAGGATCAGGGTCTCCGCGGGCTCCCGTCGGCCTGTCTCGACGGTCTGAAGCAGACGCATGAAGACGTATGAGCCGACGGCGCTGCGGTCGGGATCGGCGCCGGCGGGCCGTGGGGCGGTCAGCCCGGCGGCCGCGGCGACGCGGCAACCGGCGACGATCCTCGCCGCTTCTGCGTCACGCCCTTCCTGGAGATAGCCGTAGGTGAGCCAGGTGATGCCGTGGCCGCAGGCGGTCGGCGGCCGGCCGCGGGCCGCCCGCAGGGCGTTGCCCACGCGCCAGGCGTTCTGATTGGCCGCGATCACCTCGTCCCACATGCCCAGAGCGATGAAGATGTGGGAGGTCATATGCAGGGCGTGCGGCGCGTCCGGCGCCACCGCGCCATAGCGGCGGGCGGCCCTCAGACCCAGAGGCGCGTGGATCGGGTCGTCGTAGGAGTGGATCATGTAGTGCAGCACGCCT
>DASXCH010000192.1:0-4004 GCA_036491275.1 Caulobacteraceae bacterium
GACGATGAGGAGTCGCTCTGGGCCTCGCGCGTCGGCCCAGATCGAAACCGGCGCGCGGACCACAGGCTTCCAGGCCTGCGGATAGGTGGGGCAACCCTCGCGCGCCAGGCTCCAGGCGGTCAGGGTGAAGATGCATACAGAGACCGCGAGGGCCATGGCCGTCCAGCGCGCGTCGCGCCGGATACCGAAGCGGGCAGAGATCCATGCCAGGGCGCCGAAGGCATAAGCTAAGCCGAGGTAGGCCAGGGCGAGTGACCGCGTCTAGGTGAACGCCAGCCAGGTCTCGGCGGCGATGACCAGGGCCAGGCCATCGAATTTCCAGGCCATTTCCTTCTGGTCGGCCGTGGTGAGAGCGAGCGCGGCCGCGACGATGAGCGCCAGCTGATAATAGGGGAGCAGGCGAAACATCCACCGCAGCAGGCCGATGTGCGAGATCATCGACAGGGCGCCGAAGGCCAGCGCCGATCCCAGGACGATCCACATCCTCCGGTTGGCCGCCAGTCTGCGCCAGTTGGCGCCGGCCAGGGCCAGAGGGGCGAACCACGCGGCATAGACGATGGGCTGGCGGACGGTCTCGAAGTCCTGGGCGCCGAAACTGCCCCAACGCACCTGGACCAGCGGCATGCCGAATTCCAGCAGGCCGGTCAGGTCGGTTCCCCAACGGCCATCCACGGCTGGTCGACCCGAGAACGCGGCGTAGATCTCCAGAGGCAGGATTGCCGGCATGGCTAGCAGTCCTCCTGCGAGGATGGCCAGCGCGGGCCAGGCCGCCTGCCGCATCCGTCCGCCACTGCCGCCCACAAACAGCACCCGAACGGCGACTAGGACCGAAACCAGCAGGGCGAAGTCGGCGAACGGCCAGCCCGACAGCAGGGTGAGGGTGACGGCCAGCGCCGCCGCCGGGGCAAACGTGCGCCGTCTCCAGCTGAGTATCAGCAGCGCCCAGGCCCAGCTGAGCCACGCGAGGCTGACCAGCGCCGGGATCCAGTCGGTCGAGCTCCAGAAGAAGATCCAGTCCGAAAGCGGCGCCACCGCGCCGGCCAGGAAGGCGTGCCTCGGCAGGCATCCGAGCGAGCGGCACACGGCGTAGACGCCGCCGCCGAGAATGGCGATGTGAGCCAGGGAAAAGACAGCCGCGCCGGCCGACGGGTCGCCGATCTGGGCCGTGACGACATAGAGCAGCAGTGAGACGGGTTCAGGACCGCGTATTGGTATTCCTGCAGCAGCGCGCCTCCGTTCCAAACCCGGTCGGTTATGAGCGGGAATTGGCCATGGGCGATCTGGCGGGCAATCTCGTGGAATCCGGGACTGAAGTAGCCGATGTTATCGTGGGTGAGGAAGAAGGACGGGCTGGCGAGCAGACAGAACGCGGCGGCGATCGTCGACACTGCGGCAGCCAGGATGCCTAGCCCAAGATCCAAGCTGAATGGCCGGTGCGGGCCGCCTCCATCGGGCCGCGAAGCCGCGCTCATCAGGGTCCCCATTCGTCGCTTCTCAGCTCGCTTGGCTCGGGGCTATCCGGCTTCGGCAAAGCCGTCTACTCCCGGTGCGCCCTCGGCAGGGAGGCGCGCTTGAAGAGGCGCGTAAACGCACTCGGTGACCAGAGCCACCAGACGAGCTGGAGTCGCCAGGGTTCCTGGAGCCGAACTGACGCCCAGGTCCGGCCGGATCCGCGAAAGCGCGCTGGCGACCGCCCCGCCCGGTGACCGCGCGAATGGCGCCGGCTGGCTTCTGCTGACGTTGCTGGCGTTCGCCCTCGGAGTGCGCGTGATCGCCGCCGTCGCCTTCCCCAGCATTCACCATCCCGACGAAGTCTTTCAGCTGTTCGAGCCAGCACATCGCCTGGCCTTCGGCTGGGGAGTGAACACCTGGGAGTTCGTCGATGGAATCCGCTCCCTCGTCCCCCCCACCGCCTTGGCGGCGGTGATGAGCGCGTCTGAGCCTCTAGTGGGCGGCCCCACGGGCTACATAGACGCCGTCCGCATCGCCCTGGCCCTGCTCTCGCTCATTCCGGTGGCAGCCGTCTGGTATGCGGGCCGACGCGAGAGCTTCACGCACGGTGTGCTTTCCGGACTGGTGGCCGCAGCCTGGTTCGAGATCGTCTATTTCTCGTTTCGGCCGCTCACCGAGGCTCTAGCCTGCGATTTCATCCTGACGGCTTTGGCCCTTGCGTCACCGGCCGACAGAAACCTCCCGTCCCGCACACTGGCCGGGATTGGCCTCTGCCTGGCGCTGACGGTGCTTTTGCGCCTGCAACTCGCGCCGGGCGTGGCGCTCATCGCCTTCGCGGTTGGCCGCCTCGACATCCGCCGGCGATGGGCGCCGATGGCGCTTGGTGCAATCCCGGCCTTGGCGGTTTTCGGCGTCGCCGACTGGCTCACCTGGGGTGTCCCCTTCGTCTCCTATTTTCGATCCGTTGCCGTCAACCTCGGCGCGGGGAAGGCGTCGGTTTATGGAGTTCAATCCTGGTCCTGGTACCTGGTTGTGGTTTCGGCGATCTGGGGGCCGTTCCTTGTGGCGGCGATCGTCCTGTGCGCGGTCAGGTGGCGCCGTTCCTGGCTGTGGATCGGCTTTGCCGCGGTGGAGCTGGTGGTCCACTCGGCGATTCCGCACAAGGAGTATCGGTTCATCTATCCGGCCCTGGCGGCGCTCGTGATCGCAGCCGCTTTGGGGTCGGCGGATTTGCTTGTCCTCCTCCGATCGAGGCTCCCCGCTGTCCGGCCCGGCGTGGGGATCGGCGCCACGGCGGTGCTGTGGTTGATCGCTTCCGCGACGCTGTCGGCCGCCCCGGAGTTCAGGCCGCAGTGGTTCTATTCGAGCGGCGCGCTCGAGAGTGAGGCGTGGCTATCCGGCCGTTCGGACATCTGCGGCGTCCTGTTTTACGATCTCGTCTGGACGGAGACCGGTGGCTACGCCTTCCTGCACCGGCGCGTTCCGCTCTATTTCCCCGTTTATGCGATGAACCTGGGGGCTGGTAACCAGCTGCTGTGGCCACCGGACCTGGCGGCTCGCCTCAGCAAGGCCAGGTCGGCAGCCGGCGCTTATGACTACGTCGTCCTGAAACCCGGATCGGTCGCGATCTTCCAGCCGAAATTCACGCTGATGGGTTGTTTCGGTGTCGGAACGGAGCGCGCTTGCGTCGCCGAGCGACCGGGAGGCTGTGCGCCCGATCCAGGGCTCATCCCCATCCTGGCCGTGCCCAGGCTCGGTGAACCGACCACACGGCCGTAGACGCCTGTGACGACTTTCTGGCGGCTCCGCGTCAAAGTGTCGCATCTGCTTGGTCGTAACTTGGCGAGCGCGCGTCAATTCTTGTCATCGTCGCAATGGCGCGTCAGAATGTCGCGTCAGCCTCGCGCCCCTCTGAGATTGAGCGGATCGGAGGATTGCTAATACATTCACTTTGATCGGAAAAACGACGCCCGTCTTATGGTTAATTGCTTAATACAACACCTACACTGACTAAATTATCGAGTGAAATCAGGCCTGCGACCGGGTGTCGCGCTTGACCTCAGTGGAAAAGCTCCGTTTAACCAATTCGGGTATTTATGTAACCCGGCGATCGCCGGCTTTCTGGCGTCGACCATATTCGTTCAACGAAAGGCATGAAGTCTCATGGAAAAGATCCTTCATTACCTGGGCGATGAATCCGGCGCTTCGGCGGCGGAATACGCGCTCATTCTGGCGCTCGTCGCCATCGCCATCATCGGCGGTCTGACCGTTCTCGGCACGACCATCAATGCGGTGCTGTCGAGCGGCGCCAAGGCGATGTAATTCATCCGTGGTCCGCGCTCGCGCGGATCGCGCAAATGATTGACCCGCCTTTTCACGAATGTCCGGCCTTCCAATGGCTGGTGTTCAGGGGGGCGGCCGTGAAAATGGCTCTTTGGAAAGGTTGAGTAAAATGACCAAGATCCTTCAATACCTGGGCGATGAGTCCGGCGCTTCGGCGGCGGAATACGCGCTCATTCTGGCGCTCGTCGCCATCGCCATCATCGGCGGTC
>DASXCH010000193.1:0-15100 GCA_036491275.1 Caulobacteraceae bacterium
GCTCCTCATCGACCCGGCCGATCAGTTCGCGCCACGCCGCGCAGGTACGGTAGTCGACACCTCGACCGTCTACGATCGGCCGACCATCGTCGCCAACGACCATCCCCAAGTCGGCAAAGGCGCAGCCCAAATCGTCCATGACCGCGCTGAGGGCGTTCAGGCGGTTGTGATAGTGGTCGGTCGGCGTATCTCCGGGCCGGTCGGCACGGGCCTTCCCTGGCGGCGGGAACTCACCGCGCAGGTAGATGTCGTTGACGGGGAGGTCTCCTGCTCCATCGTCGAGTGTTCTCACCGCGCCGTCTTCGCCTACGGCCCGAATGGGCTGGTCCTCCGCGAAGTCACGGAGGGCCTGCGCCAGCTGATGCACGCCTTGCATGGATTGCCGCATCACGTCGAGAACCTCGCCCGGGTTCCGACGATCGGGCTGTGCGTTGTTGGCCGTCCCTCGGTCGGCGTTGAGGCGTCCCGAGACGATCAGCGGATAGGCCGCCCGCACGGCGAGCTCAAGCGTGGCGGGTCCCGCCTCGTCGACGGAACCCTCGGCGATGGCGGCGCGCACTTCTGCCAGCGCCTCCTTGACCAACTGATCGGTGTCGCGCCCCGTACTTTCCCACGGCTCGCGATGGACAGACTTGGCGAACGAATGCCGCAGGTAGCGCCGGATCTGGTCGATCTTCGCCGGCTCTTCCGCCACCGCACGCAAGATGAGTGCGGTGGCTAGGTTGTTGGCTAGTTTCGGGGTGATCCGTTTACGCGTGGACTGGCTGGTGACGGCCATGCGGATGGCCTCCACGAACCGGGGATCGGGATTCGAGAGCAGCCTCACGATCTGCGTAGCCCGAACCGCCGGATCGGCGGAGAGATGTGCAGCCAGGGCTTCGGCGCGGGTGCAGGAGCCTGCGTAGTACTCACGCTCGGTCGCCGAGATCAGATCCCGGCGATACATCTCGTCGAGGACTTCGTCGGCGAGGGATTCGTTCTCTGGCCCTTCGCCCCATGGCTTCGGCGGATCGACGTGACGCAGCGCCACTAGCGACTTCACGGCCGTCGGAAAGCCAGTCTGGCTGGACACATGCGGCCGGAAGCCCACCAGGATCAGCGCAGGAATCCGTTCGCATCGCAACGCGACCAGGTTGGCGGCCGTGGGACCGCTTTCGAGCGTCGCGTTCAGCTTGCGGATGTAGGCGCGTAGGCCCGCTTCGTTGGCGTCGAACGGCACGTCGGCGGAGCGGATATTGAGCAGGTAATGGACCGCCGTTACCCGCGAAGAGCCCTCAGGCGTCGTGAGTGCCGTCACCGGCTGGCTTGCGTCTGTCGCGACGTAGGTCGTCGCCGCCAACCAGACGGCCTCCATCACACCTTGCGACGCGATCGAGTCCCGCCAGTCATTCTCGGCGAGCACATTCGTGGCCGCCAGTTGCGCCGCCCAGTTGAGCTGGTGCCGGCTCTCGATCTCCACCTCCAGTTCCGCGATGTGCGGCGTGGCTGGATTCGGAGAGCGCGGTTCGGGAACCGGGCGAAATTTGGCATCCTCACCTCCCGTTCCCGGGTCGACTGCAAACGGATGCCGACGCCACGGTAGCGTCCGCGGGTTGCGTGGATCGGGCATCACCCGACGTGCCCAGACCTGGGTGCGGACGCCCTGCAGGGTGCCGCCGGGCACGGCGATCTTCTCTACCTCTGGATCGGACGGGTCGCCGATCGATTTCCGAACAGCCGAGGGATCGACCACAGCATTGGCGATCGCCGTCGCCGACTCAGGCGAAAGGTTGAACGCCTCAACGATTTTGTCGGCGAGGTTTCGGCGGGCTTGGGCGTTCGCATAGTCAGGAAGACGTTCGACGGGACGCGGCAGGATGTGGTCTTCGGAATAAACCTTGGTCATTTGATTGGTCCTTTTGGCAAAGCGACCGAGGGCTTGCGCCAGTCGGGTGAACTCGGTCGCAACACGGGGTTGACGATTCCGAGGTGCCAGGGACACGGAGGTGACCTTGCGCATCCTCCTTCCGCTTACCGGGTGGGCCCGGCGTCACCGAAGGCGGCAGCAGCTATAAAATGCATCTCCAAGACGTACGGAGCGTAGGTGGGATCACCAGTGCTCCGCGTAGCCGCCCATCACCTTGCGGTGGGGTGAGGCGCACGCACAACTGCGTCGCGGTAGGCTAGCGTTAATCTTTTTACGCATCACGGTCAATCGGCGGCCGCGTCCAATGCGGCTCATCGGCCACTCGCGGCCTCCAGCCCGAGAGGGCGCGGCGGGAGGTCGGCGTTAACCAACCTTGGCGCCTCATTGCGGCCAAGCCCGCTGGGCGCAACCCGCAAGCTTGATATAGAGTGGGACGCGATTCAGTCGGCGACGGCCAAGGGGTGGGCATAGCGCCAGATATGCGCAGAAGGCTGAAGTGAAAAGAATCCAAGTCATAGATTTCTTTAGTGGGTGCGGAGGAACGAGCGCCGGTCTTCGGCTATCCGGCATGGAAATCCTGGTAGGAATTGACATGGATGCTGAAGCAGCGATGACTTTTAGGTCGAATTTTCCAGAATCTGACTTCGTTTGTCGAGATATCCGTAACGTATTGACTTGGGAACTTGAGAGGTATCTTCCTCGCGCGCGCGTTCAACCTCTGCTGTTCTCGGCGTGCGCGCCATGCCAGCCCTTTTCGAAGCAGAATCGCGGCAAGAGCCCAGCCGATCAGCGCGCCGCGCTACTCGACGAACTTCATCGTTTCATCAGGCGGTTTCGGCCGGAATACATCTTTCTGGAGAACGTGCCGGGTATTCAACGGATCAATCCCGCCGACGGCCCGATCGGCCGCTTTCTTAGGCTTCTGAGCGAGCTTCGCTACGAGGTCGCTTACGCCGTAGTGGATCTCCTCGACTACGGGGTCCCCCAGACGCGGCGGCGGCTGGTGATGACGGCCAGCCTCATGGGCAAGTTCACCCTGCCAGAACCCACCCACGGCAACGTCAAGGGCCGGCTTCCGCATTCAACCGTCTGGGAATGGATCGGAGACCTCCCGGCGATTGAAGCTGGCGCCAGTCACAAGGAGGTTCCCAATCACCGGGCAGCGGCCTTGTCGCCAAGGAACACGCAACGGATAGCCAACACGCCGGAGGGTGGCGACCGGCGCGATTGGCCCGTGCATCTCATTCTGCCATGTCATGAGGGCCACGAAGGGCATACGGACGTCTACGGCAGGCTTCGGTGGAATCGGCCCGCGAGCACCCTCACGACGCGATGCGTGAGTCTATCGAATGGCCGCTTCGGCCATCCGACGCAAAACAGGGCCTTGAGTCTGAGAGAGGCTGCCTGCCTCCAGACCTTTCCCCGAGACTTCATATTCGAGGGCAGTTTCAACTCGATGGCGATGCAGATCGGCAATGCGGTGCCTGTCATGTTGGCTAGGCGATTTGGGGTTGCGATCACCGAACACGCCCGATCGGTCGACAAATCGGTGACCGCCTGATGGTCGCTATCCGGGTGCGGGCCCGCGCCTTGGATATGCTGGGCCGTCAGCAGATCGCCGGCGTTCCGACCGCGATCAGCGAGCTTTTCAAGAACGCCCACGACGCCTATGCCCACAATGTCGAGGTCGATTTCTTTCGCCGCACAGGATTGTTCGTCCTGCGGGATGACGGAATCGGCATGTCGTCGGTCGACTTCGAGGAGCGTTGGCTAACCCTCGGCACTGAGAGCAAGCTCGGTGCGGGATTCGGCATCGCTCCGCCTCCCATCGACCCCGATCAACCGCCCCGACCGATCATGGGCGAGAAGGGCATAGGACGACTGGCGATCGCAGCGATCGGTCCTCAGGCCCTCGTCCTAACGCGGGCCAAGGCTGCGGCGCCGTCAGATGCGCTGGTAGCGGCCTTCGTCCATTGGGGGATGTTCACTCTGCCCGGGGTCGATCTGGCCGACATACAGATTCCGGTAAGGGTCTTCAGCGGTGGAAGGCTTCCGAGTGCAGGCGACGTGGCCGGAATGGTCGATGAGGTCAGGACGAACCTCGCCAAAGTTGGGTCGAAACTGCCTAGCCACTACACGGCACCGGTTGAGGCAGAGTTAGATCGGTTCGTCATGGATCCCCCTGCACTATACGCGCGACTTCCCCCGGGCCCTTTGCTGGTCGAGGAGGGCCATGGCACTCATTTCCTAATCTTGCCGACCGAAGATACCTTGCCCGACGACATAGATGGCGGTCGAGATGACGACGCCGCGCCACCCCTGATTAAAGCGCTGCTAGGATTCACCAATACCATGACGCCCGGCCACGAACCGCCGGCGATCATGGCGCGGTTTCGCGACCATGGTCTCGACGGAACCGTCAATGAGCGCATCGCTGGATCGGCATTCTTTACGCCCGACGAATTCCGGCAAGCCGACCATCATGTGGCCGGCGAGTTCGACGAGTTTGGGCAGTTCCGTGGGACGGTCGGCGTCTATGGATCCGATCCGGTTGAGTATCTTCTACCTTGGCCCCAAACGGCCGGCGCACCACTGCTGTGCGGTCCGTTTCAGATCAACTTCGCCTACGTTCAGGGTGAAGCCCGCGTGACCAAATTGCCCCCGGAAGACCACGCGCGAATGATCGCTAAGCTGAACAGGATCGGTGGCCTGTACATCTATCGCGACGGTATCCGGATTCTGCCTTACGGAAATTCCGACTACGACTTCCTGAACATCGAGCAACGGCGAACCAAGAGTGCCTCCTACTATTTCTTCTCCTATCGCCGAATTTTTGGCATCATCAACGTTACTCGATCACGCAACCCCAATCTGGTGGAAAAGGCCGGGCGGGAAGGTTTCCGCGAAAACAAGGCCTACAGACAGCTCCGGCGGTTGCTGGAGAACTTCTTCACGCAGCTTGCGGCGGAATTCTTCCGCGAAGGGGGCCTTCGCGCCGACGAATTTATCGAGACCCGGACGGAGCTTGAGCGAAACGAGCTTCTGCGGCGAAAACGGGCCCTTCAGGTCAGGGGCCGGAGAGACGACTTCGCCTCTCGACTCGACGCTTTTTTTGAGGGAGCCAACGCCCGACTGCCAGAGTTGGAAGTAGAGGATGCTCTCCACTCGGCAGAGGGCCGATTCGTAGCACTGGCGGCCCAGGACGCTCGTCGCGATCTTCCGCAACTAGTCATGGACCTTGAAAGTGAGACCTATAGGGACTTGGCCCGAATCGACGACGTATTTCGCGTTACCCGCCCGAGAGGCGTCGGCCTGACTCGCCAGCTGCAGAGGGATTGGGAAGCTTATCAGGCCGAGAGGGCGCGTTTGGATGATGGAGTCTTCAAGCCGGCGTCAATACGCGTTTCGGAACTCGTATCGCAATATGCAGTGCGCACGCGCGCCGACCTCGATCATCGCAGACGCCTAGATCGCACCCTGAAAGATGTCGGTGAGCGCGAGCGTCGAAAGACGGGATCGGTCCAGCGGGAAGCCCGCAGCGAGCTCGAGCAGGTCCAGGAACGCGTGTTGGCGCTTACACGGGAAGGCCTATCGACGGTGGAGACCGCCATCCGCGAGACCGTTATGGAATTCGAGCGTACCAATACGACGGCGCTGAATCCCACCAGCTTCGAGACCCTCCGGGCTGAGCTTGAGCAGCAAATCACCCAGGTGGCAGAACGAGAAGTCGCCAATCTCCAGCGCCTGCGCGATCAGTTGAAGACCATCGGTACGGAAGAGGGGTTGGAGCAGCCCGATCTAACCGAGGCCCTGGAGGAGGAACTTGAGGAGCTACGCGCGAAAGAATTCGCGGGCCTGCAGCTCGCCCAGGTGGGCATGGCACTGGGTATCGTCCACCATGAGTTCGCCAGCACCATCCACGGCGTCCGGAACAGCTTGCGCCGGATGAAGCCGTGGGCCGATGCCAACGGCAAGCTGAACCCGCTGTACCAGGAGGTTCGTTCGAGCTTCGATCACCTAGATGGCTATCTCACGTTGTTTGCCCCGCTGGACCGCCGCCTGCAACGCCGGCGGGTGCGGATCACCGGCGCGGAGATTCACCGGTTCCTCGGTGACCTGTTCGTAGATCGCCTGAAGCGCCACAGCGTAGATCTGCGCGCCTCGGATGCGTTTCGGGAGATGGCGGTCATCGGATATCCATCCTCTTTCTATCCCTGTTTTGTGAACCTGATCGACAACGCGATCTTCTGGGTGAGCCGGGAACCGGCGGATCAGCGGTACATCGAGCTCGATTCGGATGGGTCGGCCTTCACGGTGACTGACAGCGGGCCTGGTATTCGCCCGCGCGACGCCGAAGCAGTTTTCGAGATGGGCTTTACCCGCCGACCGTCAGGGCGCGGCATGGGCCTCTACATATCGCGCCAGGTGTTGGGACAGATCGGCTATGTACTTACGCTGGATCCATATACCCAGGGTCGTGGCGCGACATTCCGGATTGCGCCCGCTGTCGGAGATGGCGCAACGCTCGATACGGAAGAGCCCGACTCGGCCGATAGTGAAGAAGCGCGAAAGTCCCAATAGTGGATCAGACTTTCAGGGCATTCTCCAAGGGCGTGGTCGAGGGCTTTCTGCAGACGGTCGTGGTGTTGGACGACGGCGCATATATGACCCCCGACGAGCCGGTAGTGGAAGTCGTCGAGCCTGACGAGACGATCGGCGTTCCCGAAGAAGCCGACCCAGCTGAGCCCTCTGAGCCGGTTCGTTCGCCAAACGCCTTGGACGCTCAGGCCCTGATCGGCAGCTTCGCCGAACGTGGCCTCGTCTGTGGAGTCCTATTGCCATGGAAGAGCGACGATCTCTCCGCCGCCACACTTGCGGCGTCGCGCCGGGCCGACATCGTCATCCTCGACTGGCAGCTCGGCGACGAGGGCGAGAAGGCGACGAAGATCATACGTACGCTAATCGAGGAGGATGCAGCAGCCGGTGGACGTCTGCGAATGCTCGCCGTCTACACGGCCAACCCCGATCTGGAGGCCGTCCGCGCCAAAATCGGAGAGATACTGCACGGCTTCGAAGCGGTCGCCGGAAACAGTGGGACGTTGGCGCTAAAGGCGCAGCATGCCCGCATCGTCTTTATCAGAAAGGGTGTCACCTCAGAGGTGGCCGGCACCGTTGCCGAACCGGATCTGGCCGGACGGCTGATAGATGAATTTGTGGAACTTGGCAGGGGTCTGCTCGCCAATGTCGCGCTGGGGTCGATCGCGTCGATCCGTGATGAGACGCATCGGGTCCTGGCCCGCTTTCATCCAGGACTTAATGCGCCCTTCCTCACGCATCGGATCTTGCTGGTGACGCCCGACGACGCGGAGGGCTATGCCATTGATCTCCTGACGTCGGAGTTCCAATCGATCCTTAAAGGCAGGGGTGTCGGGCGCGCCACTGCAGGAAGAGATGTTATCTATTCGGCGCTCAAGGAGATCGAAGCCTCTGGGGCCCAGTTCCTTTTGATGAGCGCGCGGAACTCACCGAACAACCCCGTCGTCGTAACGATTGACGATCTTATGAAGCTAATCGACATCGGCCCGGCGGGACTGGCAGATATCCCAAATGTCAGCGGCACCAAGAGTGCGCAGGATGGTCTCTACCAGCGGGCCTATCTGCTGCTGTCGGACAACATTCCCGCGGGCTTGGCCGCGCATCGCGAATTTGCTCGCGTAAGCGCACACGCGCGAGAGCAAGGATCTGTCGATCCCGGATGGCGCGCGCATTTGGATCTTGGGTCCATCGTGCGCGCCGGTGACGATTACCTCGTTTGCATCCAGCCTACCTGTGACGCTTCGAGGTTGACCGCACCGGCGCAATTCATCTTCGCCACCCTGTCGATCAATGACAGCGCGTTCGACGTCGTGGTCAGAGATGCTAGTGGCGAAGAGGCTTGCCTAAAGCTCAATGCTCAGGCGTCGAGGATTCGGACCGTCTCGTTCGCCCCCGATCTGGATGCGGGCGCTGTTCTCAGCTCAATTGCAGCCGACGACTTCAAATTCACGAGCGTCGACGGTGAGGTATTTGTTTGGATGTGCGATCTGAGGACGTCGTTTGCCCAGCGTTTCGTCCATCGCATCGCGAACAATCTGTCGCGTATCGGATTGGACGAATTCGAGTGGCAAAGGAGGCACGCGCCAAGCGGCACCTAGCCGGTTCGGACGGGATTCGTCGAATCGGTGATTCGGCCATTGCCCGCTGCGCCCTGGAGAAAGTGGGCCAGCCGTTCGTGCAGGACGGGCACGCAAAGCGTTTCGCATTCCCAAATCGTCGCCACCTGCCAGCCCAGCGACGACAGAAGTTCCGCATTCTCCGCGTCGCGATCAACGTTTCGCGCGAACTTCGGCCCCCAGAACTCGAGTCTGGTCTTCGGCGTGCTGGCGCGGCGACAATCGGCGTGTCGGTGCCAGAAACACCCATGGACGAACATCGCAATCCGAAGCCGCGGAAAGATTAGGTCGGGCGTTCCCGGCAAGTCGCGCCGGTGTAGCCGGAAACGGAAACCCAGCGCATGCGCAGCTCGTCGAACGGCCATTTCGGGCGCGGTGTCCTTTGCACGCACGCGGCCCATCAGCGCCGAGCGGCTAAGGGGCTCTGGGTTCTTGGCGTCGGCCAGGCGGCAAACTCCGGCGTGAGCGTGTCGGTCGATATCGACCCTATGCAATTCATCGACTAGGGCTTCGATCTTTCCGCCGCAGTCGATGGACCGCACCGAAGGTGGATGCAACGTTCGCCATCGTCAGGCCTGTCACTGAAATCGATTCCTACGACGTGGTCCCCCTCCCAATAAGGGGAGTAGAATTGAACTCCGACCCTTTCTCCCCCCTGAGGGGGAGGGCCGGCGAAGCCGCGAGGGGGGTCCTGGGTGCCTTCGGCCACATTGAGGCCAGGACGCCGTCGCGGCGGACGAGGCCGTGGAAGAGGGCCGCGCCCACGTGCATCGCGATCACGGCCAGCAGCAGCTTGGCCGTCGCCGCGTGGACATCGTGCACCAGCGTGGACAGCGGCTTGTCGCGCGCCATCAGCGCCGGGAGCTGGAGCCAGAACAGCTGGAACGGCTTGCCGCGCGCCAGGCTGTGACCGAGACCGGTGAGCGGCTGGAGCAGCAGGAGTCCGTAGAGCGTCCACTCGGCGGCGCAGGCGGCGAACTTCTGGGCCAACGGCATGTCTTGCGGCAGCGGCGGCTTGACGGCCCATTTCGACCGCCAGACCAGCCGCGCGGCGACCACGAGCCAGGTGACGACGCCCAGCGAGCGATGAAGGGCGAGCAGCCAGTCCGCCGTCTGGTCGTCCTGCACGAGGCTCATCGACCAGCCGCCGACCAGCTGGGCGAGGATCAGCGCCGCAGTCAGCCAATGCAGGGTCATGCTCACGGCGTCAAAGCGCGGAGAGGGCGAACACCCCTGCCCGCCGTTGTCGGCGCTCTCGCCGTTGATGGGGGGAGAGAAGATCTGGACTCGGCCAGCGGCGGTCATCGGCGTCGTTCCGTGTGGATCGGTGAAGGGAGGTGGGCCTGGATCCCCGCCGACAGCGAGGGGGGGCGAGAAGTGTCGCCGGGCGATCCAGGCCCCCCGGGGCGCCTAGCGGACGATGATCTGTGCTTTCATTCGGGGATGCACAGAGCAGACGTAGGCGTAGGTCCCGGGTTTGGTGAACTTGAAGGTGTAGCTGTCGTCCTGGTCGAGGCCGCCGGAGCGGAAGGTCCCGTCGATGCTGACCACGGTGTGGATCTCGCCGTCTTTGTTGGTCCAGGTGACCTGGCCGCCGACCGGTATGGTGACGGTCATGGGCGAGAAGTCGAAGTTCTTGATGACGATGGCGGCGGAGGCGGGCCTGGCGGCCTGGGCGAACGCCAGAGGCGCGATGACGCCCATGGCCAGGACGGCGCAAAGCTGCAGCAGGGCTGATCGAAGTCGCATGGGAATCCTCATGCCAGGGCGCCGTCGGCCAGGGTGCGGTCGATCAGCGATGGGGCGCCGGGCATGCCGGCCAGGGTGACGCTGGTGACGCCGAGACGGCGTGGCAGCTCTTCGGAGGCGACCTTCAACGGGCCCGGACCCTCGCCTTGGCCGGCGGTCGGCTGCGGGTAGGAGGTCGAGCGGGCGGTGTGGAAGGTGATATTGCCCTCCGTCTTCTGCACGATCTGGTGGATGTGGCCGTTCAGGACGGTGACCGAGCCGAAGCGGCGGACGAGCGCCATGACCTGGTCGGCGTCGCTGGTTCCCCAGCCCCACGGCTCGTAGATGGTCCACATCGGCATGTGGGCGAAGATCACCAGCGGCTGGCTGGAGCGGCGGGCGGCCAGGTCGCTCGTCAGCCAGGCCAGCTGGTCGTCGCCGAACGCGCCAAGACCATTGGCCTTGAAGTGCTGGACATTGATCAGCGAGACGAAGTGCACGCCGGAATGGTCGAAGCTGTAATAGCCCTTGCCGCCGGACGGCTTGCCGAAGCGGGCGAAGTACTCCGTCCCCGTGCCGTCGATCAGATCGTGCTCGCCGGGGCTGGTGTGGAGCTCCGTCACCTCGAGACGTGACAGGTGCTGCTGGGCGGTGTCGAACTGTTCGGCCTTGGACAGGTGGGTGATGTCGCCGGTGTGCAGCACCAGGGCCGGCTGGTGAGGCATGGCGTTCACCAGGTCGATGGTTTCATCGAGCGTCGCCAGCACGTTCGGATTGGCCGGCTTGTCGAAGCCCACGTGGGTGTCGCTGATCTGCAGGAACAGCGGCTTGCCGTGCGGCCGGACGGCGGCTTCGGCGAGCGGCGCGGCGGTGAGGACGCCGCCGGCGAGGGTGAAGAGGAAGCCGGCGCTGAGGCCGAGGCACTGCAGGGCGCCGCGGCGGTCGAATTCGGGAGGCATGGACGAGAACTCCTGCGAGGTTGCAGGGTTCTTACCGGCCGGCCCCTTGGTTTATTCCGGCCGTGTCAATTATTCCGGCTCAGCCTGAACCAGGCGGACGAATTGCGAGAGTTCGTCCGGCGCCACGTCCGAGACCGCGGCGAAGTCCAGATCGGCGTTCTTCCAGAACACCGTGTGATAGCCGAGACGCACGCCGCTCGCGGGCAGCGCCGCGCCGCGATCGGCCCAGACGAAGAGATCGATCTCGTGCTTGCCGTGGCCATAGACGACCACCGCCGCCTTCTGTCCGAGAACCCGGTCGACCCGGCCGCCCACCAGGGGGAAGCCCTGGGCCGCGAATTCGGCCACCGGCGGCGACAGCGGCGCCCTCCCGGCGAACCAGGGTTTCACCGTGTGATGGCTGCTCGAGACGACCTCGATCGTGCGGCCGGCGGAAAGGGCGTGGATGTGGGCGTCGGTCACTGCGCCGGCCAGGCTCTCGGGCGCGGGCGGCAGCATCAGGACGGCGATGAAGGCGGCGGCCGCGGCGCTGACGCCGGCGCCGCTCAGCGCGCCCCAGAGGAAGCCGGCGCGGGCCGGCCTGACCGAGGCCTCGGAATCCAGGCGCCGGCGAATGCGGGCCCGGAGAAGCGGCGGGGCCTTCAGCCGGGCGGACGGACGGCGCATGGCCTCGCTGACGTCGGCGGCGACGGCGACGAAGGCCTGGCACTCGGCGCAGGCAGCGATGTGAGCCTCGGCGCCCGCGGCATCGGCCTCGGTGAGTTCGCCGTCGAGAAAGGCGCTGGTGAGCTCGATCTCAGGGCAGGGCGAGTCGGCGTTGGGCACGGGCGCGTCACTCATTCCAATGTTCCTTCAGCAGCCCCCGCGCGCGGGCCAGGCGCGACATCACCGTGCCGACCGGCGCACCGATGGCCTCGGCGATCTCACGATAGCTCATCTCCTCCATCTCCCTGAGGATCAGCACTTCGCGGAAATCGGGCGGCAGGCGGGCGAGAATCTCGTCGAGCCGCCGCCGCTCGCTCGCCCAGGCCGCCTCGGACTCCGGATCGGGCCCGTCGAAGGCGAGGGTGCGGACGTGGTCGTCGTCGATTGGCTGGGTGCGCCCGGCCCGGACGGCGTGATCGCGGAAACAGTTGCGGACGATGGCCAGGAGCCAGGGCTTGACCGTCTCGACCCGGACGCCGTCGAAGGCCCGGAAGGCGCGCAACATGGCCTCCTGGACGATGTCGTCGGCGTCCGTGGGCGAGCGCGACAGCCAGCGCGCCAGGCTGTAGGCGGAATCCATGTGCGGCAACGCCAACGCCTCGAAACTCGCGCGACGGCTGTCCATGAAACGAGCGGTCCCTCCGGTGGTCGACTCTATCCTACCGACCGGGGACGAATTTTATTCCCGACGAATTTCCCGGACCTCCGGCGCCTCGCGGGCCTGCGTCTGTTTTGCTTATCCGCAGATGACGCAGATGTTTTGTGATCCGCAGATGACGCAGATTTACGCAGAACGATTTCTGACGCGCCTGCGGCACGCCTTGATCGCGGGAGCTTCCAACTCCTCCGCTCGTCCCGGACGCCGAGCGTGCAGCGAGGCGAGCCGGGATCCAGGCGTTTTATTGTTGAGCGCTGGATTTTCACAAAAAACCTGGGCCCCCGCTTTCGTGGGGATGCACGGAATTATTGAGACCTATCCGCGGTCATCTGCGGCCAGCTGCGAAGGAATCAACAGCGCCTGCGCCTCGCCGGCCAGGGCGGTTGCCGGCGGGACGCCGGCGCTCCGGGCCTACTCACCGACGCCGCAAACCATCCTCCAGGGAGAGGTCATTAGAGCGTCGCAGCGACGGCCGCGGCGGGGGCCGGGCCGTAGACGCTTTGCACGTCCGGATGAGCCAGGGCGATCCAGACGACGAAAGCGAGCGCGACCAAGGAGACGATGAGGGTGGCGACGCCGTGAAGGGAGGTCATTGGACTCTCCTGATGTTCGAAATCGGGTTCGTAGATATGAATGCAACGATGCCTGCGGTAGATGGTCAACTCGGGACTGACTGTCCTATTTTCTGAACGACTGTGCAGAAAAGCTGCTCCGCCGGGATGGAGCCGGACCCCGCACGAAGGCATTGCGAGCGCCGGCTCCACTCCGGTCCCCCTGGAAGGACTCGGGGCAGGGGGAGGGCGGGACGGGGGACCGGGGAATTTCTCCACCGCCCCGCCGGGAAGAAGATCCTAGAGAACGATGAGGCCCGCCCATTTCATCAGGTGGAAGCCGACGCCGAGGGCGAAGACCATGGCGACCACGCCAGCCTGCTTCAGGGTTCTGGCGAGGCGCCGGCGGCGATCGGCCAGGTCTTCGCGGACGCGCGAGAAGAGGTCGGGGCGGCCGATTTCCATTTCGAGGGGGATGCAGGTCATGGCCGTCTCTCCGACTTGGATGTCGTCGACATTCCATCTAGCAATAGAACGAAGCGGCGATTAGACGGCAAGTTCGAGACATGTCGTTCTGAATGGGGAACAAGTCATGCGCGACCTCAACGACCTCTCGCTGTTTGCGGCGGTGGTTTCGAACGGCGGCTTCTCAGCGGCGGCCCGGGCGCTGGGCACTCCCAAATCCCGCGTCAGCCGGCGGGTGGCGAACCTGGAGCAGCAGCTTGGCGTGCGGCTGGTGGAGCGTTCGACCCGCCGGTTCAAGGTCACCGAGGTCGGCCACGACGTCTATCGCCACGCGCGCGCGGCCATGTGCGAGGCCGAGGCGGTGGACGAGGTGGTCTCGCGGGTGAAGGCCGAGCCGCAGGGCCTGGTGCGGGTGAGCTGTCCGCTGGGCGTCGACCGGGTGCTGGGGGCGGTGCTGCCGGAGTTCCTGCGCGCCAATCCCAAGCTGCGCGTGCAGGTGCTGGTCACCAACCGCCGCGTCGACATCATCGAAGAGGGGGTGGACGTGGCCATCCGCATCCGCGAACAGCTCGACAGCGACGCCGACCTGCAGGTGCGGATCGTGGGAAGAACCGGCGCGTGGCTCGTCGCCAGCGCGGCGTTCGTGGCTGAGAACGGCGCGCCGCAGTCGCCCGAGGAGATCGCGAACTTCCCGACCATCAGCCACGCCGAACGGCCGGGCGTCGACCGCTGGGCGCTGTTCAACGCCCAGGGCGACCGCGTGGAGGTGGCGCATGAGCCCAGGGTGTCAGCCACGGACTGGTCGCTGATCCGCAGCTCGGCGATCGGCGGCCTGGGGATTGCGCTGCTGCCGGAATATCTGGCGAACGAGCCGCTGAGGACGGGCGAAATGGTTCGGTTGCTGCCGGACTGGACCCGGGGCGAGGGGATCATCCACCTGGTGTTCACTTCCCGTCGCGGTCTGCTGCCGGGAGTGCGGGCGGTAATCGACTTCGCCGCCGAGGCCTTGCATCCGCGCTCGCCGGTCTGGGAATCCATGGTCTGACGAAAAAGAGCGACCGGGCGGCAGGCCCGATCGCTCAGTCGCGCTCGGTGGGGGACTAAACCGGGGGACTAAAGAAAAGTCAGGCCGCCAGCTTCAGCACTTCGCCGCGGGCGGTTTCGATCGCCTGGGCGCGGACATCGGGGCCGATGTTGACGCCTTCGGCGTGGACGAAGCTGAGGTCGGTCAGGCCCATGAGGCCGAACACCGCCCGCAGATAGCTCTCCTGATGTTCGAAGGCGGCGGTGGGCGTGCCGGCGCCATAGAACCCCCCGCGCGAGGAGGCGACATAGACCTTGCGGCCGCCGGCCAGGCCTTCGGGACCGTTGGCGGTGTAGCGGAAGGTCTTGCCGGCGATGGAGATGCGGTCGATCCAGGCTTTCAGCGTCGAGGGGATGGCGAAATTGTACATCGGCGCGCCGAGGACGATGACGTCGCTGTCGAGGAATTCGTCGACGACCGAGGTCTCGGCGAAGGCTTCGAGCGTGAGGTGGGCCAAGGGCCAGGCGCTGAGGTCGCGATAGACCAAGTGGGCGTCAGGGTTCTGCTCGACCAGGCGGTCGACGAGCCGCCGGCTGATATCGCGGGTGACGCTGTTGGTTCCGTTGATGCTGCTGTCGATGTGAAGGATTTTCATCGGATTTGCCTCCTGGGGTGTGAACTAGAGGCAATCAACTAATTCCGGAACAAACGCGGCGATAGACGGGCATTTCGAGACTGATCGTTGCGAACGAAGAACAATGCCGGATCAGGCGCGAGCGATCGCAGACGCATCGGTGCCGCGCGTCCTCGCGTTCCTGCGCGTCATCACCGCGCTCCTGTTCATCGAACACGGACTGATGAAGCTTGTCGGATTCCCAGCCCCCATGCCCGG
>DASXCH010000194.1:0-10124 GCA_036491275.1 Caulobacteraceae bacterium
GGCCTCTGCGAAGCGGTCCTGGGCGCGCACCGAAAGACGCTGAATCCGCCGGCCGACCAGGAACAACGGCGTCAGTAACAGCGGAATGAGAACCAGGATCAGACCTGTGATGTTCGGGCTGACCAGCACCATCAGAATGAGGGCCCCGCTCAGGGTCAGGACGTTGCGCAGGGCGCCCGGCAGGATGATGCCGACCGTGCTCTCGACAATGGTCATGTCGGTGGTGAGCCTGGAGAGCACCTCGCCGCTTTTCAGGCGGCGGAAATGGCCCATGTCGAGGCCCAGAATGTGCAGGAACACGTCCTGGCGCAGGTCGGCGATGATCCGTTCGCCGAGCTTGTAGGTGAAATAGAGCCGAGCGCCGGTGGTGACCGCCAGAGCCCCGGCGAGGGCGCCCAGGATCAGGAACACATGTTCGAGGGCCGCGCGGTCGTGCAGCTTGACGGTGCCGTTGATGACCATCTGCGGTCCGAAAGTGAGGGCCAGCAGGGCCGCGGACGACAGGAACAGGAAGACGAGGCCCAGCACCGTGTCCGGCCAATGGCGAACGAGCA
This sequence comes from Caulobacteraceae bacterium, assembly GCA_036491275.1. Taxonomy (GTDB): domain Bacteria; phylum Pseudomonadota; class Alphaproteobacteria; order Caulobacterales; family Caulobacteraceae; genus Acaudatibacter. Next base: position 555 of record DASXCH010000194.1, read on the forward strand.
GCGGCCACAGCCGGGCCAGCGGCCGCATGTCCTGCGCCTCGATTCGCCACGGATCGGCCGTCTCGTGGCGTGAGGGACCGCCCGGACCCGAATTGTCCTGCCGTTGCGACGGCTCGTTCATCACCATCTCGCAAGGTCCGCTCGACGTGCGGCGCCCATATCGACTATCAGATGCAAGGGCGAAGTCGATAATGACGCGATGGTGCCTGACGTGCCATGCTCTGGGCGGACTAAAGAACAATCTCTGACGGACGAGACGATTTGACCCCGACGCCCACTGCGCCAGATCGGACTTTGCGTCTTGGCGGCCACTCCACTCTCAGCGATGTGCTGAACCGCGCCGCTGACGGACCGACCGGCGTCAACCTGCATTCGGCGCGTGGCGAACTCGTCGAGGTGCTGCCTTACGCCCGGCTTCGAGACCAGGCTCGCGCCCTGGCTTCGCGGTTGCTCGCGGCAGGTCTGACGCCCGGCGATCGCGTGGCGATCGCAGCCGATTCCACCGGCGACTTCCTGCGCGCCTTCTTCGCTTGCCAATACGCCGGTCTGGCCCCCGCTCCCACGCCCCTGCCTGCGCCGTTCGGCGGCAAGGATGCCTACGTCGAGCACATCCGCCGGATGCTGATCGCCGCCGACGTCAGGGCGGCCTTTGCGCCGCCCGAGCTAGGCGCGTGGTTCGTCGAAGCCGGCGAAGGCCTGGCGCTCGCCATGGCGGGGACGATCAACGACCTTCCGACCACCGGCGATGACGCTCTGCCTGCGCCCGATCCCGCCGGGCTCTGCTACCTGCAGTATTCGTCGGGCAGTACCCGCTTTCCGGTTGGCGTGGCCGTCACCCAGGCCGCGCTCCTGGCCAATCTCTCGGCCATCGGTGGACCGGACGGTCTCGGCGTCGGGCCCGCGGACCGAGCCGTCTCCTGGCTGCCGCTCTATCACGACATGGGCCTTGTCGGCATGCTGCTGACCGGCATGGCGTTCCAGGTCAGCCTCGACCTGCTGCCGACGACCGCCTTCGTGCGCCGACCGGGCCTGTGGCTCGACCTGATCTCGACGCGCGGCGGGACCATCTCCTACGCCCCGACGTTCGGCTACGACCTGGCGGCCCGGCGGGCGGCTGCGCTGAGGGTCGACGACCTCGACCTCTCGACATGGCGGGTGGCCGGCGTCGGCGGCGACATGATTCGCCCCGGACCCTTGCGCGACTTCGCCCTGGCCCTCGCGCCGGCCGGCTTCGATCCGGGCGCCTATGTGGCCAGCTACGGCATGGCCGAGGCGACGCTGGCGCTGACCCTGAGCCCCCCGGGCCAGGGATTGATCACCGAAGAGGCGGACATCGAACGCCTGGAGCGCTCGGGGGCGGCGCAACGCGCCGCGCCGGGGCAGCGTCGTCGGGAATTCGCCCTGTGCGGCCGCGTCCTTCCCGGCCATCGCCTCGAGGTGCGAAGCGATGAGGGCAAGGTGCTCGGCGAGCGTCAGGTCGGGCGGATCTTCGCCGCCGGTCCCAGCCTTATGAAGGCCTATTTCGGCGCCCCTGAAGAGACACGACGCGTCCTCGCCGAAGACGGCTGGCTGGACACTGGCGACCTCGGCTACTGGCAGGGCGGCCAGATCGTGATCACCGGCCGGGCCAAGGACCTGATCATCGTCAACGGACGCAATGTCTGGCCGCAGGATCTGGAGTGGACCGCCGAGCAGCAGGTCGAGGCGTTGCGCAGCGGCGACGTGGCGGCGTTCCAGGTCACCAGCGACGACGCGGACAAGGTGGTGGCGCTGGTCCAGTGCCGCTCGCGCGAGGCGGACAAGCGGACCGAATTGCGCGCCTGTGTCTCGACGGTCCTGCGCGCGACCCACGGCCTGGAGATCGAGGTCGTCCTGATCCCGCCGCACAGCCTGCCGCAGACCTCCTCCGGCAAGCTGAGCCGCTCCCGCGCCCGCACCCTGTTTCTCGCCGGCGCCTTCGAGGACGCATCCCAGCCCGTCACGGCCTGATGACCGAGGGTCCGCTCGTCGCGCTGGCCGGCGCGACCGGCTTCCTTGGGCGCCGGGTGGCGAGCCGGTTCGCCGCAGCCGGCTGGCGGGTGCGCGCACTGGTGCGGCGGGCGGCGGACGAGCCCCTCCTGACAACCGCCGGTTTCGAGGTCACGCCCGGAGACCTCGCTGATGAGCCCGCGCTTTGCCGCTTGATCGAAGGCGCCGAGGTCGCGATCAATTGCGCAGGCCTGATCAAGGCGCGGGGACCGGCTGAGTACCAGCGGGCGAATCGCGACGGCGCGCAGCGATTCGCCGCGGCGCACAGCGGCCGAAGCGTGCTCGTCTCCAGCCTGGCCGCGCGTGAGCCCAAGCTCTCCGACTATGCCGCCAGCAAGCGCGCCGGCGAGGCGGCGGCCCGGGCCGCGGCCGCCGGCCCTTTGGCGGTGATCCGCCCGCCGGCGATCTACGGCCCGGGCGATCGCGAGACCCTGGCCCTCTTCCGCCTTGCCGGCTGGTCGCCGCTGGCGCCGCTGCCCGGCGATGAGAGGGCGCGCCTGGCGCTCGCCCACGTCGATGACGTCGCCGAGGCGATCTTCGATCTTGCGGTGAGACCCGAGCTTCGCGGAATCTATGCCGTCGGCGGCGAGCGGCCAGAGGGCTACGGCTGGACCGAGATCGCCCGGGCAGCCTGGCGCGCCATGGGACGCGAGGCGCGGCCTGTGCGGATTCCGGCGTGGTGCATGGGATCGGCGGCCGCCGTCTCGGAAGCGATCGCCGCCGCCGGCAAGCGGGCATCGGTCTTCAATCGCGGCAAGGCGAAGGAGATAGCCCATGGTGACTGGTCGGTGGGACCGGCGGAAGCCATCCCCGACGGACCAAGGGCGCGTTTCACGCTCGACGACGGATTCGCCGACACAGTCGCCTGGTATCGGGCCCAAGGCTGGCTCTGAGGCCGAGACATCTTGCCGCAATTCGCGGCGCCCGACTGTAATTTCGGCTCTGTTACATTCGGTCAGACGGTGTGCGGTTCACAACGAGGGGCCGCCGTGGTTGAAGCTTGCGCCGCAAAACTGTTACGGTGCGGACTGACTCACGGATCCGGCGTCAAGGGGCGACAGCGACGGCATGGGCCAAATCAGGCAATTGGCGTTAGTGGAATTGAAGGTGGAACCGCCTGAAAAAGTCACATGCGACGACATTTCCACCATTTTCGAGCAGGTGCTCGGCCATCCGGTCAAAATCAATGAACGCACGGACATCGTCGAAGACCTCGGCATGGACTCTCTGGGCGTGATGAATTTTGTCATGGCCATTGAAGATTTCTATGATATTTCAATCCCTCTCGATCGCATCGCCCAGATACAGACCGTTGATGATCTGATTCACGCGGTGGATGACCTGCGAAGCGGGATTCAAGAATGACAATACTCGCCAAGCACGCTGCTCAGAGGCAGGTCTACGAAACATTGCATGCCCACGGCGTCGATGTTCAGTTCGACGGCGTGCTCTCGCCCACTGAAGGCATGGTGAACGGCCGGCGAACGATTCTTCTGGGAACGAACAACTACCTGGGCCTCACCTTCGATCCCGGCTGTATCGAAAAGGCTGTCGAAGCCACGCGCAGCCAGGGGACCGGCACCACCGGCTCCAGGGTCGCCAACGGCACCTATGGCGGTCACATCCGGTTGGAGAAGGCGCTGGCCGACTACTACGACCGCCAGCACGCCATGGTGTTCAGCACCGGCTATCAGGCCAACCTTGGCGTCCTCTCGGCCCTGGTCGGCCGTGGCGACCACCTTCTGCTCGATGCCGACAGCCATGCCAGCATCTATGACGGCTCGCGGCTGGGCCACTGCGAAGTCATCCGCTTCCGCCACAACAATCCGGACGACCTTTACAAGCGCCTCCGGCGCCTCTCCGGGCAACCCGGCGACCGGCTGATTGTCGTCGAAGGCATCTACTCGATGCTCGGCGACACCGCGCCGCTCAAGGAAATCGCCGCGGTGAAGCGCGAGACCGGCGCCTATCTGCTGGTCGACGAAGCCCATTCCCTGGGCGTCCTTGGCGAAAAGGGCCGGGGACTGGCCGAGGCGGCGGGCGTTGAGGCGGACGTCGATTTCATCGTCGGCACTTTCTCCAAGAGCCTGGGCAGCGTCGGCGGATTCTGCGTTTCCGACAGCCCCGACTTCGACGTCCTGCGCATCGTCTGCCGGCCTTACATGTTCACCGCTTCGCTGCCGCCGGGCATTGTAGCTTCGACCCTCGAGGCCCTCTCCCGCCTGCAGAACGAGCCTTCGCTGAGGGCCGACCTCATCCGCAACGCCCACCACCTCTACGACGGGCTCAGGGATATGGGCTTCCAGACCGGCCCGGAAGCCAATCCGATCATCGCCGTGGCCATGCCCGACCAGGAGACGGCGGTGACCTTCTGGAAGCTGCTGCTTGAATCGGGGCTCTATCTGAACCTCGCCATCCCTCCGGCGACGCCGACGGACGTGTGCCTGCTGCGCACGAGCGTCAGCGCCGCCCATACGCCTGAGCAGCTTGACATGGCGCTGGCCATGTTCGCCGATGTCGGCCGCCGGCTCGGGTTCCTCACCTCCGAAAAGCGTCGCGCCGGCGGGGTCGCCTGACGAAGTGACCTCTCTGGCGGTCGCCGCCCCTGGCTTGAGAAAATCCGTGTGGCGGCCGTCGATTCTCGACGCCTACCTGTTGCGGATGCTGGCCATGCCGGCCCTGGGCGTCCTGGGCGTGACCCTGGTCGCCTTCCTGCTCGACCAGACGCTTCGCCTGATCAACCAGCTCCAGGCCAATGGCGCCCACATGGGTTACCTGTTCGGCCTTGTCACCAATCTCGTGCCCTATCAACTTGGGTTGGCCCTGCCGGCCTCGTTCTGCGTGGCCATCTTCATCGTCATCGCGCGCCTCGGCGATGATTCCGAGCTCGACGCGATTCTGGCCGGCGGCGTGTCGTTCGAACGGATCGCCGCCCCTCTGGTGTTCGCCGGGGTGGTCCTCGGCGTCCTGAGCTTGCTGCTTTCCGGGTTCTTGCAACCCTACAGCCGATTCGGTGAGCGCGTGGTCTACCACGCCGCCACCCAGGCAGGCTGGACGGCGCAGCTCGATCCGCAGGTGTTCATCAACGCCGGGTCGGATTTCACCATCACCGCCGATGAGGTGGACGCCACCGGCCGACGGCTCAAAGGAGTCTTTATTCGCCGGGTGACGCCGGAGGGCGCGACGATCATCACAGCCAGCCAAGGCGCCCTGGCGATGCAGCCGGATCGCAAGACAACGGATCTGGACCTCACCGGTGGACTGATCCTTACCGACACCGCCAAAGGCGTTCGGCTGTTGCGCTTCGCCGATTTCAACGATCGCCAGATCCTGAGCAATCAATCGACCCTGGCGCCACGCGGCGGGGACGAGCAGGAGCTGACCATTCCGGAGCTGATCGAGGAGACGCAGCGCCCAGACTCCCTCATCCCCAAGCGGGTGCTGGAAGCCGAGCTCTATTCCAGGCTCGCCAGGTCGATGGGCGTACCGTTCCTTCCGTTCCTGGCCCTGCCTCTGGCCATGGCGGTCAAACGCGGCCGACGCGCGCCCGGGATGATCATGGGCGCAGTGATCCTGGTCGCCTTTCACCACGGCGTCACGCTCTGCAAGAGCTTTGCCGATTCCGGCCAGGTCGATCCGCTGCTGGCGATCGGAGGCCTGTTCCTGGTCTTTGCCGTTTTCGCCGTATGGCTGTTTATGTCCAGCCGTCGACGGCCAGGCGAGACTCCGCTCACCGGACTGTTCAGACGGGCCGAGCAGTTGTTTGATCGGCGGCCGAAGGCGCCGGCGACCGCCATGAGCCCCCGCGGCTCCCTCGGCATTTCGGCTTACCTCACCCGCATCATGGCCGTGCGCACCCTGGCGGCGGCGGCCGCGCTGATCGGTCTTTTGCAGCTCATCGACCTCCTGGAGCGCACCAACGACATCCTCGCCAGGGGGGGAGGGATCGGGATCCTTCGCTACATGGCGCTACGTCTGCCCTATCTGTTCGAGGAGGTGGCGCCGTTCGCCGTCCTTGCCGGCGCTCTCTTTTCGTTCAGCCAGCTCGCTCGCAACAGCGAGCTGGTGGTGATGCGGATCTGCGGCCTTTCGCTCCTGCAGATATTCCGCCGCACCCTTCCGGTCGCCCTCGCCGTCGCCGCGCTCGACCTGGTGGTCGCCGACCAGGTGACTCCAGTTGCCGAACAGTCGCTGGCAACCTGGTGGGCGGCCAGCGCGCCCGGCGCCCAGGCCCAAAAGCCCGCGCCAAAGTGGTTCCGCATCGACGGCAACGTGGTCTTGGTCCGCTCGGCGTCCCCGAGCGGCAAGCTGCTCAAGGGTGTTTCGATTTTCGACAGGGACGCAGACAAGCAGCTTTTCCGTCGCATCTCCGCGCAGGACGCGACCTGGACCGGCCATGGCTGGCGCCTGACCAACGCCGTTGTCACCGATCTTCACCAGGACCATGCAGACACCATGACCGTCGGGGCGGCCGACTGGCCCACCAGCCTTCGACCTGCCGACACAGCACGCCTGTTCGCCGGCTCCTTCGAAATGACTTCGGAGGCTGCCTACCGCTCTTTGTTCGGCAAGGGTCCGGTCAACCAGAGCCCGAGCGAATTCCAGACGCGGCTCTATCGAACGCTGGCCGAAGCCATGGCGCCGATCATCATGCTGCTTCTGGCCCTGCCCACCGCGCTGGGGCACGCGCGCAGCAACCGCACGATCCCGGTGATCCTCGGTCTGTGCGTCGGCCTCTGCTATCTCGTCGCCGACGGCGTCCTGACCGCCATGGGGCAGACGGGAGCCCTGCCGCCCTGGGCGGCGGCCTGGGGCGCGCCTGCGGTGTTCATCGCCGGGGCCGTCAGCTACCTGCTCTACGCCGAGGGATGAAGATGTCGGTCGAGATTGTCCCTGTCTCAAACAAGAAAGAATTGGAACGGTTCATCCGCGTGCCCATGCGTCTGGGCGCGGACGATCCGAACTATATCGCGCCTCTGATGTTCGAACGCCGCGAGGCTCTGTCGCCCAAGATCAATCCGTTCTTCCAGCACGCCGACTGGCAGTTCTTCCTGGCGACGCGTGACGGCCGCGACGTCGGCCGGATCAGCGCCCAGATCGATCATCTGGCGGCGACCGACTCCGCCGTTCCAGGCGGCTATTTCGGCATGATCTCGGCCGAGAACGATCCGGCGGTGTTCGCCGCCCTGTTCAAGGCCGCCGAGGACTGGCTGCGGCAGAGAGGCCGGGCGCGGATCCTGGGTCCGTTCAATCTGTCGATCAACGAGGAGGTCGGCCTGCTGGTCGATGGTTTCGACACCCCGCCGATGCTGATGATGGGCCACGACCCGCGCTATGTCGGCGGTCGCATCGAGGAACAGGGCTACGCCAAGGAGAAGGACGTCTACGCATACTACTCAAGCGTTCCGACCTTCACCGCAGGCGTCGAGAGTCGCCTCAAACGCCCGCATCCGCCGGGCGTCGTCGTCCGGCCGATCAACATGAAGGACTTCGACGGCGAGGTCCGCACCCTGGTCGACATCTGGAACGACGCGTGGGCGCATAACTGGGGTTTCGCGCCCGTGACCGAAGCCGAGACCCGACACCTCGGCGAATCGCTGAAGTTGCTCCTGCATAAGCGGCTGATCTGGTTCGTGGAGATCGACGGGGAGGCCGCCGGCTTCGGCGCCCTGTTACCCAACCTCAACGACGCGATTTTCGACCTGAAGGGCAAGCTCATCCCCTTTGGCTGGGCCAAGCTTCTGTGGCGGTTGAAAGTGAAGGGCGTGAAGCGCGGGCGTGTGCCCCTGGTGGGTGTCAAGCGCAAGTTCGCCCGGGAAGCGCGGGGGGCATTTGCGCCCTTCCTGATTCTCGAGGCCTTCCGCCGCGAAGGACCCAAGATCGGCATCACCGAGGCGGAATATTCCTGGATCCTCGAGGACAATGGCCCGATGCGCCACATCCTGGAGAGCTTCGGAGCGCGCAGCTACAAGACCTACCGCATCTACGGAAAATCGCTGAACGGTGGGAGCGCGCCCGCGGAAACAAAGAAGCGTCAGACAGCCTGACTCTCTGACGCCGGCGGCGACCGCGGGCTCCTAGAAGATGAAACCAGTCTCGATCAGGCCGCGAAACTGAGAACCGGCCTCGCCGTCGCGACCGAATTCTGCGCCTGGTGTCCCGTTGGTTATCCCGACGTAGGACGCCTCCGCGCGCGCGAAGAAGATTCCTTTCTGGAATGTCGGCGTCAGGGTCACCGACACCGCCTTGCTGCCGGGGCCGTAGAGCAGGCTGGTCTGGGCGCAGTCCTCGCCTTCGAACTGGCAGGCGCCGCTGGAGCTCGACACGTATTCCACCCGGCCCGCCAGGCTCCAGAGTTTGGTGAAGCTGTACTTGGCCAGGATGGCGCCGCTCCAGGTATCGGCGCCAGGAAAAGTCACGCCGAAGGACTCAACCGCGTTGGCGTGCGTGTACTGGAAGTAGGGCTGGATCATCCACGGCCCCTCGGTGTGAGCCCAGATGACGTCGAGGATGTCGCTGTTGTTCTGGAAGAGGGGGGTCGCGAAGGTGGCGCGGTCGTACTTCGACAGAGCGCCCCCGCCGGAGACCGTGACCGTATCCTTGGCGTTGAGAGTGTAGGCAAACAAGCCGCTTAGCCAGTTGTAGCGATTCGAGTAGAAGCCGTCGTTCAACGAGACCGACAGGGAGATCTTGCCCTTCGCGTAGTTCAGCTGAACGCCGTCGCTGAACACCGGCTCCTGGTTCCATAAAAGGCCGCGCTCGATGTTGATGTTCTGGAAGGTGAAGCTGGATTCGGCCCCAATCAGGGTCGGAAGCTTGCCGATCTGGATCGAAAAGGCACTCGTCGGCTGCAGCTTTACATAGGCCACGGGCAGGCCGCTGAAGGTGTTCGAGGTGAAGGTCGTGGCGTGGGTGTAGGGCGTTCCGAGCGAGGGCATGGAATAGAGGCCGGCGTCGATAAAGAATTGCACCGGGCCCGAGGTGGTCTGGATGAAGACCTGGCCGTTGGAAAGGTCGAACTGATCGGTTCGATCACCGGGCACGGGATTGCTCTGCACCATGCCCAAGGCGCTCACGACGCCGCTGACATAAACCTTGCCCAGAGGCCCCGCGTCCAGGTTGAACGGGCTGGCGTTGCCGGAAAGCGTGGCGCCCATGCTGGGCTGAGCCAATGGGTCGGCTGCGGCTGCGAATGGCGTCGTCAGCGCCAGAGTCAGGGCGGCGCCTGCCGCCTGATAGAACAAAACTCGTTTGGCCATCAGATCATCCCCTTGTCTTTGTTATTGAGAATTTCGACGCAAGTTTTCTCTCTGCCGACGAGCGGCCCGCCGGCTATTGAAGTCTTCGATTGGCCCTTTGAGTTTTCCGCCCGCGATTATTGTCTGGTTTAGGCGTTCACGCCCCTAGCATTTGAAGTACATATCGAACTCGACGGGGTGAGGGTGGAGCTGGAGTCTGGCGACTTCCTCGAGTTTGAGGTCGATGTAGGCGTCGATGAAGTCGTCGTCGAAGACCCCGCCGCGCTTGAGGAAGGCGCGGTCC
>DASXCH010000195.1:0-2934 GCA_036491275.1 Caulobacteraceae bacterium
CAGTGTTAGCTGGCGCCCCGCACTTTTCGGGGAGGCCGCATGGCCAGGGCCCAGGCCTCTAAGCACGGCGCCAAAGGCGCCAAGAGCAACACTGAACGCGGCCTGATCGCCGAGCTGGACCGCAAGGGCTACTTGCTCAGCGCCTGGACGATCCCAATCACCTGCGCGAGAGCCGCGACGGCCTGAAGGTGGGCGGCCACCAGGCCTCGTCCGCCTCCATCGCCACCATCATGTCGGCGCTCTATTTTTCCGGCTGCGCCCGGAAGACCGCCTGGCCGTCAAGCCGCACGCCAGCCCCGTGTTCCACGCCATCCAAGGACCCGAGCTCCTTGGCGGATTATTGGGTTCATACGGATTTCCGCATTAGACGACCTGATACGGTTTTCCGTATTGGCCGGCACAGTCGCCACCACCCGCCCCCTCGCCCCTGACCCCGCCCGGTGCTAGCAGGAGCGCCGGAATTTCCGGGGAGGCCGCATGGCCCGGGCCTACGCTGCCAAATCCAAGGCCGCCCATAAGGCCAGCAACATCGCCAGTAACTTTGAGCGCGACCTGATCGCCGAGCTGGACCGCAAGGTCCACTGGCTCAGCGCCTGGACGATCCATCACGCCAATCACCTGCGCGAGAGCCGCGACGGCCTGAAGGTGGGCGGCCACCAGGCCTCCTCCGCCTCCATCGCCACCATCATGTCGGCGCTCTATTTCTCGGTGCTGCGCCCGCAAGACCGCGTGGCCGTCAAGCCGCACGCCAGCCCCGTGTTCCACGCCATCCAGTATCTCTTCGGCCGCCAGAGCCTGGACCAGCTGCAGCGGTTTCGCGCCTTCGGCGGGGCCCAGTCCTATCCCTCGCGCACCAAGGATCACGACGACGTCGATTTCTCCACCGGCTCGGTGGGCCTGGGCGTGGCCGTCACCGCCTTCGCCTCCATCGCACAGGACTATCTGCTGGCGCACGGGATGATGGCGCCGGCGCGGGCCGGGCGGATGATCTCCCTGCTGGGCGACGCCGAGCTCGACGAGGGCAATGTCTATGAGTGCGCCATCGAGGGCGCCAAGCACGGCCTGCGCAACTGCTGGTGGATCGTCGACTACAACCGCCAGAGCCTGGACGCGACGACGCCTGAGCGGATGTTCCTGCGCTTCGCCGAGATGTTCGCCGCCGTCGGCTGGGATGTGGTGACGCTGAAGTATGGCCGGGCGCTGGAGGCGGCCTTCGCCCAGCCGGGCGGGGCGGCGCTGAAGCGCTGGTTCGACGATTGCCCCAACGATCTCTATGCCGCCCTGTCGTTCCAGGGCGGGGCGGCCTGGCGGGCGGCGATGATGATCGACCCTGTTTTTGGTCTTGGGGGCGGCGACGCCGACGCCGTCAAGCTGATCGCCGGCTACGACGACGAGGCCCTGGCCGGCCTGATGACCAACCTCGCCGGCCATGACCTCGGCCTGCTGCTCGACGCCTTCGCCGCGGTGAAGGACGAGGCGCCGAAACTCTTCATCGTCTACACCATCAAGGGCTGGGGCCTGCCGTTCCAGGGCCACAAGGACAACCATTCCGGCCTGATGACGCAGGCGCAGATGGCCGCCTTCCAGAGCCGGATGGGCGTCCCGGCGGGGGCGGAGTGGGATCCCTTCGCCGGCCTGCCGCGCGAGGCGGCGGACTATCGCGCCTTCCTCGAGGCTGTGCCCTTCGCCGCGCGGAAAGACGAGGAGGCCGCGGCGGTCGTGCCGGTGCCGGACCGGGAGGCGTTCCCGAGGCCGACGGGGCATCAGTCCACCCAGGCCGCCTTCGGCCGCATCCTCAACGACCTGGCGCGGGCCAATGCCCCGCTGGCCGACGCCATCGTCACCACCTCGCCGGACGTCACGGTCTCGACCAACCTCGGCGCCTTCGTCAACCAGCGCGGCGTCTTCTCGCGCGAGGCGCACGCCGACACCTTCCGGGACGCCGCCATCGCCTCGACCCAGCGCTGGGCCATGGGGCCCACGGGCCAGCACATCGAGCTCGGCATCGCCGAGAACAACCTCTTCCTGTTGCTGGCGGCGCTGGGCCTCACCGGGCCCCTGTTCGGCGCCCGGCTGCTGCCGGTGGGCGCGCTCTACGATCCGTTCATCAATCGCGGCCTCGATGCCCTCAACTACGCCTGCTACCAGGACGCCCGCTTCCTGCTGGCCGCCACGCCCTCGGGGCTGACCCTGGCGCCGGAGGGCGGCGCCCACCAGTCGATCCACACCCCGCTGATCGGCATGGCCCAGGCCGGGCTCTCGGCCTTCGAGCCGGCCTTCGTCGACGAGCTGTCGGAGATCATGCGCTGGAGCTTCGCCCACATGCAGGCGGCGGACGGCGGCAGCGTCTATCTGCGGCTCTCCACGCGCATCCTCGACCAGCCGGAACGGCAAACGGACGAGGGCTGGACCCAGGCCGTGATCGACGGCGGCTACTGGCTGGTTGAGCCGCAGCCCGGCGCGGCGATCGCGGTGGTCTATGTCGGCGCCGTGGCCCCCGAGGCGGCCGAGGCCTTCGAGGCCATCGCCGAGGACTATCCGGGCGCCGGCCTGATGGCGGTGACCAGTCCCGACCGGCTGCACCGCGGCTGGTCGGCCAGGGGCGACTGCTCCCACGCCGCCCGCCTGCTGGCGCCCCTGGCGCCCGGCGCGCGCCTGGTGACGGTGATCGACGGGCCGCCGCCGACGCTCTCCTGGCTCGGCGGCGTCAAGGGCCACGCGGTGCGGGCCCTCGGCGTCGAGGCCTTCGGCCAGTCGGGCGATGTCGCCGATCTCTACCGCGCCTACCGCCTCGACGCCGCCGCCATCCTCGACGCGGCGGCCGAAGCGCTGCTTTGATTCACGGGCGCGGCGCGCTTGCCCGCTTGGCGCGCGCCGAGCGCCCTGGATGTCCCTCCTCGGCGCCAGCGCCTCGTCGGGGCTCACCTCTCCCTG
>DASXCH010000196.1:0-133845 GCA_036491275.1 Caulobacteraceae bacterium
GCCACCTGATCGAGAATTTCTTCGAGAAGATCAAACAATTCAGAGCCATCGCCACGCGCTACGACAAAACCGCTCGAAACTTTCTCGCGGCCGTGCATCTGGTAGCCGCCGCCGTCTGGCTCAAATGACGACACGCCCTAGTCCGACACCGGATTGGCCACCGGCTCGCCGGCAAAGTAGCGGCGCAGGTTTTCGCGCAGCAGGGCCACCATCTTGGGCACCGCCGCCTCGGTGGCGCCGGCGATGTGCGGGGTCAGCACCGTGTTGGGCGTGTCAGCCCAACGATCGACTGGTGTCGGCTCCCTCTGGAAGACGTCGAGCGCCGCCATGCCCAAGGCGCCGACTTTCAGCGCCGCGATTACCGCGTCCTCGTCGACCACCTGGCCCCGCGAGACGTTGACAAGAAGGCCGGCAGGACCCAGCGCCTCGATCACCTCCTTCGAGATCAGGCCAGCCGTTTCCGGAGTCGCCTTGCAGGCGACGATCAGGATGTCGCTCTCCGCAGCGAGCGCCTCGAGGCTTTCGCGCCGCGGCCAGGGCGCATCCGGCTTCTCCCTCGGCCCCCACCAGGCGATCTGGAGACCAAAGCCCTCGGCCCGTCTGGCGACCGCGGCGCCGATAGCGCCCAGGCCAACGATGCCGAGCCGCCGGCCGGTGAGCGAGGCGGTCATGGTCTTTTCCGTCGGTTTCCAGTTGCCGCTACGCAGCTGAGCGTCGCCATCGCGGATGCGCCGCCAAGCGGCCAGCATGAGGCCCATTGCGTGATCAGCGACGTCCTCGTGATTGACGCCCGGCGCATGACTCACCTGCAACTGCCGCGATCTGGCCCAGGCCAGGTCGACGCCATCGTGGCCGGAGGTGAAGCAGGCGACGAGCCCGAGCTTCGGCAGTCGATCGGCAAGCGCCTTGTCGATCGGAAACTCGCCGGCCACCACCATGGCGGCGATGGAATCCACCGCCTCCAGCGGCGGGCCCTCCCAGAACCGCCAGACCGTGTAGTCGGTCTCCAGGATCGGCCCGAGGAAGCCGAGATGGGGTTGGACAATCAGCAGAGCAGGCTTGGACATGGCGTCGATCCAAACAGCTTCGGGCGCGGCCATACATCCTCCATCCGCCTCTTGACCAGGGGACAGGCGGCCCGCCATGACCCGGCAATGCAACGCATCGCCATCGTCGGCTGTTCCGGGGGCGGCAAGTCGACCCTGGCGCGGGCGTTGGGCGAGCGGCTCGGCCTGCCCATCGTCCACATGGACACCCTGTTCTGGCTCCCCGGCTGGACCGAGAGCGATCACGACGAGTTCCGGGCTCGCGTCGACGAAGCCGCCTTGGATGATCGCTGGGTCATGGACGGGGGATTCATCACCCACTCGAAGGCGCGCTTCGTGCGGGCCGACACGGTGATCTGGATCGAGTTGCCGATCTGGGTGTGCCTGATGCGGGCGATCTGGCGCATGATGACCCACTTTGGCCGGTCCCGGGCCGACCTGGCGCCCGGCTGCCCGGAACGTTTCGACCTCGCCTTCTACCGCTACATCTGGAACTGGGACCGCGACACCCGGCCGCGGATGCAAGCGGCGATCGACGCCTGGGCGCCGGACGCCCGGCTTGTCCGCTTGAAAAGCGATGGCGACATGCGGCGGTTCCTCGCCGATCCTTTCGCCCTGAATTGAGCGGTTCAATCGCTTGCCGGGTTTGGCAGCGGAACGAAACACGGCTCCGCTCGTTACGGAGCCGTTCGGGGGGGCGCTTGCTGTTGCAACCCTGGAGGGTTTCACATGATCGCAAGACTTCTCATCGCCGGCGTCGCCATCAGTGCGCTGGCCTTCGCGGGCGGGGCCACGGCCAAGGTCCGCCACCATCGCCACCACGCCATGGCGCATGGGACGTCGGGAGTTGCCTATACCTACGCCGCCCCGGCGCAGCCGATTCCCTACTCCGACATGGACCACTACCTGCACGCCTCGCGCGCAGAACGTCAGTCGATGGAAACGGCCGCAGCCAACAACAGCGCCGCGAACGCCGCTCAACCGGCCGCAGCCGAGACGGCCGCTCCGGCGGCGACACAACCGCCGGCCGCGCCGGCCCCTACGGATTCGACGCCACCGGCCACTTCACCGCCGACCAGCGCCACCCCGCCCGCCACAGAGCCGTCGGCAGCGACCCCGCCGCCAAGCGAGAGCCCGCCGATGACACCGCCGCCGGCGACGCAACCGCCGGCTCCGCCACAATAAGGCTTAGGCTGGGATAAGGGCCTTGAGGCCGGCGGCCACCTGCTCGGCCGCCGGTCCGACGACAAGATGAACCTTGCCGGGCGCGGTGGCTACGGCCGCTCGGGCGCCGGCGGCCAGTAACGCCCCCTCGTCCACCGTTCGTGGCTCGGCGAGCGTCACCACCACTCGCGAGGCGCGGGCCTCGACGGCCGCGATGGCCGCGCCCAGGGCCTGTCCCAGGGCCTCGATCGACAGGGGCGCAGGCGACGATGGCGCGGGAAGGCCCGCGGCCATGGCCTCATTGATCTCGCGCGCCACCTGGTCGGCGATCGCCCCCACCACCACCTGCAGGTCCTTCTCGGACGGCCGCACGAAGCCCCGCGCGCCCAGCGCCTTCAGGGCCGGCTCGTCGATCGCCCCCTGATCCCTGACCACAAGCCGTAGCCGGGTCGTGCAGGCGCCGACCGAGGCGAGGTTCGCCGCTCCGCCCAACGCCGCGATATAGGCGCGGGCGCGGTCGGCCGGAGCGGTCGGGACCACTACCGTCGCTTGTACGTCCTCCCGGCCCGGCGTCTTCAGGTCGAAACGCCTGATGAACACTCGGAAGAGCCCATAATAGAGAACGAAATAGGCCGCCCCGACCGGCAGCAGCAGCAGAGGCCGGGTCGCCTTGCCGTAGTTCAGGACATAGTCGAACAGCCCTGCCGAGAAGCCGAAACCAAGCTTCACGCCCAGCAGGTTCATGGTCACCATGGCCGCGCCGGTGAGGAGCGCATGCAGCAGATAGAGCGCCGGCGCGAGGAACATGAAGCTGAACTCGATCGGCTCGGTGACGCCGGTCAGGAACGAGGTGAGCGCCAGCGAGAATAGCAGGCCGCCCGTCTCTGCTCGCCGGTCGGGCTTGGCCTCATGGAACATGGCGAGGCACGCCGCCGGCAGGCCGAACATCATCACCGGGAAGAAGCCGGCCATGAACGCGCCGGCCGTCCGATCGCCGGCGAAGAAGCGGTTCAGGTCGCCGGTGACGCCGTGATAGTCGCCGATGATGAACCAGGCGATGTTGTTGAGGATGTGGTGCAGACCGGTGACAATGAGCAGGCGGTTGAGCACGCCATAAAGGAAGAGACCGATCGGTCCGGCGCCGATGATCAGCCGGCTCAGGGTATCAATCGCGGTATCCAGGCTGGTCCAGGCCAGGCCGAAGACCGCCGCCATAGCGAGGCCC
Source organism: Caulobacteraceae bacterium (assembly GCA_036491275.1). Lineage (GTDB taxonomy): Bacteria > Pseudomonadota > Alphaproteobacteria > Caulobacterales > Caulobacteraceae > Acaudatibacter. The sequence continues at coordinate 3,436 of DASXCH010000196.1, forward strand.
GCCAGGCCGCTGACGATCGGCACGAACCGCCGGCCGCCGAAGAAGGCCAGGAAGTCGGGCAGCCTGATTGCCCCGAAACGGTTGTAGAAGTTCCCGGCGATCACCCCTGAGAGGATGCCGAGCGGCACGCTCAGCTTGAACAGGGCCTGGGTTCGGTAGTCGGCGGCGATCAGCGCCGCGGTCTTGGCGTCGATCCCGGCGGCCGCCTTGGGCGCGGCGATCAGGGCCTCGGCGCCGTTGGTCGCCACCAGGAAGCAGACGACGCCCGCCAGGCCCGCGGCGCCATTGCCATCCTTGGCGAAGCCCACCGCTACGCCGATGGCGAACAACAGGCCGAGACTGTGGAAGACGGCGTTCCCGGCGGCGGCGACGAAGTCGATGTTGAGAAGGTCAGGCTGTCCCAGGCGCAGCAACAAGCCGGCCACCGGCAGCACGGCGATCGGCAGCATCAGGGCGCGGCCAAGAGGCTGCAGCGCGCCCACCGACACTTCCACGCGGCCGATCTTCATGGCTCAGCTCCTTGGGATCCCTATCCGGCGCTCTCTGACGCCCGCACGAGGACGCGCACCTCCGCCGCGCTCGCGCAGTCGAGGGCCCTCGCCGCCAGGTCTTCGCAGGCCGGCACAGCGAGGGCGCGCACCCTGGCCTTGATCTCCGGGATCGACGCAGGCGGCGCGGAAAGCTCGCGGACGCCCAGGCCGATGAGGATCGCCGTCCCGGCCGCATCCGCCGCCAGACCGCCGCACACCGCGGTCAGCTTGCCCTGCGCCGCCGCGCCCCGGGCAGCGGCCGCAATCAGCCGCAGCACAGCCGGGTGCAGGGCGTCGACGCCGCTGGCCACCTGCGGATTGCCGCGGTCCATGGCCAGCCCGTACTGCGTCAGATCGTTGGTGCCGATCGAGAGGAAATCCGCCTCGGCGGCAAGCAGGTCGGCGGTGATCGCCGCCGCCGGTGTCTCGACCATCACCCCGACCTCGACCGGGCCGGCATGGCCAGTCTGGCGCCTCGCAGCCTCGACCCTGGTCTTGACCGCCTTCAGTTCGGCGAGGCTCGCCACCATGGGTACGAGAATGCGGCACTGGCCCTCCGGCCGCACCCTGAGGATGGCCCTAAGCTGAACGTCGAGAAGATCCGGCCGCCACAGGGAGACGCGCACGCCGCGCAGGCCCAGAGCCGGGTTCTCCTCGACTGGCAGGTCGAGAAAAGGCGCCGGTTTGTCGCCACCGATGTCGAGCGTGCGGATGATCAGCGGCGCTCCGGCGAGGCTGTCGGCGATGGCCTGATAGGCATGGTGCTGCTCGTCCTCGTCCGGCGCGCGGCTCCGCTCCAGGAACAGGAACTCGGTGCGCAGCAAGCCGCAGCCTTCGGCGCCGTTGGCCATCGCCGCCTTGGCGTCGGCCTCGGAGCCAAGATTGGCGAAGACCTCGATGCGCACCCCATCTGCGGTGTGGCAGGGCTCGGCGGCCTCGGCGCGAGACTTGGCGAGCCTTGCCTGACGCTCGGCGAGGCGCGTCTGCGCCGCCTCGATCTCGGCTGCGTCGGGGGCCACGCACACTTCGCCCGAATCGCCGTCGACGATGAGACCCGCACCGTCCGGCACGCTCATGACCCCGCGCCCGAGCGCCACCACCGCCGGCACGCCGAGGGCCGCGGCGAGGATGGCCACGTGCGAGGTCGGGCCGCCGCCGGCGGTGCAGATACCGGCGAGATCACCTTCCAGGCCCATGAGCTGGCCGGGGCCCAGTTCGTCGGCGACGATCACCGCACCGGCCGGCAGCACCTGTCTCGGCTCCGTCTCGCCGGCCAGCTCGGCCAGGACCTGTCTCTCGAGGTCCGCCAGGTCGTCCGCCCGCTGGGCTATGCGAGGATCGGCGATGGCGCGCACGATCTCGATCTGGCCGCGCACGGTCCCGCGCCAGGCCGTCCCGGCGCTTTGCCCGGCGGCGATCGCCTGGTTGGCGTCGCCGATCAGCTCCTCGTCGTCGAGGAAGGCGAGGTGGGCGTGCAGGATCTCGCGTTGCTCCCTTGGCCCCCTCGCCTCGCCGGCGAGGCGCGTCCTCAGGGCGTCGAGGGCGGCGGCCAGGGCCAAGGTCTCGGTTTCGGCCCCTTGCGAGACCTCGTTCACCGCGATCTCCGCCGGGATCAGGCGATGGGCCCGGCCGATGGCGAGTCCCGGGGCGGCCGGCGTGCCGGTCAGCCGGCCCTCCTTGGCTGCGGACGGCTTCTTCTTCGGCGCAGGCGCCTCTGGTTGTTCGGCCGATGGCGGCTCGGGCGGCAGCCGATGGGCGATGAGGTCGGCAAGGGCCGCCACCGCCGCCTCCGCCTCCGGCCCGCGGGCGGCGATGACCACCTCCGCGCCCAGCCCAAGGCCCAGCGCCATGATCGCCACCGGACTCTTGGCGTTGGCGGATCGACCGCCGGTCGCGAGCGTGACATCGGCGCGGTGCCGCTTCGCCTCGGCGGCGACCAGGGCCGAGGGCCGGGCATGCAGACCATGGGTCAGCGGCACCCTGACCGTCCGCACGACCGCCGGCGCCTCGGACTCTTCCCTGGCCTGAGCGCCCTCCCCGCCGCGAAGCACCATCAGCGGCTCGCCGATCTCCACCCGCCGGTCAACCTGGCGAGAGACGACGGCGAAGTCGTCGCCGTTGGTGATGACGACCGGGGTGATGAGGCTCTTGGCCAGCGCGGCCACCTGATCGAGGTCGATGGTCAGGAGGAGATCGCCCTGCTTGACCTCGTCGCCGTCGCGGACGTGGCGCTTGAAGCCCTTGCCGCCGAGGGCGACGGTTTCGAGACCCACGTGAATCAGGATTTCGGCGCCATTGGCGGCCTTCAGGCTGATGGCATGGCCGGCGTGATGGATGCTGAGCACCTCGGCGTCGCAGGGAGCGCGCAGCTCCGGTCCGGTCGGATCGACGGCCACGCCATCGCCCAGCATCCGGCCGGAAAACACCGGATCGTCCACCTCGTCGAGCGGCGCGGCCCAGCCGCGCATCGGCGAGACGATCGTCAGATCAGCCATGATCCGCCCCCGCCCCCGCCGCCGCCGTCGGCGCGAGCTCGACCCTTTCGAGGCCCCAGATCGGGCCCGGCCGTCCGCCGTCGGCGTGAGCGAAGCATAGCGCGTGCCGGCCGGCGCGCGCAGGCAGAACGAGTTCGAGGGAAACTTCGGCCTGTGGGCTCGGCAGCGGGGCGGCCGCGAGGCGCTCGCCGGTGTCGCAATTGTCCAGCCTCACCTCGATGTCGCCGGTGGGAGAGTCCGACGGCCGATGGATCACCTGGCTCGCCTGGGGGCCGAGCTGCAGATTGTCCGGCATCGCCGCCAGGGTCAGGCGGACGCGCTGGGCGGCGGAGAGGTCGATATCCGGCCAGATCCAGCATGGGTTCATGATCTGGATCAGGAACACCGGCCGGCGTCCCTGCGCGGTGGGCTGGCCCTCGAGGTTGAGCGGCAGCGTGCCAGGACAAAGCGTGAGCTGCTGGCTGACGCGCGTGTGCATCGAAGCGGCGTCGACGCGTTCGTCCAGCACCGGCGAAATCATCCGTCCGTCGACGAAAGCGGCGGCCCGGATCCGGACCGGCAGGGCCAGGTCGAGCGGTCCAGTGTAGGTCGGCGAGGCCGCCGTGGGTGGACCACCATCGAGTGTGTAGCGGACCTGACCGTAATTGGTCTGGTTGGAGAGAACCACTTTCGCCCTGCCATCAGTTGTCGGCGAGGCCTCGAGGTCGAGGGCCAGCGCGCTTTGGTCTTCCGTAAGGCCGATGGCGGCGAATCGCGAGACCTCGGCCGGCAGGCGAGCGAGGAAGTCCGGCCAGGCGCGCAGCGGCTGCGCCGTCCAGCCGGCCTCGGCCACGGCGGCCTCCCTCGGCCAGGTCATGAGCCTGGCCCGCTCGTCGGTGCGCACATGCTCCGTCCACAGGTTGCCCTGCACGCCCAGGATGTGGGTCCGGTCGGCGTCCGAGAGCGTGAGGGGCGAGCGAGGCGGCGCGGCGGCCACGGCAGGCCCGGCGGGCGGCAGAGGCGGGTTGGCCGGGTCCAGTCCATAGATGTCCTTCAGAGTCACCAGCCAGCCCCGTCCGGGGGGCTCACTTGCCAGCGCGCTCTGACGATTGTCGAAATAGAGCGTGGGCGCGATCGCCAGCACGACGTCATGGCCGGCCTCTGTGGCGGTGACGGCGCTGGCCGCTCCCTGCCAGGACGAGACCACCGCATCGGGAGGCAGGGGCCCGCCGTGGAGGATCTCCTCCCAGCCGACCAGGCGCCGGCCACGCTTCCGGAGCGATTGGTCCACCTGGCGGATGAACCAGTTCTGCAGGGCCGCCTCGTCGCCGATGCCAAGCGCCTTCATCCGCGCCTGGACCCTGGGCGAGGCTTTCCAGAGATCGAGCGGGACCTCATCGCCGCCGATGCCGACGTAGGGGCCCGGGAACAGTTCGGTCACCTCGGCCAGCACCTTGTCGAGGAAGACGAACACCGGCGGATCGACGCCGAAGGCGTCCGGGATCAGACCCCAGTCGCTCTGCAGCGTCCGGTCCGGGACCGGGCCGGCGGAGAGCTGCGGATAAGCCAGCAGGGCCGAGAGGGCGTGCCCCGGCATCTCGATCTCCGGCACGATGGTGACGTGCCGCGCCTGGGCGTGGGCGACAATCCGGCGGATGTCCGCGAGGCTGTAGAAGCCGCCGTAGAGCCTGGGTTTGCCGGTCCTGGGATCGACCAGCGGCGCGCCGAGACTGGGGGGAAGGCGCCAGGCGCCGACCTCGGTGAGCCTCGGATAGGCCGCCACCGGCAATCGCCAGCCCTGATCGTCGGTGAGGTGCCACTGCAGCACGTTGAGCTTGTGCAGCGCCATCCAGTCGATCGTCTGGAGGATGAAGGTCGGCGATTGCATGTGGCGGGCCGAGTCCAGCAGAAGCCCGCGCCAGGCGAACCTCGGCTTATCGTCGATGGCGAGGCTCGGCAGGGTCACCGCACCGCGGCCCGGCTCGGCGGTCATCAACTGCCACAGCGTCACCGCCCCGTAGAGGAGGCCGGCGTCGGACGAGGCCTCGATGCGGACGCGGCGATCGCCGATCGTCAGGCGGTAGGCTTCACTGTGGGCCGCTCCCGCGGTGCGGACGAAGACGATGGCCGTCCCGGCAGGCGCGGCGCCCGGCGCCAGGACAAGGCCGCGCGAGCGCCGCGCGAAGTCCTCGAGGAAAGCCGCCGCGGCCCGCGCGCCTTTGTCGCGCCGCGGCGTGACGACGACCGACCCTGCTGCCAGTCGAACCGGCGCGCCGGCGCCCGCCTCGACCGCCAGCGGCTTGGGGACCACGTCGACACTGATCGGCGCGGCTTGCGAGGAGATTGCGGCGGCGGCGATCGCGAACGCGACGACAGCGGCCGGAAGCCTGCCCCTAGCCATCGCCGGCGGCGAGGAGCGGCGCATCCTCGAATGTCTCGCCGCCGATCCAGGTTCGGCGAACGGCGAGATCCTCATCCAGAAGCACCAGATCGGCGCGATAGCCCGGCGCGATCCGGCCCAACTCCTCGCCCAGGCCGAGGAATTCGGCCGGATTGCGGCTGGCCATCCGGGAGGCGTCTGCCAGGCTGACCCCCAGGAGGCTCACGGCATTTCGCACCGCCATGGCCATGTCGAGGTCCGAGCCGGCGAGGCGCCCGCGCTCGTCGAAGCAGGCCCCGTCGCGAACGGTAATGGTCTTGCCCTGAAGGGTGAAGGATTTCAGGTCCGTGCCGACGCACGGCATGGCGTCGGTCACCAGCATGAAGCGGCTGACCGGCCGGCACTCGAGAGCCAGCTTCAGGACCACCGGATCGACGTGCTGGCCGTCGACGATGATCCCGCACCAAGATCTCTCGTCGGAAAGGGCCGCGCCGACCACGCCGGGCGCGCGGCTGGCGATCGGCGACATGGCGTTGAAGAGATGGGTGAAGCCGGTGAGACCGGCGTCGAGGGCGGCGATGGTCTGGCCATAGGAGGCGTTGGTGTGGCCGGCGGAGACACTCACCCCGGCCTTGGCCAGCCGGCCGACCATCGCCGCGCCGGCGATCTCCGGCGCCAGGGTCACGAGGGTTTTCCCGACGCCCAGGGAGGTCAGCAGGTCCAGCCCAGCGTCATCCATCCGCTTCAGCTTGGCGGCGTCGTGAATGCCCTTCATCTCGCTGTTGAGGAACGGCCCTTCGATATGCACGCCGAGGACACCCGGCACGCCCCGACGCATGGCCTCGCGGACGGCGGCGATCGCCTTGCCGACGATGCCGAATTCGTCGCTGATCAGGGTCGGCAGGAAGCCCGTCGTGCCAAACCGGCGATGGACGGCGCCGATGGCGGCGATCGACTCCGCGGTCGGCGAATCATTGAACAGCAGGCCGCCGCCGCCGTTGGCCTGAACGTCGATGAAGCCAGGCAGGAGGCGGCCGCCGCCGAGGTCATGGCGGCGAAGTTTCGTAGGAAGCTCCTCGAGCGGACAGAGCCTGGCGATGCGGCCGCCGGCGATGATCACCGCCAGGCCGTCCTGCAGGCCATGGTCGGTCATCACCCGGCCGTTGACGAGCGCCAGATCCATCAGATCGTCTCGGTGACCTTGGCGAGATGCGAAGGACGGTCCGGATCGAAACCGCGCGCCCGGGCCAGGGCGTCGGCGAGACGATAGAAGCTCTGGATCTGGCCGATCGGCTCCAGCGCCGGATGGGCCTTGATCGAGGAAAGGCTGAGGACGCCGGCGCTGCTCCGGCCGCCCACCTGGATCACCTGCGCGCCTTGGCGGACGAAGGCCGCCGAGGCCGCCTCCACGCCCTGCTCGGTCTCATCGTCCTGGGTGAAGGCCAGAACCGGGAAGGAGGGGCCCACCAGCGCCACGGGCCCGTGGCGAATTTCCGCCGAGCTGAAGGCCTCGGCATGCAGGCCGCAGGTCTCCTTGAACTTCAGCGCCGCCTCCTGGGCGATGGCGAAGCCGAGGCCGCGGGCGACGACATAGAGATGCTCGGCTTTCTTCAAGGGCTGAACGGCGGCGCTCCAGTCGAGCGTCCAGGCCTTGGCCAACTGATCCGGCAGGATCTCGACGCCGGCCTGCAGGTCCTCCTCGGCGCTCCACGCCGCCACCAGCTGGGCGACGCCGGCGAGACCAGTGATGAAGGATTTGGTCGCCGCCACGCTCAGTTCAGGTCCGGCCTTCAGCGGCAGGGTGACGTCGGCCAGGTCGGCCAGGGGCGAGGCCTCATCGTTGACCAGGGCGACAACCATCGCGCCGGCGGCCTGATGGGCCTGGGCTGCAGCCAGCAGGTCCGGACTGCGGCCGGACTGGGAGATCGCCAGGCACAGCGTCGCCTCCATGTCCGGAGAGGCCTCGTAGAGCGAACTCACCGAGGGCGAGGACGAGGCGGTCATCACCCCCAGCCGCGTCTCGATCAGATAGCGGGCGAAGGTGGCGACATTGTCGGAGCTGCCGCGGCCCAGGGTCGTCACCGCCCGCGGCGGCTTGGCGCGCAGGCGCTCGGCGAGGGCCGAGACGGCCCCGGCGTTGGCGGCAAGCTGGTCGCGGACGCGATCGGGCGCCTCGCCCGCCTCGCGCAGCATCCTCGTCGGCGCGCGGTTCATGGCGCCCCGTCGTTGAGCTCGGCCACGAAGTCGTAGGCGTCGCCGCGGTAATAGGACTGGGTGAATTCTACCGGCCGACCGTCGCGCAGGAAGCCGCGCCGCTCGATCAGCAGGCCCGGCGAGCCGTCCGGCACGGTTAGCAGCTTTGCCTGTTCGTCGCTGAACAGCACCGCGCGCAGGCGCTGCAGAGCCCTCACCGGCCGGTGACCGTGGCGCTCGAGCGCCTCGTAGAGCGACTCCTCGACGGCCTCCTTCGACGGCAGGCTGAAGCTCGGCACCGTCGTATACTCCAGCGCCATCGGCAGCTCGTCCGCGAAGCGGATGCGGCTGAATCGATAGACGGGCGTGGCCGGGCTCAATCCCAGGATCATCGCCTCCTCGGGCGTCACCGCGCCGTCGGTCCGCTTCATCCAGGCGCTGCGGGGCGTGCGCCCGCGCGCCAGCATATCCTCCGTGAACGACGACAGCTTGGAGAAACTTTTCTCGACGCGCGCGGCGACGAAAGTGCCCGCGCCTTGCCGCCGGGTGACCAGGCCCTCGTCCACCAGCGCGTCCAGCGCCTTGCGCACGGTGATTCGCGAGACGCCGAGATCCTGGGCCATGTCGCGCTCGGGCGGCAGAGCCTCGTCCGGCGCCAGCTGCTTGTTGGCGATCGCGGACCTGAGCGCGCGGTGCAGCTGTTGGTAGAGCGGGCCAGGCGCCTGCTCGCCCAAACCGCCAATCAGGTCAGATAGCGACGCCGCCACGCTCCGGATTCCTTATTCCCCTTGGCCCCATTGCCATCGGCCCGCAACCGCGTCGGCCAGACCCCGTGATGCGTTTGTGCCACGACCCCGCAGCGTTTGCATACCAAAAACTGATTGGTACTAAATTTATGTCAATTTGGGCTTGCGCCTGCAGTGGAGATTGTGACAACCTCGCATCAATCCGTGTCCGTCAGAGTGGGTTTTCGGGCCGGATGCGTCGAATTGGTATCAAATTGGCCTTTGACGAAGAGCCGTCGGACCCGGCTCCTTCTGGGGGAGATAAGAATGAAACTTCGCAGAACCATGCTGATCGGCACGGCGAGCTTCGCGGCGCTAGGCTTCGCGGTCGACTCGGCCATGGCGGCGGACAGCTCGACCACGGTTCAGGAAATCGTCGTGCCCGGCATCCGGCAATCCCTGGAAAAGGCCATCGAGATCAAACGCGTGAGTGAGAACTCCGTCGACGCGATCTCGGCCACCGACATCGGCAAGCTGCCCGACAAGAACATCGCCGACGCCCTTCAGCGTCTGCCGGGTGTGGCGATCCAGGGCGCGGCAGGCGGCGAAGGCGGCTTCGACGAAGCCGACCGGGTCTCCATCCGCGGCACCTCGCCCAGCCTGACCAACGTCACCATCGACGGTCACGACGTCTCCACCGGCGACTGGTTCATCCTCGACCAGTACAGCGTGGTCGGCCGCAGCGTCAGCTTCACCCTGCTGCCGTCGGAAATCGTCCAAAACGTCGTCGTGACCAAGACGCAAGACGCCTCAACGCTTGAGGGCGGCGTCTCCGGCGCGGTGGATATCCAGACACGCGACCCGCTCGGTCTTTCCAAGACCTTCACTTTCGAAGGTTCGGCCGAGGCGGCCTACAACACCAACGCCGGCCAGCACGGCAGCCAATGGCAGCCTCAGTTCAACGGCCTGCTCGGCTGGAAGAACGCCGACAATACCTTCGGAGTCATCCTGCAGGGTTTCTACGAGAAGCGCAGCGTCGTTCGCTACGGCCAGGAGGTTCTCGGCTACCAAGCGATTTCTGGTACCGCGCCAGTTGCCGCCACATCCACCACGGCTTTCGTCCCCGGCACGGGGGATCCAATCGCCCAGGCCAATCCTTCGCTCAACGGTGTCCAAGCTCCGACTCTGATCGGTTCGTCACTGTTCGAGCAGGAGCGGACGCGTGCCGGCGTCACCGGCACTGTTCAATGGAGATCAAGTGACGGCAACGAAGAGCTTAAGCTTAACGGCTTTTACTCGCACTTGAATGCAACGAACTACAATGACAACTACATGTTGTGGGGTACAAACGAACTTGCGAAGAATATTCCCACGAGCTTCACCGTCAAGAACAATACCCTCGTGGCGGCGGATTGGCCGGAGTTTTCGCCAACGGGGACCAATTTCACATTTCCAACAGGCAGCCCGGGCGGATCGGCCATTGACGGCCTGATCGTTGATAATATCACCCGTCCCAACGAGACTGCCGAGAGCTACTATTTCAATCTGGACGGCAAGTGGCGGGTTAGCGACAAGCTGACCATCACCGGCCAGGTCGGCTACACCCATGGTGTCGGCGAGACTCCCGAGCAACCCTCGTTCGAGGTCGATGGCGTCACCGGGATCAATTATGCGCCGTCCGGAAATGGCTTTGTCGTCACCCCGACAAACATCAATCCTCAGAGCCCTGATGGGCTTGCCGACGACTGGTCGTGGAACGCGCGCTTCATCTCGGTCGACAAGGAAGTCTACGGCAAGATGGATGGCGTGTGGGATGTCAGCGACGGCATCTTCAAGAACGTCGATTTCGGCGTCCGCATCGCTAACCATACGCGGCAGGTGGACGGCTGGGACCGCGGCTGCACCTTGGGCGCCAACAACGCCTGCTTCGGCAGTCCGACGATGCCGTTCTCGGCCGTCAATCCGACGTCCTATCCGGCCGGATTCAACGCTGGCGCGCTCGGCATTCCCGGCCTGCTCATCCCGATCGGCGGAAACCCGACGACCATTGGCCAGATCATTGACGCCATTCCGGGAGGTGTCCGCGGTCCGATCTCGGCGATCGTCCAACCGCAGAACTACTACTGGCTCGGCTCATTCAAGGTCCAGGAAACCGACTATGCGGGCTACGTCATGGCCCACGTCGCCGGAGATCGCTGGCGGGCAAACTTCGGACTGCGCATCGTGGATACGCAGGAGAATAACTTTGTAAACGTGGCTCTCCCGAGCAACTGCGCGAGCCCCGATCTAACGAACACTCCACCCGCCACATGCGCCGTGCCAACAGGAACCACCTACGAGGGCACATCCGCCTACGGGCCCTATGCGCTCACCAAGATTTCACACAATTATCTCGACTTCCTGCCGAGTGTGAACTTCACCTACAATATCCAGGAGAACCTGCTTTGGCGAGCGTCGGCTGCCGAAACCATGGCGCGGCCAGACTTCAGCTCGCTGGGTGGCACTGTCTCCCTTACCGACCTTACGAACACAGGCAGCGGCGGCAATCCGAACCTCAAGCCGATCAAGGCGACGGTCTTGGATACCAGCCTCGAATACTACTATGGCCCGACATCGCTGGTGGCCGTCAGCGTCTTCTACGATAACCTGCAATCCTACGTAGGCTTCGGAGTTAATACTCAGACCTACTTCGACCAGCTGACCAATCAGTTCGCGCCCTATCACATCTCTTCGCCGTTCAATATTTCCGGCGAACTGGAAGGCGTGGAAGTGCAGTGGCAGCAACCGATCGGCTGGGGCTTCGGCCTCCAGGCCAACGGAACCTGGGTCGACGGTCATGACGCCGACGGCAACCCGCTCATCGGCACGTCGAAGTGGGTCGGCAACCTGGTCGGCTACTACGAGAACCACGGCGTGAGCGTGCGGCTGGCCTACACATACCGTTCGCACTTCTTTGTCGGTCTCGATCGCGCCTCTCCGGAAAGCCAGGCCAACTTCGGCCAGTTGGACGCCTCGTTCGCCTATCAGATCACGCCGAATGTCGCCCTGACGGTGGATGCGCTGAACATCACCAACAGCCTTCTGAAGTACTACGCCGCGAACCCGACCCAGGTTCGCGCAACCTATGACAACGGCACCCAGCTGTTCTTGGGCGTCAAGGTCAAGTTCTAGGCTGTCAGCGCCGGCTGTCGGGGGCTCGACGGGCGCGGAGCGCGGTGCGGTCAGGCAACTGATCTCATCGCGCTCTATTTCCAGGCGCGTTCCGATCTACGGCGGCGTATTACTAAAGGAACGCGTTTCAAGGGGGCGCCGCTCCGCTCGGTTCGGAGCGGCGCCCTTCTCTTTTTCCCGGCCGGCTTTGACCCGCCAGACGATCTCCGCATAGTGCGACGATGAGTTCGCCTCGCTCCTTGGCCCGGGCCGACAAGCCGCGTTGGCTCGCCCTGCTCGAGCAAGCCGAGGCGAACATCACCGCCGGCCGCTCGCGCAAAGCCCGCCCAATAGTCGTCAAATCCCTCGGACTGAAGCCCGACCAGCCGGCGGCCTGGCGCCTGTTGTCCGATCTGGAAATGGCCGGGGGCGACCTGAAGGCGGCGTTGGCGGCGCGGGCGAAGTTGGGCGATTCCAAAGACGCCCAGCAGGTCACACATGTCCGCTCGTTGCTCGGCGGCAAGAAGTTCGCCGAAGCCGTCGCCGCACTCGACGCCCTGCTGGCGAAGGATCCGACCGATGGCCTGGCGCTGGCCATGCTTGGCGCGGCGCTTGTCGACCTCGGCCGATTCGATGAGGCGGTGCAGACCTATGAGCGGATCGTCACCCGCTTTCCCGACCAGACCCACGCCCTCATCGTCTATTCCAGCTTCCTGCGCGCGACCGGCGAGACCGAGGGCGTGTTGAAGGCCCTGCGCGCCTGCGTGGCCGTCGATCCGGCCTGCGCCGACGCCTGGCTGCGCCTGGCCGACATCAAGAACCATCACCTCACAAAGGCGGACCGAACGACCCTCGAAGGCGTCCTGAAATCGATCGGCGTTCGGCCCGAAGGCCGAGCCCGGCTGCTCTTCGCGCTCGCCAAGGCGCGCGAAGACGCCGGCGAGACCGAGGCCGCCTTCGCCGCCTATGCCGACGGCAACGCCATCGAGCGGGATCTGCGCCGTTTCCAGCCCGACGAGACCACCGCCTTTGTCCGCCGCAACAAGGCGGTGTTCACACCGGACTTCTACGCCGCGCGCGCCGGCTGGGGCGCGATCTGGAACGATCCGATCTTCGTTGTCGGCATGCCGAGGTCCGGATCGTCGCTGGTCGAACAGATCCTCGCCAGCCATCCGGCCATCGAGGGCGCCGGGGAACTGCCGGACCTCGTCAACATCGCCTCCGCCATCGCCGGCTATCCCGAGGGCGTGACGGCCCTGGATCGCGCCGCCTGCCAGCGACCGGGCGACGAATACCTGCGCCGCACGAAATGGCGCCGCCACCTCGGCCGTCCTCACTTCGTTGACAAACGGCCGCAGAATTTCCAGCACCTGGGCTTGATCCGTCTGGCCCTGCCGAACGCCAGGATTATCGACGTGCGCCGCAACCCGCTGGACAACGGCGTCTCGATCTTTCGCCAGCATTTCGCCGCCGGCTTCAACAGCGCCTTCGATCTTGGCCACATCGGCCGCTTCTATGCCGACTATGCGGATCTCATGGCCCATTTCGACGGCGTGCAGCCGGGGGCGGTCCACCGCCTGATCTATGAGGATCTCGTCGCCGACACGGAGGGCGAGGTGCGCCGGCTGCTGGCCTATCTCGGCCTTCCCTTCGATCCGGCCTGCCTCGCCTTTTTCGACAATCGCCGCGCGATCGACACGCCCAGCGCCGAGCAGGTGCGTCAGCCGGTCTATGATCGCTCGATCGGCGTCTGGCGGCGGTTCGAGCCGTGGATCGGACCGCTCGAGGATGGGCTCGGCCCGGCGCTCGAATCCTGGCGCGGCGACCTCCATAAATCGCCATAAACATGGGCGTTTCCCCATAAAGTATGGTGTCCAGCGACCTTGACAGGCTGATGGTCGGCGCCGACCGAAACACGCCGTAAAACCGGGCGTTTCACCGTTGATACGGAGGGCCGGGGAGGCGTCGGCGCCGATCCCTTACTTCCGATCCGCACATGGCCACGGATAGAACTCAACAAACTCGGCGCATTCCCGCGAAAACGGGGACCCAGGCTTTTTATGAAAGGCTGGGCTCAACGATAAAACACCTGGATCCCGGCTCGCCTCGCTGCTCGCTCGGCGTCCGGGACGAGCGGAGGAAGGATCGGATCGCCGGCATCCCGCCCGCATCCAGCGCAGCCGACAATCGATGTTCTCGTCCCACCCACCACCACGGCCGTCATCCCCGGCCTCGTGCCGGGGACCCATTCGGCGCGGACCCGTGGGTGGCCATGCCGGCATGGCCACGCGCAATCCGGCGTTCTTGGGTGGCCGGGACAAGCCCGGCCATGACGGTTTGGTTTGGCTGTCGGGGCGGACCAAAGAGCCGGCGAGAGGCCGGCGAACCGGGAGAATCGGGCCACCATTAACGTCCATAAACATGGATGATTCCCCATTAATAATGGTGTCCAGCGACCTTGACAGGTCTTTCGTCGGCATCAGGCGCAGCCGGCGAGACGCCGGTGCTGCGTGAAAATCTCCCACCGAAACACGCCGTAAAACCGGACGTTTCACCGTAACAACGGGTGACCCCCGTCAGGAGAAAGGAAAGCCCACGATGAAAATCGCCGCAGTTGCGGCGTCGCTCAATCTCTAACGATGTCAAAGACCGGCCGGCGGACCGGCATGGATCACTTGCAATATGCTATCTCCACTGGCGATTGTCAAGTCGGCGAATAGCCAAAAGCCTTCACCCAGGGCGCCAGGATTTTCCGCACCGGCGCGAGCTCAACGGCGTAGGTCCGCCAGCGCCCTTCCCGGCCCCGATCGACGCCGCCGCGCACCTGGGTGGCGCTGGGCGTCCGCACCGCCCGACCCCGCGCGGCGGCCGCGACGTCGACCATCTGTGAGCGGAAGTCGACGCCCATGAAGCGGCAGATCGCCGCCAGTTCGCCGGCGAAATCGGCGGTGAGCTTCTCGTAGCGCACCTCGTGGATCCGCAACGGCAGGACGCGGCGATAGATCTCCGCAAGGCGCATGACCGCGGCAAAGCAGGCCGCGGTGGTCTCCAGGCTGGTGAACTCATAGGTGAGCGCATTCATCTGGAACGCGCTCATGACGCAGCTCAGCACCACGTCCCGCGGATCGCGGATCGCAGAGAGGATGCGGGCGTCCGGGAAAAGCTTCGCGACCAGCGGCAGGTTGATCGTCCCCGCCGGCGCCTTGTCGAGGAAGACCTTGCCGTTCGGCTCCACGCCGTGTTCGCGCACCACTTTCCAATAGCGCCGTCGCCAAACCTCCGCTTCCGCCCCGGTGAGCCGCGCCAGCCGCTCGCAGCCGGCGTCGTCCCTGAGAAACTCCTGATAGGCGTCGGCCAGGGTCGGCGCTTCCTCGAGGGAGGCGACATCGAAGTTGGCGGCCAGCGCCTGCTCCAGAAGCGTCGTTCCTGACCGCGGGAACCCCACCAGGAAGACATGGCCGGCGGCTTCGCCCTGCCTGGTCGGCTGAGGAGTCCAGCGCCAGGGCCTGGCGGCGCCGAACCAGGCCGCGAGACGGACAAGCTTGGCGGTTTCTGTCTCACGGCCTGCGGCCCTGGCCGCGAACAGACGCCGCTGCAGCGCTTTGCCGTCCATGGCCGCCTTGAACGCCGCCGTGCTATCGCCCAGCTGGTCGAGGGTCTGGCCGAAAAGCAGAAGGGCGTCCGAGCGAGAGGCCGCGTCGAGACCTGGCGATTTCAACAGGCGCTCCAGCCCAGACTTCGCCGCCGCCTGGTCTCCCTGGGCCAAATCGATCCGCGCCTTGAGCCAGGCGGTCGCCGGCGCCGCCGGGAGGCGTTTGGCGTGAGCGGCGGCCGTCTCATAATCGGCGGTGTCGAAGGCGAGAAGCGCCAGGCCGTGGCGCGCTTCCGGTCCTCTGTCGCCCGCCGCCAGCGCCGCCTCGAAGGCCGCCTGGGCCTCCTCCGGCCTCGCCAGGGCCTGCAGCGCCCTCCCCTTGCCGGCCAGAGCCGAAGGCGCGCTCGGGTGGAGGGCGAGCGCCCGCTCCCAGGCGGCAAGCGCCAGGTCGGGCCGGTTGGCGGCGGCCAGGGTTCCGGCCAGAGCCGTCCAGACCGCCGGTTCGGCCGGCGCGCCCTCGGCTGCTCCCTGCAAAACCGCAATGGCCTCGTTCATCCGGCCGGCGCGAACAAGTGCGTCGGCAGCGTTTTGCGGATCTGGCGACCTGACGACCATGGGCCTGTCTAGCCGCGTTGCCGCTCTCCGGGGAAGCGACTAAACGGGCCACGCCATGATGACCTCCCGCCGTGCGGGCGACACAGGCGTTGCTCAATGAGGGTCTCGTTGTCGTCGGTCGTGGGCAAGATACTCGGCGCAGCAGCGGGCCGGAAAAGGCATCTCTAACTGGTGTCCGGAAAGACGGCGGTAGTTCACGGATTAGACAAAACGGGCCAGCCGCGGCGCTCGCCATGATCACTTTGGCACTACTGAATGTGCAGGCATCCATTCAGCCATCGAGAGATGGCGCGGACGACGCTCGCTTTATCTTGCCTTCAGAGGTTCAGTCTCTGGCCCCCCGATTCCGCTTTTGGGATGTAGCCACAGGGAACAAAACTCACCCCGGTTTCCAATCTCGAATATCACTCCGGGAATGATCATTACCGCCGATTTTGGGTTGGCCGCGCCCTGGACCTTAACCCAACCCCGGCTTCGATCCACAAACGTGGGAAGGTACTTCCTCTCAGGTGTCAGCCGAATGGAAATCGCGCGCTCGAGTGGCGTGTCAGTCAAGACGAATAGCTGGCCACATACTGCCTCTGGGGGAGCTAGCGGCGCGTCATTCCACCGCGTATGCGGACACAGACCCCAAATCGAGATAACTCTTCCAGTCTCGTCTACTTCTAGATTAAGATCATCCAAAAGAATAGACGTAAAACCTGAAAGAGGAGCTGGGGTTACATCGAACGAGAATTCCTCTGGACGGTACACAAGATAGCTGATCGATACAACTGCCTTTGCCAACTCTGTTCTAAACCTCAGCATTACCGTGACTGCACTTAACAGGTCCGCCTGCCGTACGTCAGGAACTTGGCCGGGCTTGCGTCCGCGCTTGCCGGGCGCGAGCGGGCGGCCGGCGCGGGCCTCGAGGTCGGCGATCCAGTCCCTCGCGCCCACCGGACGGCCCGTGGAGCGGGATCGGCGCAGGGCGGCGACGCGCGCGGAGTCTTCCGCTTCATCGAGATAGCTCGCGAAGTCGTCGATCCGCGCCAGAACAGGCGCGGCCGTCACCACACCGTCGTCCTTGCCCGCCAGATGCGCCCTGGCGCTCGACCATGGCCAGTCGGCGGCCAGGGCCGCGAGCCCGGCCCGCACGGGATTGAGGTCGACGTAGCGGATCACCGCGTGAAGGTGGGCTTCGTCCATGGCCGTGGAGGAGAACCGGCCCTGCCAGAGGTGACCCGTCCACCGCTCCCGTGCGTGGATGTGGCCGGTATAGCGCCGGTGGGCCTGGGCGAAGGTGGCCCTCAGGCCGTCCTCCTGGTCCGGGACCAGGATGAAGTGAACGTGGTTCGGCATCAGGCAGTAAGCCCAGATCTCCGTGCCGCTGGCTTTCGCCCCCGCCGAGATCAGGCGCAGATAGAGCCGGTAGTCGTCATCGCTGAAGAACACCCGCTCGCGGCGGTTGCCGCGCTGGGTGACGTGATGCGCCACGCCCGGAATGACCACCCGCGCCAGTCGCGCCATGAGCGCCTTCCTCCAAGTTGGACTGGACCCTCTCAGGAATTGAATGCAGTGTCACCGTAATTCGAGCACAGCTTCTTCGGCCGCGCTTGCGGCCCGGCCGGGTGTCAATGACCTTCGCCTAATTCCGTAAACGTTCCGCCCACGTTCCTCCGCCTTGCCGCTCTCGGGGGAAGCGACTAAACGGGCCACGCCATGAACCGTTGCTCGAACAGACGATGGCGCCGCGCTCGCCGCCCCGCCTAGCTCAGCGCCGCGACTAGACGATTGAGCGCGTACTTGACGCAAAAGCGATGCCACTTTTGCGGAACGCGCTCTGGGCGCAGCCCCTTCCGTTCGAGAGATCTCCGCAAATGAGCGACCCCGCCCCAGCGCCCGACCGCGTCTTTTCCGGCGTTCAGCCGTCCGGCGCCCTGCACCTCGGCAATTATCTCGGGGCCCTGGTGAAATTCGTCGCCCTGCAGCGCCAGCGCGAGAGCCTGTTCTGCGTCGTCGACCTGCACGCCATCACCGCCTGGCAGGACCCGGCCCTGCTGGCCGCCCAGACCCGCGAGATCGCCGCCGCCTACATCGCCGCCGGGGTCGATCCGGAGCGGGCGATCATCTTTCCGCAATCGGCCGTGCGCGAGCATTCCGAGCTTGCCTGGATCCTGGACTGCGTCGCGCGCGTCGGCTGGCTCGACCGCATGACCCAGTTCAAGGACAAGGTCGGCAAGCATAAGGAGCGGGCCAGCGTCGGTCTCTATGCCTATCCGGTGCTGCAGGCCGCCGACATCCTGCTGTACCGGGCCACGCACGTGCCCGTCGGCGAAGACCAGAAGCAGCACCTGGAGCTGGCCCGCGACATCGCCCAGAAGTTCAACCACGACTTCGAATCGCCCGGCTTCTTCCCCCT
This sequence comes from Caulobacteraceae bacterium, assembly GCA_036491275.1. Taxonomy (GTDB): domain Bacteria; phylum Pseudomonadota; class Alphaproteobacteria; order Caulobacterales; family Caulobacteraceae; genus Acaudatibacter. Next base: position 21,496 of record DASXCH010000196.1, read on the forward strand.
GCCCGAGCCCCTGGTGGAGGGACCCGGCGCGCGGGTGATGTCGCTGCGCGACGGCCGGGCGAAGATGTCGAAATCGGACCCCTCCAATCAGTCGCGCATCAACCTCACCGACACGGCCGACGAGATCGCGGGCAAGATCCGGCGGGCGCGCACCGATCCACAGCCGCTGCCAGACTCGGTGGATGGCCTGAAGGATCGTCCGGAAGCGGACAATCTCGTCGGCATCTATGCGGCGCTGACGGGCGAAAGCCGTCAGGCGGTGCTCGATCGGTTCGCCGGCAAGGGCTTCGCCGAGTTCAAGCCGGCCCTGGCCGAGGTGACCGTCACCGCCCTTGCGCCGGTCGGCGAGTCCATGCGGCGGATGCTGGCCGACCCGGCCGAGATCGACCGCATCCTCGCCGCGGGGGCCGAGCGGGCGCGGGCGTTGGCGGCGCCGGTGATGACCGATGTGCGTCGCATCGTCGGCTTTTGGAACGCATGAGCGCAATCTTGCCTTCGCCCACGCAAAGGGCCATCTCAACACCATGTTCATCCAGACCGAACCGACGCCAAATCCGGCGGTCCTGAAGTTCCTGCCCGGGCGGGAACTGCTCGCCAGCGGCACGCGAGAGTTCCGCGACGAGGCCGAGGCGCGCGCCTCGCCTCTGGCCGAGAGCCTGTTCGCGGTGCCCGGCGTGACACGCGTGTTCTTCGCCGGCGAATACCTGACGGTCACCAAGGCCGAGGACCAGGACTGGTCGTGGCTGAAGGCGCCGATCCTGGCGGCGATCATGGACCACTTCACCGGCGGCCAGGCCCTTCTGCGCGACGATGAGAACGAGGGCCATGACGCCGAGGTCTACGAGGGCGACGCGGCCGGGATCGTCGCCGAGATCAAGGACCTGCTGGACAGCCGCATCCGCCCGGCCGTGGCCCAGGACGGCGGCGACATCCTGTTCTCGAAGTTCGAGCCGGCGACCGGCGTCCTGTGGCTGCACATGCGCGGCGCGTGCTCCGGCTGTCCCTCGTCAGCCGCGACCCTGCGCGCCGGGGTCGAGAACATGATGCGCCACTATGTGCCCGAGGTGACGCGCGTCGAGCAGACGCTCTGAGACGAGCTGACCGCCGCGCCAATTTTCACCGTCATCCCGCACGAAGGCCGAGGGCCGGAGATGCGGGACGCAGAGGCGCCTTGCTCCCGCGCTTGATCTCCCGGGTCCCGGCTCGCGGCGCAGCGCGCCTTGGCCGGGATGATGCGACAGGAAGCGCCTCGAGTTGCAGAGGGACCAGAGGCTGAGACTACTCGTCCTCGACACCTGCCTGGAGGCCTGCCAGGCCGCCGTCTTCGCCGACGGCGCGCCGCTTGCCGTGCGATTTGAAGCCATGAGCCGCGGCCACCAGGAGCGTCTGGGGTCCATGGTTCGCGAGGCGATGAAAGAGGCCGGCCTCAGCTTCTCCGACCTCGACCGCATCGCCGTCACCGTCGGCCCTGGCTCGTTCACCGGCCTGCGCGTCGGCATCGCCTTCGCCAAGGGCCTCGCCCTGGCCGCCGACGCGCCGGCGGTCGGGATCGGGACCCTCGAGGCCCTGGCCGCCAGCGACGCCGCGCCGTGCCGCAAGGCGGCGGTGATCGAGGCCGGCCGCGGCGGGGTGTGGCTGCAGCCATTCGACGGCCAGGACCCGCTCGGTCCGCCGCAGAACCTGCCGCTCGAGGAGGCGCGCCTCGCCGCCGCCGGACGTCTTGTCGGGCCAACTGCCTCGCGCCTGGCCGCACCCGGCCAAGTGGCAATCGATCTGGCCGCGCCGCCGGTCGAGGCCATCGCGCGGCTGGCGGTCTCAAACGAGCTTGCGCCGCCGACGCCACTCTACCTGCGCCCGCCTGACGCCAAGCCGAAGGCCCGATGAACCCTGCGATCGAGCGCACGACCGCCGCAGCCCTGATGGCGGGCCTGCACGCCCAATCCCTCGAGGACGGGTGGAGCGAGGCGGACTTCGAGACTCTGCTGGCCAGCCCCGGCGTTTTCTCGCTGCTGGCGCGCGCCAATGACGCGCCCCTGGGCTTCGTGCTCGTTCGCATCGCCAGCGATGAGGCGGAGATCCTGACCCTCGCCGTCGATCCCGCCTTTCGCCGGCAAGGCGTCGGGCGAGCCCTGGTTGTTTCGGCGGCCGAGGAGGCGGCAAAGGCCGGCGCAGGCGCCCTTTTTCTCGAGGTGGCGGAAGACAATGGCCCGGCGCTCGGCCTCTATGAGACCTGTGACTTTGCGCGCATCGGCCGACGTTCGGACTATTATGCCCGCGGCGCGGAGCGCATCGACGCCCTGATCCTTCGCCGTGCGCTTAACAGGGCTCTGGCCGGCCATTATGCTCATAAGGGTTGAGGAGCTTTCGTTGGACCGGCTGGAAAAACTCTGCTTCGAGCGCGGGCTGCGCATGACCGAGCAGCGCAAGGTCATCGCGCGGGTCCTGTCGTCCGCCCACGACCATCCGGACGTGGAGGAACTGCACCGCCGCGCCCACGCCATCGATCCGCACATCTCGATCGCCACGGTCTACCGCACGGTGCGGCTCTTCGAGGAGTCCGGCATCCTCACCCGCCACGACTTCCGCCAGAACCGCTCGCGCTATGAGGAAGCCAGCGAGACCCACCACGACCATCTGATCGACATGAAGACCGGCGCGGTGGTCGAGTTCGTCGACGAGGAGATCGAGGCCCTGCAACAGAAGATCGCCAAGCGCCTCGGCTATCGCCTGGTCGACCACCGGCTCGAACTCTACGCCGTGCCCGCCGATGACTGAAACCACCTTCGCGAACGGGAGGGCCGCCACCGACGATGCGCCGCCCAAGCGCCGGCTGTTCATCAAGAGCTATGGCTGCCAGATGAACGTCTATGATTCCGAGCGCCTGGCCGACCTCCTGGCGCCGCTCGGCTACGGCCTCGCCGAGACCCCGGACGACGCCGACGTGGTGGTGCTCAACACCTGCCACATCCGCGAGAAGGCGGCCGAGAAGGTCTATTCCGAACTGGGGCGCATTCGCCAACTCAAGGAGGCGCGCGCCGAGGCCGGCGAGGCGATGACCGTGGTCGTCGCCGGCTGCGTCGCCCAGGCGGAGGGCGAGGAGATCATCCGCCGCGCGCCGGTCACGGACCTGGTCGTCGGCCCCCAGGCCTATCATCGCCTGCCCGAACTGATCGCCCAGGCCCACCGCGGGCGCGGCGAGCGCCTGGCCGCATCGTTCGCGCCGGAAGCCAAGTTCGACGCCCTGGCGACGGATCGCCATCCAACCGGCGTCACCGCCTTCCTCACGGTGCAGGAGGGCTGCGACAAGTTCTGCACCTTCTGCGTGGTGCCCTACACCCGCGGCGCGGAGTATTCGCGACCGGCGGCCCAGATCGAAGCCGAGGCGCGCAGCCTGGCCGCCAAGGGCGTGCGCGAGGTCACCCTGCTCGGCCAGAACGTCAACGCCTATCTGGATGCGGAGGGCGTCAGCCTGGCGAGGCTGATCGGCCGCCTTGCGGGCATCCCGGGACTGGCGCGCCTGCGCTACACGACCAGCCATCCGCGCGACATGGCCGATGACCTGATCGCCTCCCACGCCGAGGTGGAGGCCCTGGCGCCCTATCTGCACCTTCCGGTCCAGTCCGGCTCTGACCGGATCCTCCAGGCCATGAACCGCGGACACGACGCCGAGGTCTATGTCAGGCTCACCGAGCGCATCCGCGCCGCGCGGCCGGATATCGCCCTCTCCGGCGACTTCATCGTCGGCTTTCCCGGCGAGCGCGAGGCCGACTTCGAGGCGACGCTCGCCCTGGCCCGGGAGGTCCGCTACGCCAGCGCCTTCTCGTTCAAATATTCGCGGCGGCCGGGCACCCCCGGCGCGGCCATGCCTGGCCAGGTTGACGAGGCCGAGAAGGAATCGCGCCTCGCCAGGCTGCAGGCGGTGCTCAACGAAAGTCGCGAAGCGTTCAACGAAGCCATGGTCGGGCGGGAGGCCGAGGTCCTGTTCGAGAGCCCCGGTCGTCATCCCGGGCAGGTGGTCGGCCGCACGCCCTATCTCCAGGCGGTCCATTGCGCAGGTGACAAGAGCCTGATCGGGCGCATCGTCCCGGTGCGCATTCGCGCGGCGCATGCCAACAGCCTGGCGGGCGAGCGGGTTCTGGAGACCGCTTGAGCCGCGGGCCCTCCGAGTTCCTGGCTTTGGCGGACGACGCGGTGCGCGCCGTGGCCGGTCCAGGCGGGCGGCACACGGCCCTGATCGAGGACGCCTTCCATGTGCTCGTCGAGACCCCGGGCGGCGGGGTGACCGTCAGCGGGGAAGCGCGGGCAAGGCGGGCCGCGCGGTCGGCCATCGAAAGACTGGCCGGACTCGTCGCCGCCGGCGAGGAGGTGACGCCGGCCGACGTGCGGGTGGCGGTGGATGAAGCCCGTGTCGGAGGACCGCCGGCCAGCGGCGCGGTGAGGCGCGGCGCGGTGGGCGCCAAGACGGTCGGCCAGGCCCGCTTCCTCGACGCCCTCGACACCCATCCCCTGGTCTTTGCGCTGGGACCGGCAGGGACCGGCAAGACTTTCCTCGCCGTCGCTCACGGCGCCGAACTGCTGCGCGCGGGGAAGGTGGAGCGGCTGGTGGTCACCCGGCCGGCTGTAGAGGCCGGCGAGCGATTGGGATTCCTGCCCGGCGACCTCAACGAGAAGGTCGATCCCTACATGGCGCCGGTGTGGGACGCGATGACCCGCATTCTCGGCGCCGATCAGCTTCGCCGCCGACGCGACCGCGGCGAGATCGAGGTGGCGCCGATCGCCTTCATGCGCGGCCGCACCCTGGCGCACGCCTTCGTCATCGTCGACGAGGCCCAGAACACCACCCGCCTGCAGATGAAGATGGTGCTCACCCGCCTGGGCGAGGGCTCGACCATGGCGGTCACCGGCGACCCGAGCCAGGTGGATCTGGTCGATCCTTCCGATTCAGGTCTTGTCCACGCCGTGTCGATTCTCGAGCCCGTCGAGGGCGTGGCCGTATCCCGGTTCACGATCGCCGACGTGATCCGCCACCCGCTGGTCGGGCGGATCGTCACCGCCTATGACGCCGACTCCCGCCGTGACGCCCAGCTCGATTGAGGTCGAGATCGAGGACCCGGCGTGGATGGCGGCTATCGCCGATCCGGCGGCCGCAGCCAGGCGCGCGGCCGAGGTCGCTGCCGGCGAGGCCGAAGGCGAACTCGCCGTCCTGTTGACCGACGACGCGAGCCTTCAGAGCCTCAATGCCCGATTCCTGAACAAGGACCGGCCGACCAACGTGCTCTCGTTCCCGGATGGCTCGCCGGGCCGGCTGGGAGATATCGCCCTGGCCTTTGGCGTGTGCGAGGCCGAAGCCCGCGCACAGGGCAAGCCGCTGGCCGATCACCTCGCCCACCTCGTGGTTCATGGCGTGCTGCATTTGTTGGGCTATGATCACATTGCCGACGAGGACGCGGCGGCGATGGAAGACCGCGAGCGCCGGTTGCTGGCCGAGATGAACATTCCCGACCCCTACGCCGATGTCCGAAGCCGAGTCTGAGCGACCTCCCGAGGGCCGCCGGCCCGGCTGGCTGGAGCGGCTCGGCCTGCGCCGGCCTCATCAGCCGGGGCCGGCCGAAGTCGCGGCCGCCGAGATGGTCGACCATGCGCGCGCCTTCCAGACCCTCACCGTCGAGGATGTGATGATCCCCCGCGCCGACATCACCGCGATCGAGCTGGCCGCCTCCTTCGCCGAACTGGTCGCCGCCTTCGCCGAGAGCGAGCACACCCGACTGCCGGTCTATCACGAGAGCCTCGATGACCCGATCGGCTTCGTCCATCTGAAGGATGTCTTCCATCTCATCGCCGAGCCCACCGAGCGCGCCGCCGCCGGGCCCGAGCCGCTGCGCAAGATCAAGCGTGACACGCTCTATGTGCCGCCGTCGATGCGCGCCGCCGAACTGCTGCCGCGCATGCAGTCGAGCCGCACCCACATGGCCATGGTCATCGACGAGTTCGGCGGTCTGGACGGCCTCGTCACACTCGAGGACCTGCTGGAAGGCGTGGTCGGCGAGATCGACGACGAACATGACGAAGCCCAGCACGCCCAGATCGTCGCGCGCGCGGGCGGCGTCTTCGAGATCGACGGGCGGGCGCCGCTCGAGGATCTCGAATCGGCGCTGAAGACCTCTCTGACCACCGAGGACATGGACGAGGAAGATATCGATACCGCCGGCGGCCTGGTGGCGGCGCTGGCCGGCCGCCTGCCGCAGCGCGGCGAGGTCATCGCCCACCCCGCCGGCTTCGACTTCGAGGTCACGGACGCCGACCCCCGCCACATCAAGCGCCTGCGCGCGCGCCGCAGAGCCGCCGGTGGCTGAAAGGCCGGCGCCTTCGCCGTGGCTATTCCGGGGGCTGTCGCTGATCGCCGGCCTGGCGCTGGCCCTGGCCCAGCCGCCGTTCGGCTTCCTGCCGGGTCTTCTGGGCTGGGCGGTGCTGCTGGCCCTGCTCAGCGGAGACCTGTCGCTCAAGGCGGCCTTCTTCCGAGGATGGCTGGGCGGGGTCGGCTATTTCGCCGTCAGCCTCTGGTGGCTGACCGAGCCCTTCCAGGTCGACGCGGCAAACCAAGGCTGGATGGCCCCTTTCGCGGTCGCTCTGGTCACCGCCGGCATGGCCCTCTTCTGGGGCGCGGCGGCGCTGGCTTTCCGCCTGACCCAGGTGCGGGGGATCCTGCGGGTGCTGGTTTTCGCCGGCGTCTTCAGCCTCGTCGAATGGCTGCGCGGCCATATCCTGACCGGCTTTCCCTGGGACCTGCCGGGCGAGACCTGGCGGGCCGGCTCGCCGATGTCGCAGGGCGCGGCGCTGGTGGGCGCTTATGGCCTGTCGTGGATCACCATCGCCGCCGCCGCCACGCCGGCGACCCTGGTGGAAAGATGGCGCGGCCCGGTCAGCATCGCCCTCGCCGCAGGCGCCCTGGCCGGCCTCTTTGCGTTCGGCGCGACGAGGCTCGCCAATGCCCCTGGCCCCGCGCCCGGCGCGCCGATCATCCGCGTGGTCCAGGCCGACGTCCCGCAGGCGTCGAAATACGACCCGGCTCTCTTCAACAGCATCGTCACGCGCTACCTCGTCCTCACCCGGCGGCCGGGCGCGCGGACGCCCGCGATCGTCGTCTGGCCGGAAGGGGCCATCCCCGACGCCATGGAAGACTATCTGGCGCCCCAGACGTGGACGCGCGAGGCCATCACCGACGCCCTCGCTCCAGGTCAGATCCTGATCCTTGGCGGCTATCGCTACGGCGTGGCCTCGGCCGAGCGGCCGGTGGTGTTCAACAGCCTGTTGGCCCTGCAGCGCAAGGCGGACGGTCTGACGCCCATTGGCCTCTACGACAAGTTCCGCCTGGTGCCGTTCGGCGAGTTCATTCCCTTCGACGCCCTGGCGACCCGGCTGGGGATCAAGACCTTCGTCCATGTCGGCGACGGGTTCACGCCCGGACCTCGGCCTCAGCCCCTGCGGGTCGACGGCGCGCCGCCCTTCCAGCCGCTGATCTGCTACGAGGCCCTCTATCCCGGCTTCACCCGCGAAGGCGCCAAGGCCGCCGGGTACCGCCCGGCCTGGATCGTCAACATCTCCAACGACGCCTGGTTCGGGCAGACCAGCGGCCCGCTGCAGCACCTCAACATCGCCAGCTATCGGGCCATCGAGGAGGGCCTGCCGATGATCCGCGCCACCCCGACGGGCGTGTCGGCGGTGATCGACGCCTTTGGCCGGCCGCTGAAAACCTTGCCTGAGGGCGGCTATGGCGTGATCGACGCGCCGCTACCCCCGGCGCTGATGCCGACGCCCTTCGCAAGGCTCGGCGATGCACCCTTCTGGGGGATGATCGGGCTTTCGTTCCTTTCAGGCATCGCCAGCGCATTTTTCCGGCGGTGAAACCGATCCGGACTTTCGGGCGGGTGCGCTCGCGCACCGTCAAGCCGGCCCAGGCGGCGCGGATGGAGAGCCTCCTGCCCCGCCTCGCCATCGCGCCCGGCGCCTTCGATCCGACCACGGTCGGCCCCTTCGCCGAAACCTGGCTGGAGATCGGCTTCGGCGGCGGCGAGCATCTGGCGGCTCAGGCGGCGGCCCGGCCGGACGTCCTGCTGTTGGGCGCCGAGCCGTTCGTGAACGGGGTCGCGAGCCTGGTCCGTCATGTCGACGCCAAGGGCCTCGCCAACGTCAGGATCTGGCCTGCGGATGGGCGTGAGCTGATGGCCGCTCTGCCGGACCGGAGCCTGACGCGCCTCTTCGTCCTCTTCCCAGATCCGTGGCCAAAAGCGCGACACCGCAAGCGCCGGCTGGTCGATGCCGCCTTCGCGGCCGAGGTGGCGCGGCTGCTGAAGCCCGGCGGAGAGCTTCGCTTCGCAACCGACTGGACCGACTACGCCCACCAGGCGCTAGAGGTCCTCTCCGCCTCGCCGAACCTTGCCTGGACCGCCGAGCGGGCCGACGACTGGCGCGCCGCGCCGGCAGGCCACGTCCCGACCCGCTATCAGGCCAAGAGTCTTGGCGACACCGCCCCGGTCTGGCTTCAGTTCGAACGCCGTTGAAGCGCCGCCGCTCGATTTTTGCGTCCGCCTCGGTCAAAAGCCCCCAGCCATGAAGTTTCTCGATCAGTGCAAGATCTTCATCCGTTCCGGCGACGGCGGCGCCGGCGCGGTGTCGTTCCGGCGCGAGAAGTTCATCGAGTATGGCGGCCCCGACGGCGGCGACGGCGGCCGCGGCGGCGATGTGTGGGTGGAGGGCGTGGAGGGCCTCAACACCCTGATCGACTACCGCTACCACCAGCATTTCAAGGCCGGGACCGGCGGCCACGGCATGGGCCGCAACCGGTCGGGCGCGTCCGGGGCCGACCAGGTTTTACGGGTGCCGGTGGGCACCGAGGTGCTGGAGGAGGATCGCGAGACCCTGATCGTCGACCTCGACGAGGCCGGCGCGCGCTTCCGCCTGGCGGCCGGCGGCAACGGCGGCTTCGGCAACACCCGCTTCAAGGGACCGGTCAACCAGGCGCCGCGCCACGCCAACCCCGGCCTGCCCGGCGAGGAGCGCTGGATCTGGCTGCGCCTCAAGCTGATCGCCGATGTCGGCCTGGTGGGCCTGCCCAATGCCGGCAAATCGACCCTGCTGGCAGCCGTCTCGGCCGCGCACCCGAAGATCGCCGACTATCCCTTCACCACCCTGACCCCGAACCTTGGAGTCGTCGACCTCTCCGAAGGCGAGCGCTTCGTCCTGGCGGACGTGCCGGGCCTGATCGAGGGCGCTTCAGAGGGCGCGGGCCTCGGAACCCGCTTCCTCGGCCACCTCGAGCGCACCGCGGTGCTGATCCACCTGATCGACGCAACCGACAGCGACCCAGTCGTTGCGTGGCGCACCATTCGCGGCGAGCTAGCGGCCTATGGCGCGGGGCTGGAGTCGAAGCCGGAAATCGTCGCCCTCAACAAGGTCGATGCGCTGGGCGCCGCGGCGCGAAAGAAGGCGGCCCGGGCCGTGGAGAAAGCCTGTGGCCAGGTCCCTCACCTGGTCTCGGCCGTTTCGGGGGAAGGCCTGAAGCCACTGCTTCGCGCCGCCTTCGCCCGGGTGCGGCCGGCCGAGGCGGCCGCCGCCACCCAGGCTGAAGGACCCTGGAAGCCATGACCGGGATCGCCGAGGCGCGTCTCATCGTCATCAAGGTCGGCTCAGCCCTGGTGGCCGAGGCCCATTCCGGCGCCGTCGACCGCGCGTGGCTCGACGCCTTCGCCACCGACGCCAGCCGGATGCGGGCGCGCGGCCAGAAGCTGGTCGTGGTCTCTTCCGGCGCGGTGGCCATCGGCCGCGCCCGTCTCGGCTTGCCGGACCGGACCCTGACGCTGGCCGAGAAACAGGCCGCGGCGGCGGCCGGCCAGTCGCAGCTGATGGCCGCCTGGCAGGCGGCTCTGGCCCCGACGCCCGTGGGCCAGCTGCTGCTCACCGCGCACGACACCGAATCCCGGCGCCGGTTCCTCAACGCCCGCGCCACCCTGACGGCCCTGCTGGACCTGGGCGCCCTGCCGATCGTCAATGAGAACGACACCGTCGCCACCGAGGAGCTGCGCTGGGGCGACAACGATCGCCTGGCCGCGCGTGTCGCCCAGATGGCCGGCGCCGACCTCCTGGTGCTGCTGTCGGATGTCGACGGCCTCTACACCGCCGATCCGGCCCGCGATCCGGCGGCCCGCCGGCTCGACCGGGTGGCGGCGATCACGCCGGAGATCGAGGCCATGGCCGGCGGTCCGAACCCGGCCAGGCGCGTGGGAAGCGGGGGCATGGCGACCAAGCTCGCCGCCGCTCGCATCGCCGCCGCCGCCGGCTGCGCCACCCTCATCACCCTCGGCCGGCGCGAAGGACCGCTTTTGGCGGTCGAGGCCGGCGCCGGGTCGAGCCTGATCGAGGCCCATTCGACGCCCAAGGCCGCCTACAAGGCGTGGATCGCCGGCTCGCTCGCCCCGCACGGCGCGCTGACTGTCGACGCCGGGGCCGCCGCGGCCGTGCGCCAGGGCCGCAGCCTCCTGGCCGCCGGGGTCCGATCCGTCCACGGACGGTTCGGCAAGGGCGACGCGGTGGTGGTGCTGGACGCCGAGGGCCAGGAAGTCGGCCGCGGCCTCGCCCGCTATGACGCCGCCGACGCCCGTCGCATCGTCGGCCTGAGGAGCGAAGCAATCGAGGCCCTGACCGGCGAGGCGGCCGGGCCGCTGATCCACGCCGACGACCTCGCCCTGGGAGCGGCATGAGCGTCACGCGGCCCGGGCGGGCGCCGCGCCTCGCGGTCGGCGGCGCCCCAATGGCGCTGCGGCTTGGCCTGCACCTCGAGCCTGGCATGCGGGTGGGCCTGTTCGGCGGTTCGTTCAATCCGGCGCACGAAGGCCACGCCCATGTCGCCCGGACGGCCCTGCGACGGCTCGGCCTCGACCAGATGATCTGGCTGGCGGCGCCGCAGAATCCGCTGAAAGCCGCCGCGGCGCCGCTCGAAGCGCGCCTCGCCTCGGCGAGCGCCTGGACCCGCGCCCGCCACGTGTTGAGCGATGCGGAACGGCGGCTCGGCGCCCGCTACACCATCGACACGGTGCGTCGCCTGACGTTGCGCTTCCCGGCGGTCCGCTTTGTGTGGGTGATGGGAGCCGACAGCCTGGCCGGCCTCCACCGCTGGCGCGCCTGGCCGCAATTGATGGCCGAGATCCCGATCGCGGTCGTGGCCAGACCCGGCTCGACGATCCGGGCTCTGACCTCGCCGGCCGTCCGGCGCTTCGCCTCGGCCCGTCTGCCCGAACGCGAAGCGAGGCGACTCGCCTTCGCCCGGCCGCCGGCCTGGGTGTGGCTCACCGGACCCTGGAACTGGACGTCGTCGACGGCATTGCGGGATTTGAACGCCCGGCGCGACGGGAAAGCTGACGGCGCGTCATGACCGTCCGGGCCGGGCGTGCTAGAATGAGTCTCGCAGCCGTTCGCCAAGGAGCCCGCCTCTGAGTCCCCGTTCCGCATCCGCCAAGACTTCCGCCAAGAAAACCACGCCGGCCGCCGTCCCGCCTCCGAACCCCGAGAACGCCGGCCGCACCCCCCTTGAAAACCTGATCCTCGAGCGCCTCGACGACGAGAAGGCGCAGGACATCATCTTCATCGACCTCAGGGGCAAGAGTTCCCTGACCGACGCCCTGGTCGTCGCCTCCGGCCGATCGCATCGGCATGTGGGCGCGATCGCCGACCATGTGCTGCGGATGCTCAAGGACGCCGGCTACGGCCGAGCCCGGGTCGAGGGCCTGCCGGCCTGCGACTGGGTGCTGATCGACGCCGGCGATCTCATCGTCCATCTCTTCCGCCCGGAAGTCCGGACCTACTACAACCTCGAGAAGATCTGGTCGGTCGAGCCGCCGGCCCACGTCCAGGCCACTTGAGGATCACCCTCCTGTGCGTCGGCAGGCTGGGGACGGCGCCGGAGGCCATGCTGGCCGAAGACTGGGCGCGTCGCGCCGGCCAGGTCGGCCGCCCCTTTGGGCTCCATCCGGTCGAGATCGTCGAAGTGGAGGCGAAGAAGGGCGGCAAGGTCGCGGAGGGTGAGGCCCTCCTTCGCCGGAGTGAAGATGCCTACGTCATAGCCTGCGACGAACACGGCGAAGCGCTCAATTCACGCGCCTTCGCCGCCTTGCTGGCCCGGCTGAGGGACGACGGCACGGCGCGCGTGGCCTTCGCGATCGGCGGGGCGGACGGCCTCGATCTGGCGATCTCGACACGCGCGAGACGGAAAATCGCCTTCGGGCCTCAGACCTGGCCGCACGCCCTGGCCCGTGCCATGCTCGCCGAGCAGCTCTATCGCGCCGCCAGCCTGATGGCCGGCCAGCCCTATCATCGGGATTGAGGCGAAATGCGACAGGCTCAGCTTGCCATTGAAAAATACTCGCCCCAGATTTGAAATAATCGGGTAAGTCCGGCCCACTACCCATTGAGGTCTTAATTCGGGCGCGAGCGACGGTCATGGCCACGGGCATGCGTAATTACGTGTTGATCGGCGCTTCGGCATTCGTCCTTGGGGCGGGCACGATGGCCTACCTCGGCGAACCGGCACGGGCGACGCCCGAACCGAGAGCCGAGACCTATCATATGCTCGAGCTGTTCGGGAACGTGCTCGACACGGTGGAGCGCGAGTACGTCACGCCGGTGGACGACAAGAAGCTGATCCAGGCGGCGCTGAACGGCATGCTGACCTCGCTCGATCCGCACTCGGACTACCTGACCCCCGAGGCCTATAACGAGATGCAGGACGACACCCGCGGCGAGTACGGCGGGCTCGGCCTGGAAATCACCAGCGAAGACGGGGTCGTCAAGGTGATCTCGCCGATCGACGGCACGCCCGCGGCCAAGGCCGGTATCAAGCCCGGCGACTACATTACGGCCGTCAATGGCCAGTCGGTGCTGGGCCTGTCGGTCAACGATGCGGTCAAGCAGATGCGCGGCAAGGTCGGGGAAACGGTGACCCTGACCATCGCCCGCGAGAAGACCGACCCCTTCGACGTCAAGCTGATGCGCGAGATCATCCAGCCCAAGTCGGTGAGCTATCACGAGGAAGGCGACTATGGGTACCTGCGCCTCTCCGGCTTCAACGAGAAGGCGACCGACGAGACCAAGGCGGCGATCGAGGCTCTGAAGGCCAAGAACCCGCACCTCAAAGGCCTGGTGCTCGACCTGCGCAACAACCCCGGGGGCCTGCTCGACCAGGCGGTTGGGGTGTCGAACCTGTTCCTTTCGGGCGGCGAGATCGTCTCCCAGCGCGGGCGAGACCCGCATGACATCGAGCGCTACAACGCCCAGCCGGGCGCGAAGATCGGCGCCCTGCCGGTGGTTGTGGTGATCAATTCCGGCACCGCCTCGGCGGCCGAGATCGTCGCCGGCGCCCTGCAAGACCGTCACCGCGCCTCGATCGTCGGCCTGACCAGCTTCGGCAAGGGCTCGGTGCAGACGGTGATCCCGCTGCGCGGCGGCCTCGACGGCGCGGTCAAGCTGACCACCGCCCGCTACTACACGCCCTCCGGCCGCTCGATTCAGCGGACCGGCATCGTCCCCGACCTCGAGGTGGCCGAGACCCGCGAGGAGGCGCAGCAGGTGGCCAACGAGGCCTTCCAGTTCAGCGAAGCGAGTTTCCATAACGCCCTCAACGCCGACGAGGGAAAGACCCGCGAAGGGGCGCACGAGCCGGCGGAGGAACCGCCTCAAGGGTTCGATGAGAAGAAGGGCGACTTCCAGCTTACCCGCGCCCTCGACGTCCTCAAGTTCGGCTCGGTGGAGGCGACGCCCAAGCTGCCCAAGCCCGGACCGACCCTGGCCGAAGCGGCCATCCTGAAGGCCGCGCACGGCGTCCAGCCTCCGACGCCGAAGCCCAACAACTGAGCCCGACGGGGTGGGCGCCGGTATTCCATCTGGCGCCCAAGGCGTGGATCTGAGCCGACACCGGCCAAATGTCGGGGTGGTGCTCGCGCGCAGCGATTGCAAGGTCTGGCTGGGTCGCCGCGCCGACGTCTCCGGACCGCACAACTGGCAGTTCCCACAGGGCGGGGTCGACGGCGGCGAGAGTTTCGAGGCGGCCGCCCTGCGCGAGCTGGCCGAAGAAACCGGAGTCGTTTCGGCCAGGATCCTCGCCCAGACGAAGGAATGGCTGGCCTATGACTTTCCACCTGGCCACGCCGGATCGAAGGTGGCGAGGGGCTGGGTCGGCCAGAAGCAGATGTGGTTCCTGGCGAGGTTCGTGGGCGAGGAGACGGAGATCGATGTCGGCGCGCACCACCACATAGAATTCGACGCCTGGCGCTGGGCCGACCTCGAGGAAACCCCCGATCTGGTCGTGCCATTCAAGCGCGCGACCTACGTCAGGGTGGTCGAGACCTTCGCCCCCCTGCTACGGGTCGCCTAACGCTTCTTGAGCGCCAGGCGGACGAGGCCGAAGGCCGCGGCGCTGGCCCACGCCGCCTCGGTGAGGAAGGCCGGCAGATTGAAGCGAAAACGCAGCGAAACGATCACGAGGCCGGGGCCCACGAGGTTCATGATCAGGGATCGCGGCTCAGACGGATTGAGCCGGCCGGTCTGGGCGCCCACATAGGCCAGAAGCATCAGGACGACACCGACGAGCCCGAGGAGGTCGGGCCAGGTCATCCGGTGGTTTTCGTCTCGCTGTAGACCAGCGTCGAATTATCGGACCTGCCGGTCATCGGGCTGCCGTCAGCGTGGCGATAGGTGGTGATGAACATCGCCTCGTGCTTGCCCGGATCGTCGTGTTCCCACGAGCGGGTGGTGAGCTGCTGATTGCCTTCGACATTCTTGTCATTGCGATAGAGCGACCAGCCGCTCTCGATGGCGGCCCAGTTGTGCAGGGCGACGACGATCGGCGCCGCCGGGCCCTCGGGCGTTACCGGCGTGGTCATGTCGATATGGCACTGGGTGGGGTTGGAGCCTGGCTGCAGGATGGTCAGCTTGAACCCGGCGCCCGAGAGCACATAGCCGCTGTCGGTCTTATGGAGGCGTCTGGCTTTGGCGATCTTGTCGAGATTGCCGCCTTCGACCACCGGAATGCAAATGGTCTGCACCGTATCGAGTACGGCGATGGCGGCCGGATCGGTGGGTGGCGCCGGGGGAGGCGGCGGAGCGGGAGGTGGCGGAGGCGGCGCCGGCGGTGCAGCCTGAGCCGGGGCTGGCGCGGCGGGCGCAGGCGTCCCTGCTGACGTGCCAGGCGTGGGCTGGGCTGCCGTAGGCGCGACCGACGCCGGCGGCGAAGCCGGTGTGCCGGCGGCCGGCGTCTGCTCCGTCTGGGCCAGCGCGAGCGGCGCAGCGGCGAGCGATGCGGCCAGGGCGGCGAGCTTGAGGCGCATACGGGATCTCCCCTGCAGAACGGCGTCTGTTCTAGTCACTCAAGGCGCCGAGGCGAAAGCGGAAATTGTCGCACCAAGGCTGCCTGACACGCGCGGTTTCAGGCCACCTCCTCGACTTCTTCGGCAAGGATGGTGAGGCCCTCCGGCGTGACATCGGCAAAGCCGCCCTTCACGTCCCAGACCTTCTCGGCCGTGCCGCGGCGGACATGGATGCGGCCCTCGCGCAGGGAGGTCATGAAAGGCGCGTGGCCGGCGAGCACGCCGAAGTCGCCTTCCGAGCCCGGCGCGTCGACCTGGTCGACCTCGTCGCTGAAAAGCTCGCGCTCAGGCGAGACCAGGGAGAAATGGAGCCTGCCCTCGGCCATGCTCAGGCTTGCGCCGCCATCTTCTCGGCCTTGGCCACCGCGTCCTCGATGCCGCCGACCATGCGGAAGGCGCTCTCCGGCAGGTGGTCGTATTCGCCTTCGCACACCGCCTTGAACGAGCGGATGGTGTCTTCAAGGGAGACGAACACGCCTGGCTGGTTGGTGAACACCTCCGCAACATGCAACGGCTGGGACAGGAACTGGCTGATCTTGCGGGCGCGGGCGACGATCAGCTTGTCCTCCTCGGAGAGCTCGTCCATCCCGAGGATCGCGATGATATCTTTCAACGCCTTGTATTGCTGAAGGATCTCCTGGACGCGCCGGGCCACCTGGTAGTGTTCGTCGCCGATCACCAGGGGATCGAGGATGCGCGAGGTGGAATCCAACGGATCGACCGCCGGGAAGATGCCGAGCGCGGCGATATCGCGGGAAAGGACGGTCATGGCGTCGAGGTGAGCGAAGGACGTGGCCGGAGCCGGGTCGGTCATATCGTCGGCCGGCACGAAGATCGCCTGGACCGAGGTGATCGAGCCCTTGGTGGTGGAGGTGATCCGCTCCTGCAGGCCGCCCATCTCCGTGGCCAGGGTCGGCTGATAGCCCACGGCCGAGGGAATGCGGCCCAGCAGCGCCGACATCTCGGAGCCGGCCTGGGTGAAGCGGAAGATGTTGTCGATGAAGAGCAGCACGTCCTTGCCCTCTTCGTCGCGGAAATACTCCGCCTGGGCCAGGCCACTGAGCGCCACGCGGGCGCGGGCGCCCGGCGGCTCGTTCATCTGGCCGTAGACCAGCGCGCAGCGCGAGCCCTCGGTCGAACCGTTGTTCTCCTTCGGATCGACGTTGACCTTGGACTCGATCATCTCGAAGTAGAGGTCGTTGCCTTCGCGGGTGCGCTCGCCAACGCCGGCCAGCACCGAATAGCCGCCGTAGGCCTTGGCGATGTTGTTGATCAGCTCCTGCATGGTCACGGTCTTGCCGACGCCCGCGCCGCCGAACAGGCCCACCTTGCCGCCGCGGGTGTAGGGGCACAGCAGGTCGACGACCTTGATGCCGGTGACCAGCATCTCCGCGCTCGTGGTCTGTTCGGAGAAGGGCGGCGCGTCGCGGTGGATCGAGGCGCGGCGATTGTGCGGGATCGGCCCCGCCTCATCGACCGGCTCGCCGATGACGTTCATGATCCGGCCCAGGCATCCTGGGCCCACCGGCACGGTGATCGGACCGCCGGTGTTGACCACCGGGTGGCCGCGGGTCAGGCCCTCGGTCGTGTCCATGGCGATGGTGCGCACGGTGTTCTCGCCGAGGTGCTGGGCCACTTCCAGAACCAGACGGAACGGCTCGCCGGTCTTCTGGTCGGTGTTGGTGGTTTCCAGGGCGTCGAGGATCGCCGGCAGGTGATCATCGAACTCCACATCGACCACGGCGCCGATGATCTGGACGACCTTGCCGGTGGCGACGCCCTGCGGCAGGGCGACTTCCCTTTCGGGGGCGGTGAGGGTTTCGGTCATGCGGATTTCCTTCGTACGTCTTTCACAGCGCCTCGGCGCCGGAGATGATCTCGATCAGCTCCTTGGTGATCTGCGCCTGGCGGGTGCGGTTCTTGATGAGGGTGAGCTGGGCGATCATGTCGCCGGCGTTGCGGGTGGCGTTGTCCATCGCCGTCATCTGCGAAGCGAAGAAGCCGGCGTGGTTCTCGAGCATGGCCGAGAAGATCTGGGTGGTGATGTTGCGCGGCAGCAGGGTGCGGAGGATCGTTTCTTCGTCCGGCTCGTAATCGTAGATCGCGCCCTTCAGGTCGATGATCTCGTCGCCGACCTCGGCCGGGACCAGGCGTTTGGCGATCGCCCGCTGCAACACCACAGAATGGAAGCGATTGAAGAACAGGGTGACGATGTCGACCTCGCCGTCGAAGAAGCGTTTCAGAATGATGTCCGACGCTTCCTGAGCCTTGGCCAGGGTGACGCTGGCGCCGGCCTCGAGGGCGCCGACGAACCGGTCGCCGTACTGGCGGCGCAGCTGATCGCGGCCCTTGCGCCCGATGGTCAGGATCGAAACCCGCTTGCCGGCCGCGATGCGCCCGGCGATGTGCTCGCGAGCGGCGCGAACCACCTGTGAGTTGAAGGCGCCGGCCAGGCCGCGATCGAAGGTGGCGACCACCACCAGTTCCTTGTCATCGCGGCCCGTTCCAACCAGCAGCGGCGGAGCGCTGGCGTCGCCCGCGACGCCGTGGGCGAGGTTGGCGATCACCGCCGCCATCCTCTCGGCATATGGCCGCGCATTTTCGGCCGCCTCGCGGGAGCGACGCAGCTTGGCCGCGGCGACCATGTTCAGCGCCTTGGTGATCTTCTGCGTCGCCTGCACCGAGGCGATCCGGTTGCGAAGCTCTTTGAGCGAGGCCATCGAGGCGGCGTCTAGCCGAACGACTTTGCGAAGTCGTCGAGGACCGCCTTCAACCGGGCTTCCAGATCGCCGGACAGGTTCTTCTGGATGCGGATGTCTTCCAGCAGGTCGGCATGGTGGCCATGCAGGCGGGAGAGCAGCTCGGCTTCGAACTGCTTCACCTGCGAGGTTGGAATGGGGTCGAGGTAGCCGCGCGTGCCGGCATAGAGGACGCAGACCTGCTCTTCGGCCTGGAGCGGCGAATACTGCGGCTGCTTGAGGAGCTCTGTGAGGCGCTCGCCGCGGGCCAGCAGCTTCTGGGTCGAGACGTCGAGATCGGAGCCGAACTTGGCGAAGGCCGCCATTTCCCGGTACTGGGCGAGTTCGCTCTTGAGCTGGCCAACGGCGGTCTTCACCGCCTTGATCTGGGCGTTCGAGCCCACGCGGGAGACCGAAAGGCCGACGTTCATCGCCGGTCGCACGCCCTGGTAGAACAGGTCGGTTTCCAGGAAGATCTGGCCGTCGGTGATCGAGATGACGTTGGTGGGGATGTAGGCCGAGACGTCGTTGGCCTGGGTCTCGATGATCGGCAGGGCGGTGAGCGAGCCGGCGCCGAACTCGTCGTTCATCTTGGCGGCGCGCTCGAGAAGCCGCGAGTGAAGGTAGAAGACATCGCCCGGATAGGCTTCACGGCCCGGCGGGCGGCGCAGCAACAGGCTCATCTGGCGATAGGCGACGGCCTGCTTGGAAAGGTCGTCATAGATGATGAGCGCGTGCATGCCGTTGTCGCGGAACCATTCGCCCATGGCGCAACCGGCAAATGGGGCCAGGAACTGCAGCGGGGCGGGCTCGGAGGCCGTGGCCGAGACGACGGTGGTGTAGTCGAGCGCACCGCGATCCTCGAGCGTCTTGACGATGCGAGCCACCGTCGAGCGCTTCTGGCCGATGGCGACGTAGATGCAGTAGAGCTTGGCCTTCTCGTCGTCGCCGGCGTTGACCTGGCGCTGGTTGAGGATGGCGTCGATGGCCACGGCCGTCTTGCCGGTCTGGCGGTCGCCGATGATCAGCTCGCGCTGGCCGCGGCCGATGGGCACCAGGGAGTCGATGATCTTCAGACCGGTCTGGACCGGCTCGTGCACGCTCTTGCGCGGGATGATGCCGGGCGCCTTGACGTCCACGCGGCGGCGCTCGGCGACGCCGGTGATCGGGCCCTTTGCATCGATCGGCTCGCCCAGCGGATTGACGACCCGGCCCAAGAGCCCCTTGCCCACCGGCACGTCGACGATTTCGCCCAGACGGCGGACCTCATCGCCTTCGCTGATCTCGGCGTCCGCGCCGAAGATGACGATACCGACGTTGTCGCGCTCGAGGTTGAGGGCCATGCCCTTCACCCCGGCCTTGGGGAATTCGACCATCTCACCGGCCTGGACCGTGTCGAGGCCGAAGATCCGGGCGATACCGTCGCCGACAGACAAGACCTGGCCGACGTCGGAAACGTCCGCCTCGACGCCGAAATTGGCGATCTGGCTCTTGAGGATCTCGGTGATTTCGGAGGCGCGAATGTCCATGGCGGGAATCGTCAGGCTCTCTTGATGGCGAATTTCAGGGAATCGAGCTTGGTCTTCAGCGACGCGTCATAAAGGCGCGAGCCGACGCGCACCTTGAGGCCGCCGAGAATGGCCGGATCGACGCGGGTGTCGATCTGCGGCTCGCGGCCGATGGCGTTGGCCAGCGTCTCCGCCAGAGCCTTGGCCTGGGCCTTGCTGAGGGGCGCGGCCGTGACGACCTCGGCGGCGACGAAGCCGCGGCGTTCCGCCGCCAGCCGTTGGAAAGCGTCAATCACCGCGGAAAGGGCCGCGGCGCGGCGATTCGCCGTCAGGACGCCGAGGAAACGGACGGTGGTCTCGCAGGCGCCAGCGCGCGCCGCAACAGCGGCCAGTCCCTTGGTCTTCTCCTCGGCGGTGAACTTCGGCGAGGCAATCACGGTGCGCAGGTCGGCGCTGCCGGCCAGCATGGCCTTGAGGCTCTCGAGGTCGGCCTCGACGGCATTGGCCACGCCGGTCTCGACCGCGAGGTCGAGGAGTGCCCTGGCGTATCTCGCGCCTACGTCGCTATGAGAGTTGTCCGCCAAATCCCAACCTCACCGTGTCGTGTTCCGAATCTCTGGGCCGCTGAAGGCGGCACACTGGCTTCGAATGGCCTGTTTCGCCGAAAAAATAGGCGCGTGAGCGCGGGGGCCGCGGCGGGCCCGTCCCTCAAAGCCGCGGGGCTGATAGCATGGGGGTCAGAGGGGCGCAACCAGAGGTTGGCCCGTGATGCTGCACTGCATCATCGACCCCCTCAGTGGCCCCTGGCGGGCCGCGAATTCCGCTCTGTGGCTTCGCGAATTCCATCGAGATCTACCGTTCCGATTCTCGCCAATCGCGCGGCTCGCTGACGCGCAGACCCCTGACGATCCAGATCAGCGCGGCGGCGCTCATCAGCGCGATCGGGACGAAGGGCCAGATGCCGCCCATGGTCAGCGCCGGCGCGGCGAGAGAGATGTTCGATCCAGGCGCCAGGGCGGTGTCGAGCGCCATCACCACCGCCCCGACATAGAGCAGGACCGTCGACAGCGGATCCGGCGGCGGCAGGCGCAGTTGAGTTTCACTGGGTGGCCCCGATTTCGTTTGCATTTTACAATTTCTCCCCTGAGGTCAGCCTCGGATATATAGGGGAACTGTTGCATTTTGTCAAGGACGGGTGATCGAAAAGCACGCCCTCCCCTTCGCCTCCCGGTCCGGCTAGGGTTGGCGACGGAGGCGCCGGATGGAAGACCAGGATCACGACCATGAGCACGCTCAGGATGCGGGCCAGCATCCGCCGGCGCCCAAGGCGCTGAAGGTCAAGGCGCTGGAATCCCTTCTGGTCGAGAAAGGGCTCGTGGACCCGGCGGCGCTCGACGCCATCGTCGAGCACTATGAGCGCCGCGTCGGCCCGCGCAACGGCGCTCGCGTGGTGGCCAGAGCCTGGACCGACCCGGCCTTCCGCGAACGGCTGATGACCGACGCCACGGCGGCGATCCTCGAGCTGGGCTTCGGAGGACGACAGGGCGATCACCTCATGGCGGTGGAGAACACGCCCGAGGTCCACAACCTCGTCGTCTGCACCCTTTGCTCCTGCTACCCCTGGTCGGTGCTGGGCCTGCCGCCCGCCTGGTACAAATCCTTCGCCTACCGCTCGCGGGCGGTGATCGACCCGCGCGGCGTCCTGGCTGAATTCGGCGTCGCCCTGTCGCCAGAGGCCCGGATCAAGGTCTGGGATTCCACCGCTGAGATCCGCTACCTCGTCATCCCCATGAGACCGGCCGGCACAGAGGGTCTGGACGAAGAGGGGCTGGCCGCCCTGGTGACGCGCGATTCGATGATCGGCGCGGGGGTGCTGGCGGCGCGATGAACGGGGTCCATGACATGGGCGGCATGGAGGGCCTGGGATCCCTGCCGCTGGAAGCCGACGAGCCGGTGTTCCACGAGCCCTGGGAAGGCCGGGTCGTCGCTCTCAACATGGCCATGGGCGCCTGGGGGCGGGGCAATGTCGACGCCTTTCGCCATGCCATCGAGCGGATTCCGGGGCCTCAGTACCTTTCAATGAGCTACTACCAGCGCTGGCTGGTGGCAGTGACCACTCTGGCAGTGCGCGGGGGGCTGATCTCGCCAGAGGAACTGCGGACCCTGACCATCGATCCGGCCGGCGAGAAGCGCGAACCGCGGCTCACCGCCGAGCGCGTGCCGGCGAAGCTGGCCAGCAAGGCGCCCAGCCTGCGCCAGACCGACAAGCCGGCGAGATTCAGGATCGGCGAGAGCGTCCGCGCCCGGATGGTCAACGTGGCCGGACACACGCGCCTGCCGCGCTACGTGCGGGGGCATATCGGGCAGATCGAGTTCGACCATGGCGCCCACGTGCTGCCGGACACAAACGCCCATTTTCAGGGCGAGCAGCCGCAGCGGCTCTATGGTGTCGTCTTCACCGCCCACGAACTCTGGGGCGGACCGGCGGGCGACGCCATCCGCCTCGACCTGTGGGAGAGCTATCTTGAACCCGCCTGAGGCTCCGGAGGCGCCCTTCGACGAACCGTGGCAGGCCCAGGCCTTCGCCCTGACGGTCGAGCTGCACGCCCGGGGCGCCGTTTCCTGGCCCGAATGGAGCGCAGCGCTCGGGGCGGCGATCGCCGAGGCGCCGGACGCGCCCTACTACGAGCGCTGGCTCGTCGCTCTCGAGCGGCTCAGCCTCGCGCGCAGCCTCACCGACGCCGCCGAGCTGTCAGCCCGCGAACAGGCGTGGCGGCAGGCCTATGAGAGAACGCCGCACGGCCAGCCGGTGACTCTCGAACCGGCCGGGGAATCGAACACCAGAATGTGAAGGCTCATCCACCGATTTGGCAGGTGGGTAGGCTTGCAAGCTTAGCCATGCACAACGACAAGCCGCCGGGGCTCAGGCCGCCGATGGCGATTTGAGGCTCATGCCTTTTCGACTGGCCCCTTCGCCGCCTGCGGGGGCCATTTTCTGAAAAGGGGGGCAGCCCCCTCGTTCGCTACGAGGGGGCGATCGACCTCATTTCTTCGGATGCAGCTGGGCCTGGATCTGGGCCTGGGTCAGGTTGACCGTGGCTGCGCCGTCAGCCAAGGCCAGTCGATCCGCCGGCAGGCGGAAGCTGTCAGAGCCCATCTTGATGGTGGCCATCTTCTGACCGGTCTTGCTGTCGGTTTCGACACTGGCGACCTGGCCGATTGAGGCGCCGGTGTTGTCCTTGACGGTAAGGCCCGCTGACAGCTGAGCCGGGACCGAGGCGTTGGCGTTGGCGCCCGTGGAGGCGCTGGGGGCGGCGCCGGCTGTGTTGGACGGCACGGAGCTGGGCGGCTGCGACGTTGCGGGCACGCTCGAGGTCGGCGGCCTCGCCGCCGGGTTGCTCGCGGCCGGTGCGCTCTGGGCCAGAACCGGCGCCGCCAGAAGGCTGAACGCCGCCGAGATGGTCATCAGGCGAATCGGATGGGTCGGCATTTGGGGTTCCTGTCGTTTCCTGGTCGAGGCCCCCCAAGAACCTTAACAACAACGGGCTGCTGATCCGGTTCCGAGCGTAGCTGCAAGCCGATTCACCCGCCAAGCGGCCGCCAGGATCGGCCCGGCCTTCACTCCCCTTCGGCGAAGCCGGTGAATTTCTTGCGCAGTTCGACCACCGCCTCGATGCGACTTTCGGCGCCCTTGAGCTCGGCGGCCACGGCCGAGAGCAACAGCTCCATCAGGACTTGCAGCATGGAGAGGCTGCGAACCCCGAACTCGGTCTCGATCATCAGCACGTCGTCCGTCACCGCACGCGCCCAGTGGCAGTAAACGTCGGTGAGGATCACGGTGCGCACGCCGCGCGCCGCCGCCTCTTCGGCCAGGAGGCGGAAGTTCCGGGCGTAGCGCCGCGCGTCGATGAGCACGAGACAGAGGTCGGGGTCTGGATCCAGGAGGATGTCGGCAAAGGCGCCATCGCCAGTTTCGGCGAAATGCACGCGTGGTCGCAGGTTCTGCAGGAAGGCGGCGAAGCCCAGGCCGATGTAGCGGCCGACCTCGAAGCTCGCCACGTATACCGCGCTGGCGTGGGCGAGGCGGGAAACGATCCGCGGCCACTCGGGCGAATCCGGGATCTGATAGACGTCGGTCAGGGCCTTGATCTTGGCCTTCAGGGGATCGGAGGCGAAGGTCTCGCCCGTCGCCGGCGCGGCCCGCCAGCCGGCGGCGCGCAGCTCCTGCTTGATGTCGTCAAGACGGGCGTAGCCGAGCTTGCGGAGATAGCGGCCGACCGTCATCGGACTGACTTCGAGACGCCGGCCGATCGAGGCCGCGGTCTCGAACGGCAGCTCGCGCAGGTGATTGAGGAAGTAGTTCGCGAGCTTCTGCTCGGCCGGCGTGCAGGTCTTCAGGTCCCGCCGAATCGCTTCCTCGATGCCGGCCATGGCTTGCCTCCCCCGGGGCGCGAATAGCACGGTGTGGCCTTTTGGCCATGTGCGCCTCGCGAAGCGGAATGTTATCTAACTATCATCTTGTGCGCCAGACGGGAGAGACATAACATCCTCGCGAGTCCGAACCGGACCGCGGAGGGGAATTGACGTGAACGCTCGCCATCTGCGCCGCGCGCTCCTGGGCACGATCGCCCTGGGCGCCCTGCCTGCTTTCGCCTTTGTCCCGTCGGCCGCCACGGCTCAAACGGTAGCGTCGAACGCCTCGACCAACCTCTCCGAGATCGTTGTCACGGCTGAAAAGCGTACCGAAAAGCTTCAGGAGACTCCCGTGTCGGTGAGCGTTGTCTCCGGCGCCAATCTCGAGGCGACGCAGGCGACCAGTATGCAGGATTGGTCGGGTTATGTGCCGGGTCTGCAGCTTGGCGCGAACGGCGCGCCCGGCTTGACCAACGTGGCGCTGGACGGCGTGGCTCCTGTCAGTGCGGCCTCTCAAGTGGGCGTCTACCTCAATGACATGCCCGTCGGCTCAAGCAGCAGCTTCCAGCAGGCCAACGGGTTTACGCCCGACCTGATGCCCTATGATCTACAGCGACTGGAGGTGTTGAGAGGTCCGCAGGGCACGCTCTATGGCGCCAGCACCATGGGCGGATTGATCAAGTACGTCTTGAACGACCCTAACCTGGAGACCCTTTCAGGCCGCGTCGGCGGCGATCTGTTCGGGGTCGAGAACGGCTCGGGTGTTGGCGGCGGAGTCCGCGGCGAGATCAACGCGCCTCTCATCAAAGACCAACTGGCCATTCACCTCTCGGCGTATGACGAGAACACGCCCGGCTACATCGACAACGCCACCACCGGCCAGAAGGGCGACAACGCTCTGCATCAATACGGCGGCCGGGCGGCGCTCCTGTGGAAGCCCACCGCTGACTTCACCGCCGAACTCTCGGCGATCTACTCACGCAACCACGCCGACAACCAGGCGATCGTGGCTCTGGATCAGACGACCCTGCAACCGATCGCCGGACCGCTTTCGAACATCAACACATTACCTGAACCCTACACACAGGAATTCCAGTACTATGAAGCGCGTCTAAACTTGGATCTGCATTGGGCGCAGCTAACTTCGGTGTCAAGTTACCAGATATTTAGCAATGATCTCGACCAAGATCTAACTTATTTCCTCGGCGATACTTTAAGCGCGATATTCGGCAACCCGGGTCCGAATGAAGTGAACTACGTTCAACACTACAAGTTGAATAAATTCACTCAGGAAGTGCGCTTGGCGTCGCCGGGGGGGCAACGGGTCGATTGGCTAGTCGGCGCTTTCTACACTCATGAAACCGGTGACTTCGACCAGGACATCGAGGGGGTGAGCCTTCCGGGCTTGTCCCTGCCGAACCCGCTCGAATTCGTTACCCTGCCCAGCACATATCAGGAGTATGCCTTCTTCGGCAATCTGACGATCCATGTCACCAACTGGTTCGACCTCAGCGGAGGCCTGCGTTACGCGCGCAACAACCAGTCCTTCACAGAGACCCAGACCGGTTCCCTGACATCCTCCCTGGTGATCCCAGGAACCTCGAATGAAGGCGTGGTTTCCTACATGGTGAGCCCCAGCTTCCACCTATCGCGAGACACCCTACTCTATGCTCGCATAGCAACCGGCTACCAGCCGGGCGGTCCGGACATTGTTGTTCCCGGCGTGACCGGCCTGCCATCGCAGTTCCAATCCTCGCGCCTGACTGACTATCAGGTCGGCTTCAAGTCGCTGTTTCTCGACGGCCGGGCGAGCGTCGATCTGTCCGTCTACGATATCGAATGGAGCAAGATTCAAGTCGGTGTAGAGGTCAGCGGCATGAGCGGCGGGTCCACTGTTCAGGAAGGCATCGTCGAAAACGCCGGCGCGGCGCGCAGCCGAGGGTTCGACCTTGCCGGAACCTGGTCACCCGTTCCCAATCTCAACCTCGCCGCAACGGTCTCCTACAACGACGCCAGGCTGACCACAGACGTGGCATCTCTTTATACTTTCGCCGGCGCTCGGCTTCCGTATGACCCGATGTGGAGTGGTTCTCTGTCGGCCGAATATTCGGCGCGCCTCACTGAACAATGGCGAGGGTTCATAGGCGCAGGTTGGCGTTACGTCGGCAGCCGTTTCTCGGCGCCCGAAGGTTCAACCATCGACGGCGTTCCGGGCGGCATTCCCCAGGGACTTGAGGCCAGGGCTTATGGAGTCGTGGACCTTCACCTCGGCGCCAAGACCCATGACATCACCATTTCGGTGTTTGCGAAAAACCTCTTTGACAATCGCGTCTATCTTGCTCCCCAGACGTTCTTCAACACCGATATCCTCAATGTTCCCATCGATATAAGGGCCCCCGTCCTCCAGCCGCGCACAATCGGCGTCAGCGTCGACAAGTCGTTTTGATCATTTTATGCGCCTGACGGTCCGAACCGAATCCTGGCCGCTCGCCGCGCCGTTTCGCATCACCGGCTATGTGTTCGAGACCGCCGAAGTGGTGGTGGCCGAACTCGATGACGGTGAGGCGACGGGGCGCGGCGAAGCGTCCGGCGTCTATTACCTCGGCGAGCGGTCCGCCGACCTGATGGCCCAGATCGAAGCGGCCAGGCCCTTCGTCGAAGCCGGCATCGATCGAGAGGGCCTCAGGACCCTGCTGCCGGCGGGCGGGGCCCGCAACGCACTCGACGCGGCCCTGTGGGACCTGGAAGCCCAGCGCGCCGGCGTTCCGGCCTGGGCGCTGGCAGGTCTCAAATCCGTGCGGCCGCTGACCACCACCTTGACCGTGAGCGCCGGATCGCCGGCCGAGACCGGCGAGGCGGCGAGGGCCTTCGAAGGCGCCCGCGCCATCAAGCTGAAATTGACCGCCGAGAATCCGGCCGGCTGCGTCGCCGCGGTTCGGGCGGCGAGGCCCGACGTGTGGCTGGGCGTCGACGCCAACCAGGGCCTCTCCCGCGCCTCGCTGGAGGCCTTGCTGCCGGCGCTCGTCGAAGCCCGCGTGGCCCTCATCGAGCAACCCGTGCCGGTCGGCGAGGATGCGGCGCTGGACGGACTCTCCTCGCCGATCGATATCGCCGCCGACGAAAGTGTCCAGAATCTGAAGGATATGGCCGCGCTCGCCGGCCGCTACGACGTGATCAACATCAAGCTCGACAAGTGCGGCGGCCTCACCGAGGGCCTCGCCATGGCCGCCGAGGCCCGACGCCTGGGCCTGAAGGTCATGGTCGGCTGCATGTCGGGCACGTCCCTGGCCATGGCCCCCGGATTCGTACTCGGCCAGCTGGCCGATATCGTCGATCTCGACAGTCCGCTGTTCCTCACCCGAGACCGGCCGACGCCGGCGGCATATGACGGCGGAAGGATCTGGTGCCCCCCTGAGCTGTGGGGTGGCGGCCAACACATACGGCAGGGAGAAACGGCATGATCAAGCGTCGCGCGAAGTGGCTTGGCCTGGTGGCCGGAGCACTCGCCCTGGTCTGGGCCGGGGCGCCCGCCGCCCAACCGGACATCACTCCTGGTCTCCCAGTCCATGCGGCCACCCAACCGAACATGACGCTATCGACTCTCCCGGCGGCCCATCCGCTCACCGCCGACGATGTCCAGACCTTCCTCGATGGGATGATGCCGACGGCGCTCAAGTCCGCTGAGATCCCGGGCGCGGTGGTGGTTGTGGTCAAGGACGGCCAGGTGCTGTTCGAGAAGGGCTACGGCTTCGCCGACGCCAAGGCGGGGACGCCCGTCGATCCCAAGACCACCCTCTTCCGCCCTGGCTCTGTCTCCAAGCTGTTCACCTGGACGGCGGTGATGCAGCAGGTGGAGGCCGGCAAGATCGACCTCGACGCAAGCGTCAATCGCTATCTCGATTTCAAGATTCCCGCCTATCACGGCGCGCCGGTGACCATGCGGGAGCTGATGACCCACCGGGCCGGCTTCTCGGAGACCGCCCGCGACCTCCTCAGCTTCGGCAAGGCGCCCCCGCCCCTCGAAACGGTGCTGAAGCGTTATGTGCCGCCCCGGATCTTCGCCCCCGACGAGGGGCCCGGCTATTCCAACTATGGCGCCAGCCTCGCCGGCTACATCGTCCAGCGGGTCTCGGGCGAGAAGTTCGAGGATTACGTCGAGCGGCACATCTTCGCCCCGCTGGGCATGAGCCGGTCGACCTTCGTCCAGCCCCTGCCAGGGGCGCTCTCGCCGGACATGTCGGTGGGATACAAAATGTCCGGGGAGCCCGGCGACGGCTTCGAGATCATCTCCATGCCGCCGGCGGGGTCGCTATCCTCGACCGGCGACGACATGGCGAAGTTCATGATCGCCCAGCTGCAGAACGGCTCCTACAACGGGGCCCAGATCCTCACGGCGCCGACGGCCGTGGCCATGCACACCACCGCCTGGCATGACTTTCCGGACCTCAACGGCAACCTGCTCGGCTTTTACCAGCAGAACATCAACGGCCACCGGGTGATCGCGCACGGCGGCGACACCGACTATTTCCACTCAGACCTGAGCCTCTTCATCGACGACAACGTCGGCCTCTACGTATCGCTCAACAGCGTCGGCAAGGGCGGCCTTTCGGAGTTCCTGCGCCAGCAGATGTTCGAGGCCTTCGCCGACCGCTACTTCCCGGCTGCGGCCGTGGCGGCGGCGCCGACTGTATCG
Source organism: Caulobacteraceae bacterium (assembly GCA_036491275.1). Lineage (GTDB taxonomy): Bacteria > Pseudomonadota > Alphaproteobacteria > Caulobacterales > Caulobacteraceae > Acaudatibacter. Next base: position 50,258 of record DASXCH010000196.1, read on the forward strand.
ACGGCCACCGCCAAGGCCCATGCGGCCTTGATCGCCGGACCCTGGATGACCACCCGGCGGTCGGACTCCACCTTCCTGTCGATCATCAAGCTGATCTCGCCGACCATGGTCACGGCCAACAAGGACGGCACGATCTCGGTGTCGCCGATCATCTTCAAGGAGACCTTCACCGAGGTCAGTCCCTTCCTGTGGCAGGAAGTTCACGGTCACGACCGACTCGAGGCGCGGGTCAAGGACGGAAAGGTGGTCGCCTGGGGGACCGACGCCTCGTCGCCGATCTGGGTCTATGTGCGGCCGAACGAGATTCTGGCGGCCATGGGCCTGGCTATCCCGGTGGGCTGCGCGGCCTTCGGCTTCCTGATCCTGACCGCGTTTTCCTGGCCGTGGGCGGCGATCGCCCGCCGGCGCTATGGCGCGAGCTTCGCCTATCAGGGCGCGCGGTCGGCGGCCTACCGACTGGTTCGCATCGGCGCGGTGCTGAGCATCGTGGCCGTCGGCCTGTGGCTGGCGGTGGTGCAGATGGTCTCGTCGACCGCCGGCGCGCCGGTCGCCTTCTGGCTGCATCTGGCCCAGGCGATCTCGTTCCTGGCCTTCGTCGGCGGCGCTCTGGCGGCGCTTTGGAACCTGTGGATCGTCTGGCGAAATAAATCGCCAGGGACGGCAAGGCTTTTCGCGATCCTCCTCCTGCTCGCCTTCGTGGTGATGCTGAAGATTGCCTTCAGCTACCACCTGATCGGATTGAGTGGCGAGTACTGAGTACGTTGCGAGCTGGCGCACGCTCGACCTCTCCGAAGCAAGTGAGAGGCAGGGGCCGGGCGCCGGGTGAGGGGTGGCGACGGCGGCGTATGCGTCACCCCTCACCCAACCTCCTTGTTCAATTTACTCGTGGCGACGCGTCGCTCTGTGGCTATGGTTGACGCAGAGCCAGCGAGGAGCCCGTCATGACCACCGGATCGGTCGATCCCACCCGCGCGCAGTTCGACGCCTTCAAGGCCCTGCCGCGCGATGCGCCGATCCAGATGCTCAACCTGATCCGGCTGAAGCCCATGGCCGACTATCCCAAGGGACACTCCAACCACGGCAAGGGCATGAGCGGGCTCGACGCCTACCGCGCCTACGGCCGCGACAGCGCCGAGGTGTTCGGGCGTGTCGGCGGAAGACAGGTGTGGGCTGGCCGCCCCGAAACGGTGGTGACCGGGCCGGACCAGGAAGCCTGGGACCTCGCCTTCATCGCCGAATATCCGAGCGCCGGCGCCTTTCTGGCCATGGTCACGGACCCGGCCTATCGCGAGCACGTCAAGCACCGAACCGCGGCGGTGGCCGATAGCCGGCTCATCCGCCTCGCCCCGATCACACCCGGGTCCGCCTTCGGCGAGTGAACTCGCAACCTAAATTGATCGCCAGGTGTTGAAACCTGAGCCGAACTGAGGTTTGAGAAGCGCCGCCCCCAAACATCCCGCAAAGGACCCATGCGCGATCCCTTTCAAACAGGCCACGCAGAACGCCTGGCCGCCGCCGCCGACGCCAAGAAGGCCCTCCTCTCTAAAATGAAGCCCAAGCCCACCGTCACCGCGACGGCGTTGGAAAGCCGCGCCGAGCGGCGGGAGAAAGAGCTGGAGGCCGTGCGGGCCGCGAGGGTTCAGTCCAGGGCGGCCGACGAGCGGCGGATCGCAGCGCGTGAGGCGGCCGTGCTCGAAGCCAAGCGGGCAGAGCGCCGCGATCGCAAGGCGGCGGTCAAGGCCGACCAACGGGCGAAGCGCGAAGCCAAGGCGGCCCAGCGCCGGGCCTAGACCACTGTGCGCCCGGGCGAGATCGCCTAGGCTCGCGCCTCGAGCACCATGTTGAACGGGCCCTCGGTGGCCCTGCGGACGCGGCTGAAGCCGCCCTCGCGGATGACCTCGGAGAGCTTGGCTTCGCCGGCCTGGGCGCCCAGTCCCTCCGCCACTTCCTGATCCAGGGAGGTCGGCACGCAGATCATAGTCGAGGCATTGTAGAAAAGCCGCCCCACAGGGTTGAGATTCTCGGCCGGCCTGTCCCCGGCGATCGGCTCCACCACCATCCAGGTGCCGTCGTCCTTCAGGATATTGCGCATGTGGCGCGCGCAGCCGCGCGGATCGCCCATGTCGTGCAGGCAGTCGAAGAAGGTGACCAGATCGAAGCCGCCGTCGTTGATCTCCTTGGCCTTGGCGACCTCGAACGAGACTTGGCCCGAGAGGTTGTGGCTGGCGGCGTGACGCCGCGCCTCTTCTATCGAGGGTTCGTGGAAATCGAAGCCGACAAAGCGGCTCTCCGGATAGGCCTCGGCCATCAGCAGGGTGGAAAAACCGACCCCGCAGCCGACATCGGCGACCCGCGCCCCCGCTTTCAACTTGGCTTCGACCCCGTCAAGCGCCGGAATCCAGCTCTGGACGATGTTGTTGACATAGCCCGGCCGGAAGAAGGCGCCGGTGGCGCAGAACAGGCAGCCGGCGGAGTCGCCCCAGCGGACCCCCTCGCCGGTGCGGAACGAATGCTCGACCTTCGGCTCGGCCTCGATCATCGCCGCGACAATGTCGAAGGCACCCTCGAGATAGACCGGGCTGTCGCGCTCGACAAAGACCATGGCCTGTTCCGGCGTCAGGCTGAAAGACTCGCCCTCAGAGTCATAGGTGACATAGCCGTTGGCCGACTGGGCGAGCGCCCATTCGCGCACGTATCGTTCTGTGAGGTCCCCGGCGCGGTGGGCTAGCTCGGACGCCGTCGCCGGCCCCTCGGCGAGCGCCTTGAAGAGCCCCAGGCGGAAGCCGATCCGGGTCGTCGGCACGCTCATCGCGCCGCCTAGATCGCCCAGCATCTTGCCGACGTATTCATGCAGCTTGTCCATATCGAGTTCGGCCATGGCGTCCTCCTCTTCGGTGAGCCCTGGGGCCCGCCTCGTCCTGCAGGAAGGCACCGAGCTTGATTGAGGCGCGCCGTCCCGCGCGCGAAGGTGCGGATACTCTGCCCGCCGGCGAAATGTCTCAAGGCTGAAAAATGGACCTGATGCGTCCGAGGGTCGCGGTCAGCCGACCGCGTCCAGCCGGCTGACAACCCGGCGCTCGGCCCAGTGGGAGGAGACGTTGTTGCGGAAGTAGCTTGGCCTGTCCGCAAGGGCGTCGGTTTCCAGCCATAGGCGCTTCAGATGTCGCACCCGCCCGGCCGGCCGATCGTCCGTGTACGGCGCCCGCCCATGGAGTACATGGTAGTTGTCGATGAACTGCATGTCGCCGGGTCGGAAGTCCATGAACACGCTGTAGGCGCCGCTTTGGGCCCGGCCCTGGATCCAGTCCAGCGCCTCGCGGGCGGTGTCGGTCAGCCGAGGCGCGTCCTCATGTCGTTGCGAGGCGAGGATGTAGGCCCGGATCAGACGAACGAAGAGCCGCCCAGCGTGGGCGGTGAACACCGGCAGTTCGTACCATCCCCGCGCCCCCGAACGCTGCTCGCCGCGCATATCATATGGTTGGGGTTTGTAGAGCTCGGCAGCGAGATCAGGCCGAGCGCGCACCATGTCGTTGTGCAGGGCGACGGAATTGCAGACGGCGGATTTGCCGCCGCTGGCGCCGGCCTGCAGGCACATCAGACCGACGAGATCGGAGCCATCGCAGTGGAAGTCGAGACCGATGCCGCCGAGTTCGTTGCCACGCGCCGTCGGGTCATCGAAGCTCTTGCCCTGGTCGGTCACATCTCCAAGCACGTGGCCGTAGTGGTTCTGCGGCCACGGCCGGCCGAGATGGGCGCCGATTCCCCAATAGGCCAGGCACATGTCGTCATTGGACCAGGCTTCACGCGGCAGGCCGCGGATCAGCACGAAGCCGCGGCCGTCGATCAGCTCTCGCTCGATGGATTTGAGCCGCGGCCCCAATGTCGGCAGCGGGAACTCGGCCTTGCCGATGTCGAGGAAGTCCTCGCTGATCGCCCTGGCATGGGCTACCGCCCCCTTCAGCTCGGAAATCTCGGCGTTCGACAGGGTTTCGATCCAGGCGTGTGGATCGGCGACGTCTTCAGCCCGCCATTCGCAAGCCGTTTCGAGGAGGTCCATGATCTTTCCCTGTTCTATTCCGCCGCCATGGCCATGGGCGCGGGCTGGGCGCCGCGGATCAGACGGCCCGGCAGCACCCCGGTGGCTTCCCCGTCGCGGTAGGTGACCTCGCCGGCGACGATCGTCGCCTTGTAGCCGCTGGCCCGCTGGACAAGACGCCGACCACCCGCGGGAAGATCATAGGCCACCTCCGGCGCGTGCAATGTGAGGCCCTCATAGTCGATGACGTTGAGATCGGCGCGGTATCCCGGTTTCACCACCCCGCGATCGTTCAATCCCAGCAGCCTCGCGGTATCCCGGCTCTGCATGCGGATGACCTCGCTCAGCGGCAGTTTCGGCCCGCGAACGCGATCGCGCGTCCAGTGGGTGAGCATGGTGGTAGGAAAGGATCCGTCGCAGATCATGCCCACGTGCGCCCCGCCGTCTGAGAGGCCTGGCACCGTGAGCGGGTGGACGATCATGTCGCGAGCGGCGTCGAGCGAGCCTTCCGAATAGTTGAGGAACGGCACATAGAGCATGCCACGGCCGCCATTTCCGAGCATGTGATCGAGGGCGACTTCTTCGGGACTGACGCCGCGGACGCCGGCGACCGCAGCGACGGTGGTCTCCGGCCCTGGCTCATAGTCGGGATCGCCGCTCAAGAGGTGCATGCGTCCCCAGTTGGTCGGCATGCGGCGGGCGCCCTCATGCGGGGCGTCGGCCAGCAGGCGGGCGCGGTATCTCAGGTCCTGAAGCCGACCGACTCGCTCAGCGTGCGGCAGCGAAGCGATCTCGCCGTAGGTCGGATACTGGCTGAAGGGATTGACGGTCAGCTCGAGGCCCAGCAGCATGCCCACGGCCCGGGCGGCCACTTGGGCGGCCATCGGCAGGCCGGCGCCCGCGGCGTCTTCGAGGACCCCCAGCAGGGTCTTGTAGGCGGTGGGATCCAGCGGGCTCTGCACCAGGGTGAAGGAGAGCGGGCGACCTGAGCGTTCGACGATGCGGCGGAGCATGGCGAACTCGGCCTTGGGATCGGCGAAGTCCGAGACCACTTGCAGCGCCCCGGCGCCGGCGGCGGCGAGGCCCAGGGCGACGCCGGTGAGCTCGTCCTCTCCGGCGGTCAGGGTCGGGGTCGGATCGCCGTCGCTGGTGCGGTGATTGAGAGTGCGGCTGGTGGTGAAGCCCAGCGCCCCGGCCCGCGCGGCGCGTTCGGCGATCTTGGCCATCGCTGCGATGTCATCGGCCGTGGCCGGCTCACGCTTCGCGCCCCGCTCTCCCATGACGAAAACCCGCACCGCCGCGTGCGGCAGCTGGCTGCCGACGTCGACATCGAAGGCGCGCGCCGACAGGGCGTCGAGATAGTCCTCGTAGGACTCCCAGTTCCACGGCAAGCCCTCGGAGAGCACCGGAAAAGGAATATCCTCCACGCCTTCCATCAGGCGGATGAGGCGGTCGTGGTCGTCCGGCCGGCACGGCGCGAAACCGACGCCGCAATTGCCCATGACGATGGTGGTGACGCCGTGCCAGGATGATGGCTGCAGGCGGCCATCCCAGGTGGCCTGACCGTCATAATGGGTGTGAACGTCCACGAATCCGGGCGTGACGATCAATCCGCGGGCGTCGATCTCCTCAGCGCCCTGGCCGGCGACCTCGCCAACTGCGGCGATGACACCATCCTTGACGGCGACGTCGGCCACCCGCGAGGGTCCGCCTTCGCCATCGAAGACCTCGCCGCCTCGGATGACTAGATCATAGGCCGCCGTCATGGCCGTCAATCCTTGCCTTATCGCCGATCACATTGCGCGCTTACCTGACGGAGGCGTCAAGGGGCCAATCACCTCAGTCGGTGGCCACCACCATAAAACGCGACGCCGACCCAGAGAACCAGAACAAGCAACCCGGTAAGCAGAGTGAGGAGCACCCAGAACCCGAGCGCTCGCGTCCGGCTGCGTCCTCACCATAGCGCTCTGTTCGCTGACGGTTTGGATCGGCCCTCGCTTCGGCCTGAAGCTTTAGGCGTCGCCGCCCGCTTCCAGATGCGCAATCTGCTCGTCGAGTTCGGCGATCACACCCCGCAGGTGATCCATGTATTCGATCACGCCATTGCGGAAGGCGCCCTCGACACCGGCCTTCAGCTGCTCGGCCTGTCGCTCCTCACAGTCCATGAGGAAGCGGGCGAAGAGCTCCCGGTCGGCCTTGAGTTCGGCCAGTTGGCGGCGTTTATCCATTTTGAAATTTTGCAGCGCCGCAACAAACGCGGCCATGCCATGAGATGTCGCGCGACAATTGGTCTCGGCTTACGCTGGGGCAGCCGGTTTGACTAGGACCAGTCTCGTTCGCCCGCAAGCCGATGCACGACGGAGAAACGCTGAAGGAGACAAACCATGACCGAGACCCCTGTTCCCCTGCGCGGCCCGTTCGCCGATGTCGCCCCCGAGCTGGATCGGCTGACCCGCGAGGTGCTGTTCGGCGAGGTGTGGGAGCGGCCGGGGCTCTCCAAGCGCGATCGCAGCCTGATCACCGTGGCCTGTCTCGTATCGCTCTACCGAACGAACGAGCTGCCGTTCCACCTGAAGCGGGCGCTGGAGAACGGGGTGACCCGCGCAGAGCTGGTCGAGACCATCACCCACCTCGCCTTCTATGCAGGCTGGCCGACCGCGGCCACAGCGGTGGGCCTCGCTCGCAAGGCGTTCGAGGACGCCTGAAGACCCTCGAGACCATGAAAGGAGCACGGCGATGAAAACGCGCAGGCTGGGAAACGGATTGGAAGTCTCGGCCCTCGGCCTTGGCTGCATGGGCATGAGTTTCAGCTATGGTCCGCCAAAGGACCCGGTCGAGATGATCGGCCTCATCCGTTCGGCCGTCGACCAGGGCGTCACCTTGTTCGACACCGCCGAGGTCTATGGTCCGTATACGAACGAAACCCTGGTCGGGGAGGCGCTGGCGCCGGTTCGCGACCAGGTGGTCATCGCCACCAAGTTCGGATTTGCCATCGGCGAGGACGGCATGCGCGGCCTCAACAGCCGGCCCGATCATATCCGCGAGGTCGTCGAGGCGTCGCTGAAGCGCCTCCGGACCGACCGCATCGACCTGCTGTACCAGCACCGCGTCGATCCCGAGACGCCGATCGAGGATGTGGCCGGCGTGGTGAAGGATCTGATCGCCGAGGGCAAGGTCAAGCACTTTGGCCTTTCCGAAGCCGGGGCGGCGACCATCCGCCGGGCCCATGCCGTGCAGCCGGTGACGGCGCTGCAGAGCGAATATTCCATCTGGTGGCGGCCTCTGGAGGCGGAGATCATCCCTACGCTTGAAGAACTCGGCATCGGCCTGGTGCCCTATAGCCCCCTCGGGCGAGGGTTCCTCACCGGGACGATCGACGAGACCACTCAGCTCGCCGAAGGCGATTTCCGCGCCGCGTTGCCCCGGTTCTCGTCCGAAGCCAGACGGGCCAACCAGGCGGTCGTCGACCTGCTGGCCGCCACCGCTTCGCGCAAAGGCGCCACGCCGGCCCAGATCGCGCTGGCCTGGATCCTGGCTCAGAAGCCGTGGATCGTCCCCATTCCCGGCACCACCAAGGCCCACCGCCTGAAGGAGAACCTGGGCGCGGTCGAGATCGAGCTTTCGCAAGCGGACCTGGCCGAGATCGACGCCGCCGCAGCCAAGATCGAGGTCGTGGGCGGTCGCTATCCCGAACGCCTGGAGGCGATGACGGGGCGTTGATTCCGCCTGAGGTCGCCGACGCGGCGCCCTTGCCACGCCGGTCCGGTCTTCGTACCAAAGGTGGAAGCCAATCGGGGGCACATGGTCGCGGCGCCACGCGGATTTCACCGCAGCCTCAAGCTTGTGGGCGCGCTGCTGCTCACGCTGTCGGCGATCACGCCGGCGGCTTCGGTGGCTGTCATCATCCCCGGGATCATCTTGCAGGCAGGCACAGGAGCCCTAGCCAGCCTGGGCTTCGGGGCCCTGGTGGCGCTGGCTATCGCCTATGTTTACGCCGAACTCGGGTCGGCCCATCCTATCGCGGGCGGCGACTATGCCCTGATCGGCAAGACGCTTGGGCCCTTCGCGGGGTTCACCTATCTCGGCGTCAGGGCGGTCAGCGTCGCCTTTGCGCCGGGCGTGCTGTGCCTGGGAGCAGCCGGCTACCTGAAGGTGATCTGGCCGGCGGCGCCGGCTGTGCCGGTGGCGATCGGCATCATCTGGTTCGCCACGGCGCTGGGCGTCCTCAACATCCGCACCAACGCCTTCATCACCGGCGCCTTCCTGGCCGTGGAGCTAGCCATACTGGCGATCCTGGCGGTGTTAGGCTTTTCCGCACCCAGCCGGAGCCTCACCGACCTGGTCCTGCACCCGGTGACGCTTACTGGAGGCCATCTGGTGTCTACGTCGTTCGCCGCCATAGGCCTTGCGGCGGCGGTGGCAATCTTCGCCTACGACGGCTTCGGCGTAGCGGTCTATTTCGGCGAAGAGACGGTGGGCGCCTCACGGCGGGTGGCGCGAACCATTCTGGTCGCCCTATTTCTCACGGTCGCCTTTGAGTTCATCCCAACCCTGGCGGTGCTGATCGGGGCGCCGGACCTGAAGGCGCTATTGGCGTCGCCAACGCCGTTCAGCGACTTCATTGCCCAGCGCGGCGGAAACTGGTTGGCGATCGCGGTCAGTCTTGGCGTGGCCCTTGCCATCATCAACGCCATGATCGCCATTGTCCTGGTCTATGCCAGATTCTTCTATTCCAGCGGCCGCGACCAGGCGTGGGCTGCGCCAATCAACGCGGCGCTAACCCGGATCAGCCCGCGCTTCGGCTCGCCATGGGTGGCGAACCTGACGGCGGGCGGGCTCGCCAGCCTCGGTTGCTTCGTGCCATTCCAGGCCCTGCTTGTCTTCACTGGGGCGGTGGTGGTCTTCACCTATGCCCTGCTGTGCTGGGCGGTGATCGCCGGGCGACTCAACGGCAGCACGGCCCACGGGGTCTATCGCATGCCGCTCTATCCCGTGACGCCCGTGCTCGCGCTGGTGGCCCTGGCTTATGTCGTATGGGCCAACTGGGCCGACCCCATCATCGGCCGGCCGAGTGTCGTCGCCTTCCTGGCGATCGCTCTCATTTCCGTCGTCTACTGCCTCGTCATGCGCCGCCGCCGGGGGCCCGGTTGGTCGCTGGCCGGGCCATCGCGCGAAGAAGCGTCCTAGCGCATCGCCGGCCGCAGCATGGGGGTGATCGGCGGAAAATCGCCACCCTGGATCAGCCCAAGGACCTCGAAGCCGAAACGCTCGTAGAGCGGAATGTTTTTCGGGTTGGAGCTTTCCAGATAGGCCGGCAGGCCCGTCTCGTCGACGCGGCGCAGGCTGTGCTTCAGCATCAGGGAGCCCAGGCCCCTTCCCTGGCGGGACGGATCGACACCTAGCCAGGGCAGATACCAGTGCGGCTCATGCGGGTGGAAACTGCCGAACGCCGGCGTGATCTGCGCCATCTCCGCCCGCGTCTCGGCCGGGACCGTCTCGGTGAGCAGGTTATCGAGCGCCTCGCCGTCGATCTCGATTCCGGGCGGCAGCCACAGCGCCGCAGCGGCGAAGTCGTCACTGATGAATGCCGTGCCCTGGTCGAAGGCCCTGCCGCCCATGGCGGTAGCGAGGCGCGGGAAGGCGGAAAGAAAGCCCTCCGGCGTCTTCCAGATGAAACGGGTCGGCGGGTCGGCGGCAAAGGCGACGGTAAGAGTCGCCAGCAGCGCCTCACGCTCGTCCTCACCGGCGATATGGATCTCGTCTTCCGTCATGGGGGTCCTGCTCCGCCGGCGGTGGGACCTTGGCCCTGGAGCGCCGCGCAACGGCGGCGGGAAGCTCGACCCTATACGTCGCGATCGAGAGAGTCGCCGCCTTTCCACCCACCTCGCGCGGGCCTATGTGGAGGCCGGGCCGCCGAAGGCGAGAAAAGGAAGGCGACATGGACGCCGCCAACGACACCCGCAACCAGCGGCTGCGCCGCGAAGGACGCGGCAAGATCTATCCCTCGATCATCGACACGGTCGGCGATACGCCGATCGTCGGCCTGCCGCGGCTGACAGCCCGTCTGAAGCCGAGGGGCGAGGTAGTCGCCAAGCTGGAGTTCTTCAATCCACTGGGCTCGGTCAAGGATCGCATCGGCGTCGCCATGATCGAGGCCCTAGAGGCCGACGGGCGATTGAAGCCAGGCGCGACCATCATCGAGCCGACCAGCGGCAACACCGGCATCGCCCTGGCCTTCGTCGCCGCCGCCAAGGGTCTGAAACTGATCCTGGTGATGCCCGAGAGCATGTCGCTGGAGCGACGCAAGATGCTGCTGCTGCTGGGCGCCCAGCTGGAGCTGACCCCGGCCGAACGTGGCATGACCGGGGCGGTGGCCAGGGCCCGCGAGTTGCTCGGCGAGATCCCAGGCTCGGTGATGCCGCAGCAGTTCGAGAACCCGGCCAATCCGGAGGTGCACCGCGTTTCGACCGCCCAGGAAATCTGGAACGACACTGAAGGCCGGGTGGATGTCGTCGTTTCCGGCGTCGGCACGGCCGGGACGATCACCGGCGTCGGCCAGGTGCTGAAGGGTCTCAAACCGTCGGTGCGGATGGTGGCCGTGGAGCCCGCCGCCTCTGCGGTGCTGTCAGGCGGGCCGCCAGGGCCGCACAAGATCCAGGGCCTCGGCGCCGGCTTCGTGCCGGCGGTGCTCGACCGCGGGGTGATGGACGAGATCATCCAGGTCGGCAACGACGACGCCTTCGCCATGGCGCGGCTGGCCGCTAGGGAAGAGGGCCTGCCGGTGGGGATATCTTCCGGCGCGGCGCTGGTCGCCGCCTTCGACGTCGCCGCCCGGCCGCAGATGGCCGGCAAGCTCATCGTCACGATCATCCCGAGCTTCGCCGAGCGGTACCTGTCAACACCGCTGTTCGAGGGGCTTTGACCTGACCGACGTCTACCCGCCCGCCAAGCGCTCTGAGGTCATGCGGCGGGTCAAGGGGCGGGATACGTCGGCCGAACTGAATGTCCGTCGCCTCGTCTGGTCGCTGGGCGGTCGCTACCGCCTCAATCGCTCCGACCTGCCTGGAAAGCCGGACCTGGTGTTGCCTGGACGCCGCCTGGCGATCTTCGTCCACGGCTGTTTCTGGCACGGCCACGACTGCCGGCGCGGGGCCCGCACGCCGAAGGCCAACCGTGCTTACTGGGAGCAAAAGATCGCCCGCAACCAAGCCCGCGATGTCGTCGTGCGCGCAGCGCTTGAGGACGCTGACTGGCGCGTCGAGACAGTGTGGGAATGCCAACTGAGGGACCGGGCAGCGCTCGAGGCGCGCGCCCGGTCCTGGCTTGGCCGTTAGCCCTTCGGTGCGAAGGGGATGAGCATCGTCACCCGGCGGCGATACTCGACATAGCTGTCGCCGAAATAGCCCACGAGGTCGCGTTCCTCAAACCAGATGCCGATCAGAATGTAGAGGGTGGTGGCGACGGCGAAGATCATATGACCGACGGTCATGGTCGGCGCGGCCCAGAATGCGATGATGAATCCGAGATAAATCGGATGGCGGACGATTTTGTAGAATACCGGCTCGCGAAACGTCGGAGTCGGGATCTCGCTTCCACTCACATAGGCCCATACCTGCCGCAGGCCGAAGAGCTCGAAGTGGTTGATGAGGAAGGTGCTGATCAGCACCATTCCCCAACCCAGGAGGGAGAGAACGGTCAGCGCGGTGGCCATGCTGCCCTGACCGGCGCTCCACACCACTGTAGGGATCGGTCGCCATGCCCACATGATCAGGATCAGGGCCGCGGTGGCGAACAGCACATAGGTCGAACGTTCGACGGGCTTGGGGACCAACCTCGTCCATGCCCGCTTGAAGGCGGGACGGGCCATGACACTGTGCTGGATGGCGAAGACGCCCAGCACCAGCAGATCGATCACGACGGCGGCGGCGAGGCCGCCTTGCACACCGCTATCGATCGTCTTGGGAACCACCAGATCGTCGACGAAGCCTATGGCGTAGAGGAATGAAACGAAAAACAGGGCGTAGATCACGATCCCATAGACAAGCGCGAGCACTCGCGACATGTGGGGCCTCCCAGGATTTTTGGCCAAGCTACGCCTGCTTGATTTCCGCCACAATGGCGAAGGTTTGGTTTCGTCCTGGATCGCCGTCACGCGATCGGCGGTTCGATCACCACTTCGGTACTGACTGAGTTTGCGATGAAGCAGTCGGCGTGGGCCGCCTCGTGCAGGCGGCGGGTGTCTTCTGTCGTTGGCCGTTTCTCGCCCGTGAAGTCAACGCGTGGGCGCAAGACAACACGAGTGACGGCGAACTTTCCGCGCGCCAGGCGGCCGAGCGTCCCTTCGGCTTCATCCGAATAGGCCGAAACAACGAAGCCGGCGCGCGCGGCGTGATCCAGGAACCACAGCATGTGGCAGGCCGACAGGGAGCCGACGAAGGCCTGTTCCGGATCGACACCCTGGGGAGAGGAAAAGGGCGCCGGAACCACCGCGGGAGACGGCGAGCCCAGCACCTCGGGGCCGCCCTCGAACGCCACCATATGAAGCCGGCTGTATCGCCGCGCGACGAAGGCCTCGGCATCCTCGGCCAGAGTCCAGGAAACCGTGGCGCGGTGAGTGCTCACGCGCTCAGAAGGCCTCGGCCGGCAGGGCCATCACCGGCCCCGCGCCGGTCTTGACCTTGGCGAGACAGGCTCCGGCGTCCGGCAGCACGCGGGCGAGGAAGTAACGGCCCGTGACGAGCTTGGCGGCGTAGAAAGGATCATTGCCGCCGGCCCTGGCCTGGGAGGCGATGGCCATCATCGCCCACATGTAAGCAAGGCCCGTGAGGCCGAACAGTCGCAGGTAGTCGGTCGACGAAGCGGCGGCGTTGTCGGGGTTTCCGAGGCCATTCTGCATCAGCCACAGGGTCGCTTCCTGCAGCTGGGCCTTGACCATGGAAAGGCCGTCGATGAAGTCGGCAACGCCCTCCTCGTCCTTGTGGGCGGCGAGAAAGGCGTCGACCTCGGCGAAGAAGGCCATTACCGCGCGCCCGCCGTTGGCGGGCAGCTTGCGGCCGACGAGATCGAGCGCCTGGACGCCGTTGGTCCCCTCGTAGATCATGGTGATGCGGGTGTCCCGCAGGCGCTGGCTGGCCGGCATGTGCTCGGTGAACCCGGCGCCCCCCATGACCTGCAGGCTGTCCGAGCAGGCTTGGAAACCGCGCTCGGTGAGGAAGGCCTTCAGCACCGGGGTCATCAGGCCCATGACGTCGGCGGCGCGCTGGCGCTCGGCTTCGTCGCGATGGACGTTCGCGAGATCCCCGAGCAGGCCGGTCCAGAACAGCAGCGCCCGGCCGCCCTCGAGCACGGCGCGGGTGTCCATCAGCAGGCGGCGAACGTCAGGATGGACGAGGATCGGATCGGCGGGGCCGTCGGCATTGACCGGACCGGCGAGGGCCCGGCCCTGCAGACGCTCGCGGGCGAATTCGGCCGCCGCCTGATACGCCCCTTCCCCCTGCGCCAGCCCCTGCAGACCGACTCCCAGCCGCGCCTCGTTCATCATCACAAACATCAGCGAGAGACCGCGGTTCTCCTCGCCCACCAGCCAGCCCGTCGCCTCGTCATAAACCATGACGCAGGTGGCGTTGCCGTGGATGCCCATCTTCTCTTCCAGGCCGGCGCAGGTCACGGCGTTGCGCTGGCCGGGCTTGCCATCGGCGTCGGGGATGAATTTCGGGACGACGAAGAGTGAGATGCCGCGCACGCCGGCCGGCGCCCCTTCGATGCGAGCGAGCACCAGGTGGACGATGTTTTCGGCGAGGTCATGCTCGCCGCCGCTGATCCAGATCTTCTGGCCGCTGATCCGATAGGATCCGTCGCCAACGGGGGCGGCCTTGGTGCGCAGCAGGCCAAGGTCCGTGCCGCATTGCGGCTCGGTGAGGTTCATGGTGCCGCACCATTGGCCGCTGACCAGCTTGGGAAGATAGACCGCCTTCTGTTCGTCCGAACCGGCGGCGTGGATCGCCGAATAGGCGCCATGGGTGAGCCCCGGGTACATGGAGAAGGCCATGTTGGCCGTCGAGCTCATTTCACTGAAGGCGAGTCCGACGACCGCCGGCAGCCCCTGGCCGCCGAAGGCCGGGTCCGCGCCGAGCGCCGGCCAGCCGCCGTCCTGCAGCGACTTGTATGCTTCTTTGAACCCTGGCGGCGTGGTCACCGCCCCGTCGCGCCAGATGCAGCCCTGCTTGTCGCCAACCGCGTTCAGCGGCGCGAGCACCTCGGATGTGAAGCGAGCGGCTTCTTCGAGAATCTGCTCGATGACGTCCATTGGAGAGTCGGCGAACCCGGGCAGATCCTTGTAACGCTCGACGCCCAGCACCTCCGAAAGCAGGAAAAGGTGCTCTCGGACGGGCGGGCGGTAGGGCATGGTGAGGGCGACTATGCCGGAACAGGCGCCCGGTTGTCAGCCTTGCCAGCCTCGGCTTTCTCGACTTCGGCGAGCCTGGCCTCGAGGTTGGCGCAAGCCACTTCCAGCACCTCCAGGGCATGGTCGATATCTTCGCGCTGCTGGTGAAGGGCGATCATGCGGGCGCGGAATTTTTTGAGCGCCAGGGCGTTCTGGGTGACCAGGCCGTCGCCCTTGTCATAAGCCTCCAGGATCTCGCGGATCTCAGCCAGGGCGAGGCCAACGCTCTTGCCGCGCAGGATGAGCTGCAGGCGGGCGCGGTCGCGGTAGGAATAGACGCGGTTGAGACCCTGGCGGGCGGGATAAAGCAGGCCTTTGTCCTCGTAGAAGCGCAAGGCGCGGGGCGTGCAGGAAAATTCGACGCACAGCTGGCGGATGGTGAAGGTCCGTTCGGGACGGCGAAGCTCCATGGGCATGGCTGGGTCTACGGCTCCCTTTCCGATCATCTGCGCGGCGGCGAACTCGGCCCCCGCCGTCGCGTTCGCCCTACCGCTGCTTTACGCGCGCGTCAACGTCAACTTATCGGCGTACTCCAATCCCCGCTTTCATGGCCAACTGACTTGGCTAGAGTGAGGCGGCGAACTGGCCAAAGGAACACCTCATGCTGCGCTTCATCCTTCAAGCCGTGGCCACGGCCGTGGGCTTCTGGATCGCCACCAAAATCGTGCCGGGCGTCCATATCGACACCACAGTTGCGCTCTTCGAAGGCGCAGTCCTGCTCGGGATCATCAACGCCTTCGTGCGGCCGGTCCTGACGATTCTCACCTTGCCGATCACCATCCTGACCCTGGGCCTTTTCCTCCTCGTGGTGAACGCCATCACCCTGTGGCTCGTGACCCTCTTCATCCACGCGATCCACATCCATGGCTTCGTGGCCCTGGTTCTGACCGTGATCGTGCTGGGTCTGGTCAGCTGGGCGGCCAGTGGGCTGATCAGCTCGATCGTCGAAAAGGACCGGTGATCCGAGGCGGCGGGAAACACCAGTGGGCGCCAGTGGCGCTCCGGGCCGCTGTGTGTTAATTCACACACATGAACAAGCGATGGTATCCCGCCGTGCTGGAACGTGGCGAAGGCGGGGTTTTCGGCGTCTGGTTTCCCGACTTTCCAGGTTGCGTCGCGGCGGGGAAGAGCCAGGAAGAAGCGGCGGCCAAGGCTGAGGAGGCGCTGGCGCGTGCCCTGGAGGCGGCGGCCGAAGTCGGCTCGCCCCTGCCCGTCCCATCGCCCTACGACGCCATAGAGGTCCCGACAGAGGCTGATTTGGTCGCCTTCCTGTCGCTGGGCGCGACGCCGCCAGATCCCTCCGAGCGGGTCAATATCTATCTCCCCAAGAGCCTCATCGAGCGGGCCGATGACCTCGCTTCCCGCTGGGGGATGAGTCGCTCCAGCCTGTTCGGACTTGCCATGAGCCGCCTGGTCATGAGTCCGTGGGCCGTCGTTCCATCTGCGATCAGCCCTTCTGAGCTTTCGACCTATTCAGCCCAGCTGGAGGCCAAGCGCCGGAAGCGCTGAACGCAGCCCGGACGAGACAAGAAAAGGGCGACGCCCGCAAGCGGACGCCGCCCTCCAGATAGCCTGAGGCTGTTGGTTCTGGACTAGAAGTCCATATCGCCCATGCCGCCCATGCCGCCGGGCATTCCGCCAGCGCCGCCGGCGGCCGCCTTCTTGGGCGCTTCGACAACCGCAGCTTCGGTAGTGATCATCAGGCCGGCCACCGAGGCGGCGTCCTGCAGGGCGGTGCGAACGACTTTGGTCGGGTCGATGATGCCGGCTGTGATCATGTCCACGTACTTGTCGGTCTGGGCGTCGAAGCCAAAGGTGCCCGAGGCCTCATCGAGGACCTTGCCGACCACGATCGAGCCTTCGACGCCGGCGTTCTCGGCGATCTGGCGGATCGGCGCCTGCAGGGCGCGGCGGACGATGGCGATGCCGGCGTCCTGGTCGGGGTTGTCGCCCTTGAAGCCATCCAGCGCCTTGCCGGCCTTGAGCAGGGCCACGCCGCCGCCGGGGACGATGCCTTCCTCGACCGCCGCGCGGGTGGCGTTGAGGGCGTCATCGACGCGGTCCTTCTTTTCCTTCACCTCGACTTCAGTCGAGCCGCCGACGCGGACGATGGCCACGCCGCCGGCCAGCTTGGCGAGGCGTTCCTGCAGCTTTTCCTTGTCGTAGTCGGAAGTGGTGTCTTCGATCTGCCGCTTGATCTGACCGATGCGGCCATCGATGTCGGCTTTGGCGCCGGCGCCGTCGACGATGGTGGTGTCATCCTTGGTGATGACCACCTTCTTGGCCTTGCCGAGCATCTCGAGGGTGACGTTCTCGAGCTTGATGCCGAGATCCTCGCTGATCAACTGGCCGCCAGTCAGAACGGCGATGTCTTCGAGCATGGCCTTGCGGCGGTCGCCGAAGCCCGGCGCCTTGACCGCGGCCACGCGCAGGCCGCCGCGCAGCTTGTTCACGACCAGGGTGGCCAGGGCCTCGCCGTCGATGTCCTCGGCGACGATCAGCAGCGGACGGGCCGATTGGACGACCGCTTCCAGCACCGGCAGTAGAGGCTGCAGCGAGGAGAGCTTCTTCTCGTAGAGCAGAACCAGCGGGTCCTCGAGGACGGCCTCCATCTTCTCGGCGTTGGTGATGAAATAAGGCGACAGGTAGCCGCGGTCGAACTGCATGCCCTCGACGACATCGAGTTCGGTGTCGAGGCTCTTGGCCTCTTCGACCGTGATCACGCCCTCGTTGCCGACCTTGTCCATGGCCTTGGCGATCATGTCACCGATCTCGGTGTCGCCGTTGGCGCTGATGGCGCCCACCTGAGCGATCTCCTGATTGGTGGTGACCTTCTTGGAAGTCGACTTGATATGATCGACGACCTTGATCACCGCCTTGTCGACGCCGCGCTTCAGGTCCATCGGGTTCATGCCGGCGGCCACCGATTTGGTGCCCTCGACGACGATGGCCTGGGCGAGAACCGTGGCGGTGGTGGTGCCATCGCCGGCCTTGTCGTTGGTCTTCGAGGCGACCTCCCGCAGCAATTGAGCGCCGAGGTTCTCGAACTTGTCGGCCAACTCGATCTCCTTGGCCACGGCGACGCCGTCCTTGGTCGAGCGGGGCGCGCCGAACGATTTCTCGAGGACGACGTTACGGCCCTTGGGGCCCAGCGTCACCTTGACGGCGTTGGCCAGAATGTTGACGCCGCGCAGCATACGGTCGCGCGCGTCGGTGGAAAATTGAACGTCTTTGGCAGCCATGGTTCAGGCTCTCCGAATAGGTTGTGAGGGGATGAGGATCAGTCCAGCACGCCCAGGACGTCGCTTTCCTTCATGATCAGAAGGTCTTCGCCGTCGAGCTTGATTTCGCTGCCGGACCACTTGCCGAACAGGATGCGGTCGCCGGCCTTGAGATCCAGAGGCTGGATCTTGCCGGAATCGTCGCGGGCTCCAGGGCCGACGGCGACAACCTTGCCTTCCTGCGGCTTTTCCTTGGCCGTGTCGGGAATGATGATCCCGCCCTTGGTCTTCTCTTCTTCCTCGACCCTGCGGACGAGGACGCGGTCGCCGAGCGGACGAAACGCCATGGATTTTCTCTCCGTGAGTGACAATCTCTTGCAATGAGCGGTCTTGGCAACTCTCCGTCGGCCGTTAGCAGCCGGGCATGGTGAGTGCCAACGGCGGCGAAATAGGCGCCGCGCCCTTGTGAGTCAAGGTCATGTGCGCGAAAGGAGCTAGTCGCCGGTGCTGGGGAGCTGGAGCGCCACGTCTGTCCACGGAAGAAGGGTCAGGTCGTTGGATATAGAAGGGTTTCTCAGGAGCATTTTTCGGCTGGGCTCGCTCGAGGTGACCTTGCCGGGCGGCAAGAGGCTGACTCTGGGCGATGGCGGAGGAACGCCGGTCGCGGTCGTCATCACCGGAGCGATGACCCTCGCACGAATCGCCGCCAAGCCGTCGCTCGGCACCGGCGAAGCTTATATGGACGGGCGCCTCGCCTTCGAGACCGGAGGCATCCGCGACCTGCTGGACCTCGCCGGCCGCAACGGCGTGGGAAGGGTCGTCTATCATCGCCCGGGCGCCATGCGCCGGGCGTGGCGGTCCCTCACCGAGGAACACAACGCCCGCTTCTCCGCCCGGCGAAACGTGCACCATCACTACGATCTGTCAGGCGAACTCTACCGCGGCTTCCTCGACGCCGACATGCAGTACTCCTGCGCCTATTTCGAACACGACGACATGAGCCTGGACGAAGCCCAGGCGGCCAAGAAGCGGCACATTGCCGCAAAGCTGGCGCTTGCCGAGGGCCAGCGGGTGCTCGACATCGGCTGCGGCTGGGGCGGCATGGCGTTGACCCTGGCGACCGGCGACGGCGTCACAGTCGAAGGGATCACCCTGTCGGACGAACAGCTCGCCACCGCCCGGAGACGGGCCGAGGCGGCGGGCCTCTCCGACCGTGTGCGCTTCTCGCTCACCGATTATCGCGACCTGACCGGGCAGTTCGACCGCATCGTCTCGGTCGGCATGTTCGAGCACGTCGGCCGGCCGAATTACCAGGCTTTCTTCGACCAGATCGCGGCCCGCCTTACCGATGATGGCGTGGCGCTGATCCACTCGATCGGCCGTTGGTCGGGACCGAGCGCCACGGATTTCTTCACTGCCAAGTATATCTTTCCCGGTGGCTACATCCCGGCCCTGTCCGAGGTGCTGCCGGCGGTTGAGCGAGCCGGTCTAATTGTCACCGACATCGAGATCCTGCGCCTGCACTACGCCAAGACCCTGCAAGCCTGGTACGACCGCTTCCAAGCCAAACGCGTGGAGATGGCGGCGCTCTACGACGAGCGCTTTTGCCGGATGTGGGAGTTTTATCTCGCCGGGGCCGAGATGGGCTTTCGCTGGGGTGACCACATGAATTTCCAGCTGCAACTGGCAAAGAACATCCAGGCTCTCCCGATCACCAGGACTTACCTGGCCGAGGGCGAAGCCGATCTCAATCGTCGAGAGGGCCAGGCTGCCTGGCGCTCGAAGCGGCCGGCGCACAAGGCGTGAGCGTTCGGACGGGAACTAGAATTCCTCCGAAGCTCTGATCTCGAACCTGGTCAGGGCGCCAACAACGCCTGGGCGATCCGTTCGCGGGTGAAGGGCAGATCGCGGATGCGCGCGTCGAGCGCGTGGGCCAAGGCGTTGCCGATGGCGGCCATGGCTGGCCCCAGCGAGACCTCGCCAACGCCGACGGACCGCTGGTCCTGGGCCATGACCAGTTCGATGTCGACAAGCGGAATCTCGTCGAACCGCAGGATGGGGTAGTCGTCCCAGGTGAGCGAGAGCACGCCGGCGCCGCCGAGACGGACCTGCTCCTTCAGAGCCCAGCTCGCTCCCATGATCATTCCGCCTTCCAACTGATTGCGCACGCCATCGGGATTGATCACCTGGCCGCAATCGACAGCGCACCACAGGTGTTCGAGCCGCACCTCGGTCTCCACGCGCAGCGCCGCCGCGACGGCGACATAGGCGCCGCGGTCGCGGTAACGGCAGTAGGCCACGCCAAGGCCATGCCCGGAGCCGGCGGGTCCCCGCCCGCCCCACCCTGCCATCGACGCCGCCATCTCGATGACCCGGCGGCCGCGCGGATCGGAGGTCATCGCCAGGCGATAGGTCAGAGGATCGGCCTCCGCGATCGCCGCCAATTCGTCGACGAAGCATTCGCCGGCATAGGTGTTCACAGGCCCGCCAAGGCCGCGCAGGGAAGAGGTACGCACGGGCGTCGCAGCGACCGCGTGCTCGACAAAGCGGCGCGCGGGGATGTCATAGGAGGGCGTGGCGTTGAGGATGGCGCCGCTGAACCGCATCCCGCCCGGACCGATGAACGCCGTTGCGGGCGGCGGCGGATGCCCAAGTCCGGCCTGCGCCAGAGCCCGCCCGCGACCGCCGGTATGGGACCCGCTCCAGATCTCGGCGGTATAGTCGACCAAGGCGCCGCCGGCGTCCAGTTCGGCAGCCAGTTCGATGTGCATGGCCGTGCCCAGCGGCTCATGGCCGAATTCGTCCTCGCGCCGCCACTGAACCCGAATCGGCCGGCCCGGCAGGCGCAGGGCGATCACCGCGGCGTCGACCGCCGCGTCGTCCGAGCCGTTGTGGCCATAGGTTCCCGCGCCCTGGGCATGGATGACGGTGATGTCTTCGGCGGCCAGGGCGCACACCCGCGTCAGGAGGCTCCGCAGCGGATAGACGCCCTGGGCATGGGTCCAGACGGTCAGGCGCCCGTCGTCGAACCGGGCTGCCGCACAGGAAGGGCCTATGGAGCCGTGGGCGATGTAGGGCCGGCTATAGACGGCCTGATGTCGACGCCGGTTGGAGGTTTCCGTCGCCGGATCGCCGACGGCAAAGTCTTCGCTTACCAGCCTCTTCAGCGACACGGCCTCGGACAGACTGGGCGCGAGATCGCGGGCCTGTCGCCACACCGCCGTCCGTTCGGCGGCCGACAGGGCCGCGGCGGCGTCGCGCTCGGATGGGCTGACTAAGGCCACGAAGTCGCGATCGCGAACGATCTCGAGCCCCTCGCCCGCCGCCCGCCGGATGGCGCCCTCGTCCAGGTCGGTCAGCTCCGCCTCGGGCCCAGGCTGGCGCAGCACCCGGGCATGCAGCATGTCGGGCAGCTCGAGATCGTGCACATAGGCCGCGCCGAACACCTTGGGCGGCAGGTCAAGCCGGTCCAGCGGCTGGCCGACCAGGCGGTGGCGGTCCGGCGTCTTCCACCGTGCTTCGCCGCTCGGCTCGACCGCAAGGTCCACGTCAGGCGCCAACTTCCAGTAATCCAGGCCTGTGGCCGCACCCGCGTGCAAGAAGGCCCCGTCGCGGATGTCGATCTCGTCAGGCGCGCAGATCAGGCGGTCAGCGACGGCGCGGACGAATAGCGCCCGAGCCTCGGCGCAGGCGGCGCGGACCGCGGCGCCGGAGGTCTCGATGCTCATGCTGCCCACGGTCAGGCCTTCGTCCGGCGAGCGGTCGGTCTGGGGGTTGACCATGGTCAGACGGCGGGGCGCCACGTCCAGCTCCTCGGCTGCTATCTGGGCGAGGCCCGTCAGGGCGCCCTGGCCATATTCGACTTTGCCGACGGCGATGCGCACCTGGCCCAGCGTCTCGAACCCAACCCAGGTATCGAGGCGTGGATTGGCGGCGAGGTTGGCGGGGATCACGGCGCCGCCTCGGCCATTCGCCCCGCGGCCCGAGCCACGGCGGCCAGGATCCGGTTATGCGCGCCGCACCGACAGAGATTGCTCCTCAGGGCCCGGGCGATGTCGGCGCGGCTGGGATGCGGGTTGCGGTCGAGCAGAGCCTTGGCGGCGATCAGGATGCCGGCCAGGCAATAGCCGCATTGGCCGGCCTGGAACTCGAGGAACGCGGCTTGCAACGGGTGCGGCCGTTCGGGCGTCCCGAGCCCTTCCAGTGTGACGATCGCCTTGCCGGTCAGGAGACCCACTTCGACCTGGCAGGCGGCCTTCGCCTCGCCGTCGATCAGCACGAAGCAGGCGCCGCACTGTCCCGCCCCGCAGCCGTAGCGGGCGCCCTTCAGGTCCAGCCGATTGCGCAGCACGTCGAGTAGCGAGGCGGTTTCGTCCTCAGCTAGCGAGCGCGCCTCGCCATTGACCAGCAGTTCGATGTCGCGAACCAAAGGGCCGCCTCCTCGCGCGGGCCGACAATGGCCCAGGCGCTTCGGCGAATGAAGGCCTAAGTCAGCCCTGGCCGGCGCTTAGCGCGAGCCAACGGGCAGAAGTTCGGCCTGCTTCTCCGCCCGGATCTTGGCCTGCAAGTCGCCGTACTTGGCGAACTCCATGCGCGCGATCGTGCGGTTGTGCACCTCGTCGGGCCCGTCGGCCAAGCGCAGGGTGCGCTGGCTGGCGTAGGCGCGGGCGAGGCCGAAGTCGGAGGTGACCCCGCCGCCGCCGTGAGCCTGGATGGCGTCGTCGATGATTCTCAGAGCCATGTTGGGCGCCGAGACCTTTATCATCGAGATCTCCAGCCGGGCGGACTTGTTGCCGGCTTTGTCCATCATGTCGGCCGCTTTGAGGCAGAGCAGGCGGTTCATCTCGATGTCCGTGCGGGCAGCGGCCACGCGCTGCTCCCAGACCGAATGTTCGGAGACGTATTTGCCAAACGCCGTCCGGGTCATCAGCCGCTTGCACATCTTTTCCAGAGCCACCTCGGCGGCGCCGATGGTGCGCATGCAGTGATGGATGCGACCGGGCCCAAGACGCGCCTGGGAGATCTCGAAGCCGCGACCTTCACCCAGGATCAGATTGTCCACCGGTACGCGGACGTCATTGAGCTCGACCTCGGCGTGGCCATGCGGCGCATCGTCGTAGCCGAACACCGGCAACATGCGCTTGACGTTCACGCCGGGCGCATCGAGCGGCACCAGGATCTGCGACTGCTGCTGGTGAGGGGCGGCTGCCGGATTGGTCTTGCCCATGACGATGGCGACCTTGCAACGCGGATCGCCGACGCCCGAGGACCACCACTTCAGGCCATTGATCACATAGTGATCGCCCTCCCGGCGCATCTCGGTCTCGATATTGGTGGCGTCGGAGGAGGCCACGCGCGGCTCGGTCATCAGGAAGGCCGAACGGATCTCGCCGTTCATCAGCGGGCGCAGCCATTGTTCCTTCTGCTCGCGGGAGCCGAAGCGGTTCAGCACCTCCATGTTGCCGGTATCCGGCGCCGAGCAGTTGAACACCTCCGAGGCGAAACCGACGCGGCCGAACATCTCGCAGATCGGCGCGTATTCGAGGTTGGTGAGCTGGATGCCTTCGAACTCGAAGGTGTCGTCGAGCTGCGGATGGCCGGCCGTGGGCGGCATGAACATGTTCCACAGGCCGGTCTTCTTGGCCTTGGCCTTCAGCTCCTCGACGATCGGGATGACCTTCCAGCGCTCGCCTTCTTCGTGCTGCCGCTCATAGATCGGCACGGCCGGATAGATGTGCTCGTCCATGAAGTCCGATACGCGCCGCATCAGCTCTTTCTGGCGGGGGGAATAGTCGAAATCCATGGCCGGCCTCCGTTCAAACAGTTGTTTGAAAAACTATGGCACGCGACGCGCAAGGGAACAAGTGACGTTACGTCGTCGGGTAGGCGAAGATTCGATCCTCGGCGAAGAAAACCTCGTCGGCATGTTTCGCCAGGTCCTTGGCCGTCCAGCCGTCGAACGGCTTGAACCCCTCGGCTGACAGGATCTTCAATTCACGCACGCCGCGGGACGAGGCGCCCAGCATGATGCCGGTGCGATCGCCGGACAGGTCGCTGACCATGTAGAGCACCGACGGGGCTACGGCGGCGGGCAGCGACAGCGGGTCGGGTTCGCGATCCCGCCGGCCCGGCAGGTCGGAGGTCATGCGGGTGTAGGCGCCGAGCGCCAGGCCCCAGACGCGGATGCCGTACTTGCGTCCCTCGATGGAGAGCACCCGCATCAGGCCATAAAGGCCGGCTTTGGCCGCCCCATAGTTGGCTTGGCCGAAATTGCCGATGAGACCGCTGGTCGAGGAAGTCAGGACGATCACGCCCTTGACCGCGTTGTCGCGCATCCACCGCCAGACCGGCGCGGTGACGCAATAGGCGCCCTTGAGGTGCACCTTGACCACGGCGTCCCATTCCGCCTCGCTGGTGTTGGCGAAAGTGCGATCGCGCAGGATGCCGGCGTTGCTGACCAGGATGTCGACCCGGCCGAAGGCATCGAGCGCCGTCTTGAGGATCGCCTCGCCCCCCTCGACGGTGGAGACATCGGAGCCATTGGCCACCGCCCGGCCGCCCGCCGCCATGATCTCAGAAGCCACCTTCTGGGCCGGCCCTTGATCCATTCCCGTGCCGTCGCGCGCCCCGCCCAAATCATTGACCACCACGAACGCGCCTTCCTTGGCGAACAGGCGGCAATAGGCTTCGCCCAGGCCATTGGCGCCGCCGGTGACGATGGCGACCTTTCCGTCCAACAATCCCATGTCCGTTCTCCTTCTCAGGTTTGTGAGGAAGGATCGGACTCCGAAAGCGGTCGCACAAGATGATCAAGCCCTGCGGCGCGGACCTTTTCGACCAGCCTAGCGTCCGCTGTGAGCACGGCCGTCCCCTCAGTTTCGGCCAGCGCGAGGTAGAGACCGTCATAAACCGAAACACCGTGGTCTCGGGCGAGCTCATAAGCGCGGGCGGATAGTTCCGGCGAGGGGGTCCATACGTCGACGACTTCGCCAACTTCACGCAGTGCGCGCTCGGCCCGGTCACCGGTCGTCAGCCCTCGCCGTACCAACTTCGCGGCGACGCTTGCCACTTCCACGAACAGAAAGTCGGGCGCAAGTGAGGTCACTCGCTTCTGCAGAGCTATTGCGAATTCGGAATCGTCTTCATCGAACCAAAACTTCGCGGCGACGGAAGCGTCCAAAACGAGTTTGGGTTGCGCTTCATCGGGCGGCATCCCGATCCTCCCGGATCAAGTCGACACTGCTGACTCCGGAGGGCTTTCCTCTAGGGATACTGTCAAGGATCTGGTTCCGATAGGCCATCCTCGCCTCGTGCAGAGCTCGATCCAGAGCCTTCTGCACATCGCCGCCGAATTCATTCATGTAGTCGTCCAGGATCCGACGGGCGGTGATACTGAGCTTTGCGCGATCAAAGGCAAGAAGGTCAGCGCGGTCGGCCGTCGGCGCCTGACTGCGAAAGGGTGTAACCGCCCCTTCCGATAGACCCGCGGACGGATTCGCCGCGGTCCGTCGAAAATCTACGCGATCAGAGGCGAAATTCACGCTCCAGACCCGCCAGCCCGCGCGCATCCAGGCCTGCGCCTGGACGTGGGCTCCATCAGATTGATTGGCCCACCATGGCCGATACTTTCGAGCGGAGTTCGGCAATGCGAAGCCCAAGACATTTTCGATCTCGCCAAATGTCATCGGATGCCATTCTCCAGTTTGGGCGCGCAGGTGGTTTCCAAGCTGGTCGTATTTTGACATTGAATGACTGCTTTAGTTAGTTAAGTTAGTAATATGTTACATAGTTAGTAGCAACCGGGATATCAAGCACGGGTTTGGCGAAGTCGTTGGAGTCTAACGCCGCTCCCGAAAGAATCGCTTGAGCAGCGTGGCGCTATCGTCGGCCAGCAGGCCGCACTCGACCTTGGGCCGCCAATGGCAGGTTGGCTGGTCAAAGACCCGCGCTCCGTGGATGACGCCGCCGCCCTTGGCGTCCTCGGCGCCGAAGACAAGCCGGCCGATGCGAGCGTGGCTGAGCGCCCCGGCGCACATGGCGCACGGCTCGAGAGTGACGAAGAGCTCGAGGCCGGTCAGGCGATAATTGCCGCGCTTCGCCGCCGCCGCTCTGATTGCGAGGATTTCGGCATGTGCGGTTGGGTCCTGCAACGCGATCGGCGCGTTTGCGGCGCTGGCGATCACCTCCCCGCTCGCCGGATCGCGGATCACCGCCCCGATCGGCGCCTCGCCGGCATTGGCGGCCGCTTGCGCCAGTTCGAGCGCGATGCGCATGGTCGCTTCGTCATGGTCAGCCATCCGGGAAAGCCAAGACCGCCAGCAACGCCCGGTCAAGCGCCCACGGCCGGCGCGACCGAGCGCGTGGCCAAGGCACTGGCCAGGGCCGGTGTCGCCTCCCGCCGCGAGGTCGAGCGTCTGATCGCCGAGGGCCAGGTGGTGCTCAACGGGGTGGTGCTGAAGAGCCCGGCGGTGAAAGTCGGCCTGCAAGACACCCTGACCGTCGGCGGCGAACCCGTGGCACGGGCCGAGCCGGCGCGGCTCTTTCGCTACCACAAGCCCGCCGGACTGATGACCACCCACCGCGACCCGAAAGGACGGGCCACCGTGTTCGACGCCCTGCCCGCCGGCCTGCCCCGGCTGATCAGTGTCGGTCGTCTTGATCTGACATCCGAGGGACTGCTGCTGCTAACCAACGACGGCGGCCTGGCGCGCGCTCTCGAACTGCCCGCTACGGGCCTGAAGCGCCGCTATCGCGCCCGCGCCTTCGGACGCATCGACCAGAAGAGGCTCGACGCCCTGCAGGACGGGATCACCATCGAGGGCGTGCGCTATGGCGCGATCGAAGCGCAGATCGACAAGGCCAAGGAAGGGCCGGCTGGCGCCAATGTGTGGATCAGCCTCTCCCTCGCCGAAGGCAGGAACCGTGAGGTGCGCCGCGTGCTTCAGGCGCTGGGCCTGAGGGTCAATCGCCTGATCCGGGTGGCTTATGGACCGTTCTCGCTTGGGACCCTCGCCCCGAGTTCCCTGGAAGAGATCGGCCCTCGGGTCGTCCGCGAGCAGCTCGGGGACTACATCGCGCCGAACAACCTGCCACGGGGCGATCGCGTGCTGTGGAAGTCGGCAGAAGCCGTGATTGCCCGAACCGATCACCGTCGCGGCCCGACGATGCCCGCACCGGCGCCGGCGCCCGCGCGAAAGACCTACAAGCCTGGCTGGGCCAAGGCCCGGCCGCCGTCCCGACGCCGGCCGCCGGCGAAGTCCTAGCCGCCAAGTTCAGAGATCAAGGCCGCCTCCTCCGTCCTTGACCACAGCCGCCGGAGGGGGACATCCGGCCCGTGTTCGGCAAGCGCCACCATGATCCTCGGCCGGTTGACGCGGTCGAAGCGGGCGATGAAGCACAATGCGTCCGGCAGCTTGCCCCAGGTGTGATGCTGGCCACGCTCGAAGAGGCGGCGGACGACACTGACCCGGCTCCGCCACTTCGGCCGTTCCAGCCAAAGCACCAGGTCGGCGCGCGGCAGGCGTAGATCGAATGTGGCGGCTGCGAAGTTGCCATCGCTGACCCAGGCATCGCCGGCATGAGCCTCAATGACGAGCTTACGAAACGCCGGCATATCCTCAGGCGTCAGACCCGGCGGCCAGATTGCGTCAAGACACACATGCGGCGCGCCGATCCGAGCGGCGAGCTTGCGCGAAAATGTCGTCTTGCCGGTCCCGGCGACGCCCAAGATGACGATGCGCCTAAACCTCACGCGAGGAGCGGCGAAGCCAACGCCGGGGAGACCTCTTCGCCGGCGACGTGGGCCCACCGGCGCAGAGGCCCTATGCGAACAACTGCCTCGGTGATCAGGACATAGCCGGCCACAAGGCCGAAGTTGCCGAGCCACGGGCCGGGCGCGGCCCGCTCGTGGAGTCCGAAGGGGGCCACGAAAAGGATGAAAAGGATGTTGTTGGCGGCGTGGGCGCCCACGGCCAGCTCCAGGCCGCCCAGGCGCAGGGCCATGTAGGCGAAGCCCGCGCCCATCACCGCTCTGGCAAGGAAGGCGTCCGGCGCGAAGTCCAAGTGGGCCGCCGAGAAGGCGATGGCGGTGCCGAAAATCAGAAGGCCGGGGCTCCTGGTGAAGGCGGCGATCTGATGCATCAGCCAGCCGCGGAACATCAGTTCTTCAGCCGCCGCCGAGGGCACGAGCAGCAGAGCGCCGATGACGAAGACCGCCCGCCTCGCCAAGTCTGGCGACAGGATTGTCACCGGCGCCGGGCTGGCCGACGGGGCCCCGATCTCCGTGGCGATGAGCAGCGGAGCGATGACCGCGAAGGAAAGGCCAAGACCCAGGACCAGCAGGCGCCAGCGTACGCGTGGCGCGGCGGTGACATAGTGCTGGAACGGCCGACTGGTCATCACCGCCGCCAGGGACACGAAAGCCAGGGGCAATGCCCCATCGGTGGCCGTCGACGCCAACAGCCGAACCAGGGTGATGCCGACATCTTGGAAGTGGTTATCTTCGAATCGCAAGGCGGCCTTGCCAAGGCCCAGCATCCCCTCGCGGCCGTAGCCGATATAGACGGTGTATGGGACGAGGATCAGAATCCAGCAGGCGACCGAGGCCACCAGGCCCACGCAGCCGCCGGCAATGATCACGGCGACTATGCGCGCCGGTTCGCGATCGCGCTGGCCGACGTCGGCGAGAAACGCCGATTCTCCCAGCCCTCGCCAGACGCTGAGCACGCTCATCGCCGCACCTTTTGGACCCCGCCCCACTCATCCGCTAATGAGCGCAAAAGACAAAGGCCCTGGGCATGCGAATCGTGGCCGGCGCGCAACGCGGGCGTGTCCTTGTGGCGCCGAAGGGACACTCGACGCGCCCGACCGCCGACCGCACGCGCCAAGCGCTCTTCAATGTGCTCGAACATGCGCCCTGGGGACGGCCGATTGTGGGCGCCCAGGTTATCGATCTTTTTGCCGGGTCGGGCGCGCTTGGCCTGGAGGCTCTGTCACGCGGCGCATCCTACTGCCTCTTCGTCGAGAATGACCGGGCGGCGGCCGAGGCGCTCACCGCCAATCTCGCCGCGCTCGGGCTGGCGGAGCGGGCGCGCATCCTCGTCGCCGACGCGATTCGCCTCCCGCTACTGTCCGATGATCCATTCGACCTCGCCTTCCTCGATCCGCCTTACAGCCAGGGCCTGGCCGAGGCGGCTCTGCCGGCGCTCGCGGCGCACTTGTCGGCCGGCGCCCTCATTGCGGTCGAACGCGGCGCGGACGAGGGATCTCTCGCCGCATTTGGCTATCAGCTGCTCGATGAGCGCCGTTGGGGCGCGGCCAAGGTGGCGTTTCTGAAACGGATCTAGCGGCGGCCGAACAGGCGCTCGATATCGGCGAGCTTCAATTCGACGTAGGTCGGCCGGCCATGGTTGCACTGGCCCGAGTGCGGCGTCTCCTCCATCCGGCGCAGCAGGGCGTTCATCTCCTCGGCGGTAAGCCGCCGGCCGGCCCGCACCGAACCGTGGCAGGCCATTGTCGAGCACACCTCGGCCAGACGCTCGGAGAGGGCCAGAGCGGCGCCATGCTCGGCCAGATCGTCGGCGATGTCGCGCACGAGGGCGGCGGCGTCGGTCTCGCCCAGCAGGGCCGGGGTTTCGCGAACCAGCACGGCGCCAGGCCCGAATGGCTCGATGACCAAGCCGAGCGACGCCAGTTCTTCGGCCCGCTCGGCGACGCGCTCGGCTTCGGCCGGGTCCAGCTCCACCACTTCCGGGATCAGCAGGGCCTGGCGCGCGACGCCGCCGTCTGCGAGCTCGGCCTTCATCCGCTCATAGGTCAGGCGCTCATGGGCCGCGTGCTGGTCGACAATCACCACCCCGTCACCGGTCTGGGCGATGATGTAGGTTTCATGCACCTGGGCGCGCGCGGCGCCCAGGGGGAAGGACTGGGGCTCGAATTCGATCGGCGTTGACGGCGCAGCCTCGAGACCGTCGTAGGCAAACGCCGGCTCAGCCCTGGCTGATACGCCCCCGACGCCCGGAAGACCCGGTGACCATCCGCCCGATCGCCAGGCTGAGAAGCCGGTCGCCGGCGCCTGGAAGGCTGGGCGGAAACTGCCGAGGGCCTGGGCGCCAACCGTGGTCGAGGCGCGGTGGCCGGCGGCGGCGAGGGCATGGCGCAGGGCGCCGATGACGAGCCCCCGCACCAGGCCGGGATCGCGAAAGCGCACTTCCGCCTTGGCCGGATGGACATTGACGTCCACCTCGCCGGCGTCGAGTTCGAGATAGAGGGCGGCGGCCGGATGGCGATCGCGGGCGAGGAAGTCGGCGTAGGCCGCGCGCAGGGCCCCATTCAGCAGCTTGTCGCGAACGGGTCGGCCGTTGACGAAGAGATATTGCTGCTGGGCGTTGCCGCGGTTGTAGGTGGGAAGGCCGGCGAAACCCAACAGGCGCACGCCCTCGCGCGTCTCGTCGATGGCCAGGGCGTTGGCGGCGAAATCGCGGCCCAAGACGGCCGAGAGGCGCGCGAGCCGACCCGCCTCGTCGTCGCCCTCGGCGGCCAGGCGCAAGGTGCGGCGGCCATCGATGTCCAGGCCGAAGGCGACCGCCGGATTGGCCATGGCGGCACGCTTCACCTCCTCGGCGATGGCCATGGCCTCGGCACGCTCGGACTTCATGAACTTCAGGCGTGCCGGCGTCGCGAAGAAAAGGTCGCGGGCCTCGACTCTGGCGCCGTGCGGACCGGGGAAAGCCGCCGGCGATACCTCGCGCCCAACTCCACCGTCGACGCGGATCGACCAGGCCTCCGCTGCGCCGGCCGCGCGGGAGGCGATGGCGAGCCTCGCCACCGAGCCGATCGATGGCAGGGCCTCGCCGCGGAATCCCAGGGTGGCGATGCGCAGAAGGTCGAAGGCGCCGGCCTCGTCGGGCGCCAGTTTGGAGGTGGCGTGGCGCTCGAGGGCGAGCGGCAGCTCCTCGCGCGTGAGACCTCGCCCGTCGTCGGCGACCAGGATGCGGGCAAGGCCGCCGCCGTCCGCCCAGACCTCGATGCTCGTCGGCACCGCGTCGAGGGCGTTCTCGATCAGTTCCTTGACCGCGCTCGCCGGCCGTTCGACCACCTCGCCGGCGGCGATCCGATTGACGATCTCAGGGGGCAGGCGCGCGATGGCCATGGCGCTCTTATAGGCGCGATTCCGCGCTCACGCGTTATCATCAAATCAGCGACCGGATGGTCCGCTTCGAGGTTCGAAGCGGGCGGGATCAATCCTCGGCTTCGGCCCCGACGCGGCCGGTGCGCTCGGCGATGCGGGCCGACTTGCCGCGGCGATCGCGCAGATAATAGAGCTTGGCCCGGCGCACGGCGCCGCGACGCTTGACCTCGATGGATTCGATCATCGGCGAGAGCACCGGGAACACCCGCTCGACCCCTTCGCCGAAGCTGATCTTGCGGACGGTGAAGCTCTCCTGGAGGCCGTGGCCGGAGCGGGCGATGACGACGCCCTCATAGGCCTGCACGCGCTCGCGCTCGCCTTCCTTTATGCGAACATTCACCCGCACGGTGTCGCCCGGCTGGAAAGCGGGGATCCTCTTGCCGGCCAGGACGCGGGCGGCTTCGGCCTTTTCCAGTTCCTCGATCACGTTCATCGCTCAATTTCCTTCATCTGTACCGGGCTTGACTGCGCCCTTTGCCTGTTGATTGGCGAGACGCGCCGCCCACAAGTCCGGACGCCGCTCCCGCGTGATCTCAACCCTCTGGGCCGCCCGCCAGGCGGCCACTTTTGCGTGGTCGCCCGAGAGCAGGACCTCGGGAATATCGCGGCCTTCGAAGGTCCGGGGGCGCGTCAGCTGGGGATGTTCCAGCAGGCCGTCCTCGAAACTCTCCTCGGCGAGACTGGAAGCCTGGCCCAGAACCCCGGGCAGCAGGCGCACGCACGCCTCGATGACCGCCGAAGCCGCCGCCTCGCCGCCGGCGAGGACCGCGTCTCCGACCGCGACCTCCTCGAACCCGCGGGCGTCGATCACCCGCTGGTCCACTCCTTCGAACCGGCCGCAAAGAAGGATGAGACCGGGCGCCTGGGACCATTCCCCGACGCGCGCCTGGGTCAGGGGCCTTCCCCGGGCGCTCATGTACAAGAGCGGCCGGCCAGCCGCCGCCACGCTGTCCAGCGCCGCTGCGATCACGTCCGCCCGCATCACCTGGCCGGGTCCGCCGCCGGCGGGGGTGTCGTCCAGGAAGCCGCGCTTATCCTTGGAAAAGCCCCGGATGTCCACCGTCTCGAGGCGCCACAGGCCCGCCTCGCGCCAGGCCGAGCCGATCAGCGAAACGCCGAGCGGTCCCGGAAAGGCCTCCGGAAACATGGTGAGCACGGTGACGTCGAAAGCCATGGCGGCGCCTTGCACACCGCCAGGCTTCAGAAGTCAAACCGCTGGGTCGAAGCTTCTAGAGCGCTTCGACGATGGTGACGTTGGCCAGGCCACCGCCCTCGCACATGGTCTGCAGCCCATACGTCTTGCCGCGCGCCCGAAGGGCGTGGACGAGGGTGGTCATCAGCTTGGCGCCGGACGCGCCCAGGGGATGGCCGAGAGCAATCGCGCCGCCGTTGACATTGAGCCTCGCGGGATCCGCGCCGGTGGTCTTCAGCCAGGCGACCGGCACCGAGCCGAAGGCCTCGTTGACCTCGAAGAGGTCGATGTCGTCGATGCTCATACCCGCCTTCTTCAGCGCATTGAGCGTGGCCTGCAGAGGCGTATCCAGCATAATCACCGGATCGCCACCGATGACCGACAGGTGGTGGATGCGGGCCAGGGGCTCGACGCCGAGCGCCTTGAGGCCATTTTCCGAGACCACCATCACGCCGGACGCACCGTCGCAGATCTGACTGGAGGAGGCAGCGGTGATCCGGCCGCCTTCGCGCAACAGCTTCACCCCCTTGATCCCATCGAGGCTGACGTCGAAGCGGATGCCCTCGTCGACGGTGTGCTGACTTTCCGCGCCTTCGGCGTCCTTGATCGTGATCGGCAGAATCTCGTCCTTGAATGCGCCGCCCTGAGTCGCCGCGATGGCCTTCTGGTGACTGTCAAAGGCGAACTGGTCGATCTGGTCCCTGGTCAGGTGATACTTATCGGCCATCATTTCCGCGCCCATGAACTGGCTGAACTGAATGTTCGGATAGCGCTTCTGCTGGTCCGGACTCATCGGGACGCCGAAGCCGTTTTGAGCCGGCAGCTGGGCGGAGAGGCCCATCGGAACCCGGGTCATGCTCTCCACGCCGGCGGCAATGACGATGTCCTGAGTGCCGCTCATCACCGCCTGGGCGGCGAACTGCAGGGCCTGCTGCGAAGAACCGCACTGGCGATCGACGCTTGTGCCGGGCACGCTTTCCGGCAGCTTCGAGGCAAGGATGGCGCCGCGGGCGATGTTGAGGCTCTGCTCGCCGACCTGGGAAACGCAGCCCATGACGACGTCCTCGACCTGGGCCGGATCGGCGCCGGTGCGATCGACGATCTCGTCGAGCACCTTGCCGGCGAGGTCGGCCGGGTGCCAGCCGGCGAGGCGGCCGCCCTTGCGGCCTCCGGCTGTGCGGACGGCGGCGACGATATAGGCGGCGGACATGGTGAAGCTCCTTGAGGATAGCTGGCGAACAGGCCGGATATGGGTGTGCTTTCCGCGCACGTTAAGGCACGCGACGCCACGTCAGCCAAGCCCGATCGTGACGGCCGGCCCGCGCCGCTGTAGACAGCCCGCCTTTCAGGAAAGGACATTCCCAGCTTGCGTCTTCCCCAGGCCCGGCTCGATCAGGTCCTCGACCGCTTCCACGAGGTGGAGGCGCGTATGGGCGCGGCCGGCGAGGCGGCGGAAATCGTCCGGCTGGGCAAGGAGTACGCCGAGCTGAGGCCGGTGGCCGAAGCGGCGGAGCGGCTGGCTCGCGAACGGACCGAGCGCGAGGACCTTGAGGCGATGGCCAATGGCGACGACGCCGAAATGGCGGGCCTAGCGCGTGAAGAGCTGGCGGCGCTGGATGAGCGATTGCCGGAGACCGAGCACGCGCTCGCCCTGTTGCTCGCCCCGCGCGACGCCGACGAGAACGCCTCGGCCATCCTGGAAGTGCGGGCCGGCACAGGCGGGGACGAAGCGGCCCTCTTCGCCGGCGATCTCTTCCGCATGTACCAGCGCTATGCCGCCCTGCATGGCTGGAAGGTGGAGGTGGATAGCATCTCCGAAGGCGAGGTTGGCGGATACAAGGAGATCATCGCCTCGATCGAGGGCGACGGCGTGTTCGGCCGCCTGAAGTTCGAAAGCGGCGTGCACCGCGTGCAGCGGGTGCCCCAGACTGAAACCCAGGGCCGGATCCATACCTCGGCGGCCACCGTCGCGGTGCTGCCCGAGGCGCGCGACGTCGAGATCGAAGTCAACGACCAGGACCTGCGGATCGACACCTATCGCTCCTCCGGCGCCGGCGGCCAGCACGTCAACAAGACCGACTCGGCCGTTCGCATCACCCATCTGCCCACCGGCATCGTCGTCACCTCATCGGAGAAATCCCAGCATCAGAACCGGGCGCGGGCGATGAAGGTCTTGAGAGCCAGGCTCTACGACATGAAACGCGAGGCGCTCGACGCCGAACGCTCGGCCTCGCGCAAGAGTCAGGTGGGTTCGGGCGACCGCTCAGAGCGCATCCGAACCTATAATTTCCCTCAGGGCCGGGTGACTGATCATCGCATCAACCTCACCCTCTACAACCTGCCCAGGATCATCGAAGGCGAAGCGCTGGACGAGGTCATCGAGCCGCTCATCGCCGAAGACCAGGCCGCCCGCCTGGCGAGCCTCGAAGAGACCCTGTGAAAGCCCGCGTGGCGAGGCCATGAGCGGGCCCTCGCCATCGGCGTCCTGGCGGCCAGCTGGGGCGACCCGATCATCGTTCGCGCCCAGGACTGGCGGTTCGACGCCTGCCTGATCCTTGTCGTCGGCCCGACCCTGGGCGCGGCGGCGGTCTCTTTTGCGGAGTGGCCCAGCGCCGAGCTGGTGGCCGTCGAGGCGTTCGCGCGCGGTCTCGGGATCGGCTCAGCCTTGATGGCCGGTGCCATCGACGCCTGCCAGGGTTGCCGGACCCTCCGGCTGGCGACAACCAACGACAACCTATCGGCCATCCGGTTCTACGAGCGCCGTGGCTTTCGGCTGACGGCTGTCCGACCCGGCGCCGTGATGGCGACGCGCGAGCGAAAACCGTCGATTCCGCTGATCGGCGAGAACGGCATCGAGATTCGCGACGAGATCGACCTGGAGCTGGCGCTCTCTGCCTGAGCCGGCGCGCCGCTCAGAACATCGCTTCGGCGATCATCTGCTGGGTGATCGACTGATGGTTCCCCATGCCTTCCTGCATCATCCGCTGGATGAGGCCGACGAAGACGACCTCGTTCTCCGGATCCATCCAGAACCAGACGCCGGAGGCGCCATCCCACTGATAGGTGCCCGTCCCCACAGGCGACCCCGCGAGCTTGGGATCGTAAAACACCGCGCCGTTGAAGCCGTAGCCATAGCCTGGCCGAAAGGTGTGGGCGCCGATCACGAAGCGTCTTTCAAGCATGGCTTCTGGAATGTGGCTCGTGGTCATCAGCTTCACCGCGGCCTCCGAGAGCACGCGTGCGCTGCCGAGCTCGCCCCGGTTCAACAGCATCTGGGCGAAGCGGGCGTAGTCCATGGCCGTAGAGTAGAGACCACCACCGCCCGACGGGATCTTCGGGATCTCCTTGCCGTCACGGAGGAAGATGGCGAAGTCGACCTCGGTCAGGCTCGGAACGCCATACTTGTGGTAGACCGTGGCGAGCCTTCCCCGCTTGGCTTCCGGCACGAAGAAGTCGGTGTCGACCATGCCTAGCGGCTCGAAGAGGCGTCGCCGCATGAAGTCCGGCAGGCTCTCTCCGGTCAGGCGCTCGACGATCGCGCCCTGCAGGTCCATGGAAAGCGAATAGCGGAACTGGCTTCCCGGCTGATAAGCGAGCCTGATCCCCGCGACCCGGCGGGAAAAGTCGGCCAGGTTGTCGGCCTTCCACACGCCGGCGGCGTGATAGGCCATTTCAACCGCATCCAGTTGCTGGAGGCCGGCGAGTTCTTCGATGACGAGGCCGTAGCCGAAGCCGGCGGTGTGGGTCATCAACTCGCCCATGGTGGGCGGATGGTTCGGCGCCGCGCCGTCTGGGCCCTTCACGTTGGCGAACTCGGGCAGGTGTTTGGCGATCGGATCGTTGGGCGACCAGCGGCCTTCGTCCCAGAGGATCATCATCGCCGCGGCGGTGACTGGCTTGGTCATGGAATAGATGACGAAGATGGTCTCGTCGGTGACCGGATCGCCGCTGGCGAGGTTCTTCACCCCCTGGGCCGAGCGATGAATCAGCCGGCCGCGCCGGGCGACGAGCAGGGCCGCGCCGGGAACTTCTCCGCTGGCGATCTCGCCCGCCATGAAGCGATCGATGCTCTCGAGGCCTGCCCGCGTGACGCCCAGGGACTCGGGATCGGCTGGGGCTAGAACGTCGGTCATGGTTCCTCTTTGGTTTCGATTGGGGCGGCGCTGACGCCGATGCGGGAGTCGGCGAGGCCGACATAGAGCAGCCATTCGCCATTGAAGGCGACCAGGCCTTCGGCAAAACAGACGTTGCCCACCTGTCCCGCAGCTTCGGCCAGGTCGATGGTGAGAAACGGCTTGGGCGGCCGCGACACGACCGCGGTTGGGTCGGACGGATCGAGGATCAACTGCCCCGGCTGGTAGGCGTAAGCCGGCGAGTCCGGATCGCCGCGCTTGGGGTGGTTGCCGCCGTTGTAGACGAGGACGATGCCTTGTTCAGTCAGGACGGCGGGCGGACCGGGCTCGGCCAGACGCGAGTCGAAACGGCCGAGCCTTGGCGAGGCGATCGGCATCAGGCCCTTGGTGGCGGGTGGTGTCACCGACTTCCAGCCGCTCTGCGGCGAGTATTCCAGGTAGTACTCCGGCGCGGTTCCCATCTCGACCGGCGTCCATTGGACGAGATTGTCTGAGACGGCGGCGTAGATGATGCCCTCGCCCCAATACATCCAGAACTTGCCGTCGATGCGGCAGGCGATGAGCCGGCCGTCCTTGAGTTCGGTGATGATCGCGCCGGATTTGCTGGAGCGGCGGACATAGGGCGTGTCGGCAAATGCCGGCCCGTGCTTTTTCCAGTGGACGAGGTCGTCGGAGGTCGCTGTGAAGAGGCAACCCGCCTTGCCGTCGAACGCCGTGTAGGTGCAGACGTAACCGCCTTGGGGAGACTCGACCACACGCGGGTCTTCGCAGCCGCCGGGCCACTCCCAGGCCTGCCAGACATCGTCGTCCGGAAAGATGACTGGTTCCGGCGCCAGTTCGAAATCACGGCCGTTGTCGCTGCTGGCCAGACCGATCCGAGAGGTGCCGGCGTAGCGCCCCTCACGATCCTCCGCCCGGACCAATAGGAAAACCTGGCCGTCGCGCACGATCGCACCTGGATTGAAAAAATCCTTCGCCGCCCATTCGATGCGCCGGCCGGCGACCGGACAGTCGAACGCGACGACCGGCCGGTCCACCAGGACCCGCCGCGGCGGCGAGAAGGGGCCGAACGGCCATGGGTTCAACTTGACTCTCCGTGGCGTGAACGGCCCGGTCTGGACGTGGGCGCTTGTTCCTGAGACGAAGGCGCATGGCCGCTGTAGCGTCAAGGCCGTCTTCGATTCCTGGAAGCAGCTCTCACAGCCGCCTCGCCGCCGCCGCGTTCAGCCTGTTCGCGCACCTCGCCCTGTTCGCCCTGGTTCTCTATTCGGTGAAACCTGATCTTCGCGCGCCGCCGGCCGCCGAGCCCGCGCTGGTGGTGCCAGTGGAGATTGTCCCCCCGCCGCCCAAGACGCCCGTCACTCCCGAGCCGGTGAAGAACCCAGAACCTGCTCCCGCCAAGTCGACTCCCAAGGAGGCGCCCCGCAAGGCTCTGGCGAGGCCCACACCGGCGCCCGCCCGCGTCGCCGCCCTGCCTGCCGGTCCGGTCCAGGGCTCGGACAACGGCGTTTCGGACTCTGAACTCGCCGGCGCGGCGATCGCCGGCGCGGGCGCCGGCCGCGCCAACTGCGACATGGCCGCCCGCCTGCGCGACGCCCTGCGCAAGGACTCCCTGGTGCGCGCCGCCGCCGCCAAGGCGGGGGCGAACGGCAACCACGCCATTCGGGTCTGGAACGGCGACTGGGTGCAGAGCGGCGGGGACGACGGCAAGGGTCTTCAGGCCGCTCGCGAAGCGATCCTGTGGGAAGTGGGTTTCGCACCGCCGGCCTGCCGCGAGCAGGCGGTGCGCGGACTCGTCGTCATCACCATGAACGACGCCCCGAGTTCGGCCAAGCTCGTTCTGGGCGCGGCCTTGTGGCGCTGGTCAGACCTGCTTGGGCGGCGCTAGCGGTCCCCCTCCCGCGGAAGAGGGACCTGCCGGCGTCAGGTCATCACGATTACCACCACGCGGCGGTTCTGCGCCCGACCCGTGGGGTTGTCGTTGGGCGCCACCGGGCTGGAGTCGCCATAGGAAATGGTCGACATCCGGTTCAGCGGCACGCCATTCTGGTTCATGAACAGGCGCACGGCCTCGGCCCGCTGCTCGCCCAGTTCCATGTTGAAAGCCTTGGTCCCGGTCGAATCCGTATGGCCTTGAATCTCAATGTAGACATTCTTGTTGTCGGTCTTGAGCTTGTTGACGAAGTCCGTGAGCCGCGTTTCGGCCTCAGGCGAAAGCTGGTGGCCGTTGGTCGGGAACTTCACCGAGTCGTCTGACAGGACCATCGAGTACAGGAACTTGCCCTCGGCCAGCTTGTGGGCCGCTTCGGCTCTGGCCATGGCGTCCCGGGTGTTCTGATCCATACTGTCCATGCGCGTGCCGACCTTCGTGTCTTCAGCGGCTACGCTCTTCTTCACGTATCCAGGGGTCGCACATGC
This sequence comes from Caulobacteraceae bacterium, assembly GCA_036491275.1. Classification (GTDB taxonomy): domain Bacteria; phylum Pseudomonadota; class Alphaproteobacteria; order Caulobacterales; family Caulobacteraceae; genus Acaudatibacter. Next base: position 88,891 of record DASXCH010000196.1, read on the forward strand.
AGCCAGTCCGGCCGCGCCCAGAATGATCACGCTGGCGAGCCGGGCGCCGTTCTTGAATTTCATAATCTTTTCTCCACTGCGCCCCCGCGCACGTTCGGCCGGTCACAACGACCTTAGCCATAGATACGGCCGGTAACGGATTGTCACCCGCCGGGTTCCATCGTCAACCCGCGCATTCAGCGGCCCAGGCGGAGCGCCCGGAGAACCTCGCGGAAGGCTCCGCGGATTTCGCGCAAAATCCAGGCCCCGAGGTTCTCTCGTATCTGCCGCGGCGACATGGGAAAGGCGCCGCCGACCGTGTCGGCCACCACCGCCCCGCGCTCACCCACCGGCCGTTCCAACCCGATGGTCGTGTCGCAGGCGGTCTGGTGTTCGATCTCGGCATTGAGCTCGGCGCCGACGAGCACGATCAGAACCGACAGCCACATCCACAACATGAAGCCGATCATGGCCCCCAGAGAGCCGTAGGTGACCCCCAGATGCGTGAAGGAGTTGAGGTACCAGGAAAAGACGAAGGACCCTGCCATCCAGGCGAGCGCGGCGAACAGGCCGCCCGCCGCCACCCAGCGCCATCGCGCGGGCCGCCGACTCGGTCCGAAGCGATAGACCAGGGTGAAGGCGACCACCGCTGAAGCCAGGATCGCCAGCCAGCGCACCGGGCCCCACCAGAGGACGATCCGGTGCAAGCCGATCGCGTGCAGCACCTCCGGCACCGCCAGCGCCACGCTCGTCGTGATGACGATGAAGAGGATCGCGACCAAGGTGGCCGCGTATGTAAGCAGCGCACGTTTGAGAAAGGGACGCTTTTCCGTCTCGTTGTAAGCCAGGTTTACGCCGTCGAAGAGCGCCTGCATGCCGGCCTTCGCGCTCCAGATCGACAGTGCGGCGCTGACCACGAAGGCCACGCCCAGGGTTCCGTGCTCCTGCCCGGCCAGGCGCACCATCTGGTCGCCCAGGAAGTCGATCGCCTCGCTCGGGAACATGGTCGAAAAATGCAGGAACTGCTGTTCGACAGTCGCGACGTTCGAGAACAGTCCGAACAGCGAGACCGAGGCGGCGATGGCCGGAAAGGTCGCCAGCAGCAGGTAGAAGCTGACTCCGCCTGCCTGCGCCGCCAGGCGCGCGCGCCCGATCTCGTGCCATGTGCGCCATGCGATATCCTTCCAGCCGCGTGGCGGAATCAGCCAAGGCGCGGCCGCGGCCCGACCGCGACCAGGCTCGGCGGCGTCATAGTCTTCCGGCGTCAGTAGGTCGGGATGTGGTTCGGTGCGCTGTCCGCGCAGGCGGCGCCAAGCGGCGACGGCGGTGGCCGCCAACCACGATCCGACGCGCTGGGCCGGCCCGGGCGGCGTCTTCGGCGCGCGCGGCAATCGCGTCATGGTGCCCCTCGAGCAGTGATCCTGGTCGCATCACGGCGTGAGCCATGGCAGGAACGCGTCATGGCCGGACGCATCGCCGCATTATACCGTCACCCGATCAAGGGATTTACGCCGCAGAAGGTTTCCGCCGTCTTTCTCGAAGCCGGACGGCCGTTTCCTGGCGATCGCCTATGGGCCGTGGAAAATGGCCCCTCTGGCTTCGATCCAGAACGGCCGGCGCATGTCCCCAAGTCCAGCTTCACGGTCCTGGCCAAGATCCCCGAAGTGGCGGTGGCGCGCACAGATTACGACGTCAAGACCGGCGAACTCGTCGCCCGGGCGCCCGGCCTTCCGCAATTCCGCGGTCACCTGGCCGAGGAATGGGGCAAGACCGCCTTCGCTGCCTGGCTCGAGGCCTTGCTCGGCGAGGCGGCGACCGGCCCGCTGAAGGTGCTGGACGGCGTCGGACACCGTTTCCTCGACGATCCCGAAGGCCACGTCTCGATTATCAACCTGGCCAGCGTGCGCGACTTCGAGACCAGGATCGGTCAGGCGGTGGACCCGCTGAGATTCCGCGCCAACCTCTACGTCGATGGCTGGCGACCGTGGGAGGAGAACGGCTGGATCGGCCGCGAACTGGCCCTGGGCGATGTCAGGGTCAATGTCACCCAGTCCATCACGCGCTGCGCCGCGCCCGATGTCGACCCGACGACCGCGCAGCGAGACGTCGAAGTCACTCGCCGCCTGCACGAGTGCTATGGCCACCTGCTGTGCGGGATCTATGTGCACGTGACCGCGCCTGGACGGCTCGCCGAGGGCGATGAGGCGCGGCTGCTTTAGGCCAATGCCCGCTCGATGAGGTCGATGGTGTTGCTCAGCCCAAAGATCACCGCGAAGGATCCGAAGCGCGGGCCCTGGCTCTGGCCGAGCAGCACCTCATAGAGCGCGCCGAACCAGGTTCTGAGTGGCTCGAAGCCGGCCGCCTTGCCGGCCTCATAAACCTCGAACTGCACAACCTCGGCCTCGTTGGTCTCCGGCGGCAGGGCGCGAAGGCGTCGCACGAGATCGGCAAAAGCCGCCCGTTCGCGCTCGTCCGGCGCGCGGAAGCGCTTCGTCGGGGCGACGAAGCCCTCGTAGTAGTTGACCGCATAGTCCACCAGGCGGTCGAGTAGCGGTTCGCTTTGCGGCGTCGCCCCTGGCAGATGGCGGGCGATGAAGCCCCACAGGATGTCGCGGTCCGAGGCGTTGGAGGCCGAGACCAGGTTGATCAACAGTCCAAAGGAGACCGGCGAGCTTCGATCCGGTGGCGCGCCGCCGTGGACGCTCCACACCGGATTGTCGAGCGGATTGTTGGGCTTTTCGATGCCGCCAGTCGCCGGCGGCCGGTTGTAGGCCTCGAGCTGCTGCAGATAATCGTCCACCGCGCGAGGTATGACCTCAAAGGCCAGCTTCTTGGCCGAGCGTGGCGAGCCGAACAGGTAATAGACCAGACTCTCGGGCGGCCCATAACGGCTCCATTCCTCGAGCGACAGGCCGTTGCCCTTGGATTTGGAGATCTTCTGGTTGTGCTCGTCGAGGAAGAGCTCGAAGTTGAAGCCTTCTGGCGGCGTCCCACCGAGGATCCGGCAGATCTGCGACGAGGTCTTCACCGAGTCGATGAGATCCTTGCCGCTCATTTCATAGTCGACGCCGAGGGCCGTCCAGCGGCAGGCCCAGTCCGGTTTCCACTGCAACTTGACAGCACCGCCCGTGACAGGGGTCTCGACCCGGTGGCCGTCCTCGTCCTCGAAGACAATGGTCCCGCGGTCAGGGAATCGCTCCAGGGTCGGAACCTGAAGCACCCGGCCGGTGGTCGGGCTGATCGGCAGGAACGGCGAATAGGTGGCGCGTCGTTCGGGCCCGAGGGTGGGCAGCATCACCTTCTGAACCGCGTCAAATCGCTCCAGGACCAGGCGCAGCGTCTCGTCGAAACGGCCGCTCCGATAGCATTCGGTGGAGGAATAGAACTGGTAGTCGAAGCCATGAGCGTCGAGGAAGGCGCGCATACGCGCGTTGTTGTGGACGCCGAAGCTGTCGAACTCACCGAACGGGTCCCGCACCGAGGTCAGAGGCTTTCCGAGGTCCTCGGCAAGAGACTCTCGGTTGGGGACGTTGTCAGGAACCTTTCTGAGCGCGTCCATGTCGTCCGAAAAGGAAACGAGTTCGGTCGGGGCCTGATCTTCGGTGAGAGCTCGAAAGGCGTTCTGCACCATTGTGGTGCGCGCCACCTCGTTGAAGGTGCCGATATGCGGCAGACCCGAGGCGCCGTAGCCGGTCTCCAGGATCACTGGCCGCGCCAGCACCGGCAGAGCGGCGAGCGCCTCGCCGATCCGGTCTTCGGCAAAGAGGGCAGCCGCGAGGTCGCGCTCCTCATCCGAGGCCAGACGAACGCGCAGCAGACGCGCGAGCAGGGCCCTCGCCTGCTCGAACGGCCAGGTCCGCGCCTCGCGGGCGAGAGGAGAGAGGCCCTGCAGCATCGAAGGGGCGTTAAGGCGCGGCCGTCTGGGGGTCAATCCGCCTTGGCGCCCGCGTCAGGTCGCAGGCCCAAGCATGAAATGGCCGCGAAGGGCGGCGACGGGCGAGGCGCGGGCTTCCTGCCAGGCTTCGACATGGACATTGGCCACCCGCCGTCCGAGCTTGACCACTTCGGCGCGGGCGAAGGTGGTGCGCGCCCGCCCGGGCCGCAGGTATTCGATAGTCACGTCAATGGTTCGCGGCAGGCGTCGCTGAGGCTCGCGTACGCCAAGCTGGCAGATGGCGGTCATTTCCAGGAAGGCCCCCAGGACCCCACCATGTAGGGCCGGCATCAGGGTGTTGCCCACCAAGTGCTCGGCGAACGGCAGGATGGCCGTCATTTCATCGCCGGCGAGGTCGGCGCGCATGCCGAGAAACCGGATGTACGGCACTGAATCGATCAGGGCCGCGAGGCGCTCGGCGCGCGGATCGCTCAAGGCGCGATCGCCTCGGTCGGGATGATCGAAAAGGCTGCCTGGGCCGTGGCCACCGGGTCTTCCTCGTCGACGTCGAAGGCGGCCGCGCGCACGAACGCGATGGCGTGGCCGAGCTTGTAGCAATGGGCGCGCCCGAGAATGGCCTTTCCCGGCTCGGCGGCCCGCATGTAGTCGATGCGCAGGTCCAGGGTCGCCACCCGGGTGAATTGCCCTTCAGAGAGCAGCCGCGAACTGACCGCCAGACCGCAGACATGGTCCAGCAGAGTGGTGACGACGCCGCCGGCGACGACGCCGGTCTCCGGATCGCCGACCAGCTCGGGCTTGTAATCCATCGCCATGGTCGCCAGGCCCGGCTCGACCGAGACAAGACGGAAGCCGAGAGCGGCGGATTGGGGCGTCGACTGGGCCATGCGCGCGCCGAGTTCGGCGAGGGTCAGGGACTGCTCCGGCGGCTCGGCCATCGGCCCTTATAGGGACAAACGCCGCGGCCGGACTATATCGAAGCGGGTGATCCGCCCGACCTCTCTGCTGCGCCCGACTCCCGCCGGACTTTATTGCCCGCCTGGTGATTTCCATGTCGATCCGGCGCGGGCCGTGGAAAGGGCGGTGATCACCCATGGCCATTCCGACCATGCCCGGCCGGGCCACGGTCTGGTCATGGCGACGCCGCAGACCCTGGCCATCATGCAGGCGCGCTACGGCGATGGCTTTGCCCGCCAGACGTTTCCGCTCGAATACGGAAACGCGATCGCCCGAGATGGGGTCGAGATTACCCTGGTTCCGGCCGGCCATGTCCTGGGCTCGGCCCAGGCGGTGGTGCGCTGGCGCGGGCTGACCATGGTCGTTTCCGGAGACTACAAGCGCCGCCGCGATCCCACCTGCGCGCCCTTCGAGCCGGTCGCCTGCGATGTGTTCATCACCGAGGCCACTTTCGGCCTGCCGGTGTTCCGCCATCCGGCTGATACCGGCGAGATCGAGTCCCTTCTGGCTTCGGTGCGCCAGTTCCCCGAACGAACGCACGTAGTCGGCGCCTATGGCCTCGGCAAGGCTCAGCGGGTGATCGCCCTGTTGCGCGAAGCCGGCTGGGAGGCGCCGATCCACGCCCATGGGGCTCTCGACAGAATGAACGCCCTCTATGCCGCCTTCGGCGTTGAGCTGGGGCCGCTGGCGTCGGCCACCGGTCTGCCGAAGGGCGCCCTCGCCGGCCAGATCGTCATTGCTCTGCCGTCGGCTCTGGCCACGCCTTGGGCGAGACGTCTGGCCGACCCGGTCGACGCCTTCGCTTCCGGCTGGATGGCGGTGCGGGCGCGCGTGCGCCAGCGTGGTGTCGAATTGCCCCTGGTCATTTCCGACCACGCCGATTGGGACGAACTCACCGGCACTCTCGCTGAGCTCGCGCCCACGGACGTTTGGATCACCCACGGCCGCGAGGAGGCGCTCGGCCGCTGGTGCGACCTTGCTGGCCAACCGTGGAAGGCTCTGGCGCTCGCCGGATTCGACGACGAAGCGGACTGATGCGCGCCTTTGCTCACCTGCTTGACCGGCTGTCCCTGAGCGCCTCGCGCAACGTCAAGCTGACCCTGGTCTCGGATTTCCTGCGCCGGACGCCAGATCCGGAACGGGGCTGGGCGTTCGCCGTGCTGACCGGTTCGCTGGCGTTCGACGCCGCCAAGCCGGCGCTTCTGCGCCGCCTGGTCGAAAGCCGCGTCGACGCCATCCTTTTCGCCTGGTCATACGACTATGTCGGCGACCTTGCCGAAACCGTGGCCCTGATCTGGCCGGCCAACCCCGGCGCCAATCGCGAGCCGGATCTCGCGGAGGTGGTCGACGCCCTTTCCGGCGCCAGCAAGGCCGAGGCGCCGGCCCTGATCGAGGCCTGGCTCGACACGCTTGACGCCATCGGCCGTTGGGCCTTGCTGAAGCTTCTCACCGGCGGCCTGCGGGTCGGCCTCTCCGCCCGGCTGGCCAAGCAGGCCGCGGCCGATTTCGGCGGTGTGGCCGTCGGTGAGATCGAAGAGATCTGGCACGCTCTCGCCCCACCCTACGGTGATTTCTTCCTATGGCTGGAAGGTCGTGGAGAGCAGCCCAGTGTAGAGACGCCCGGCCGCTTCCGGCCGGTGATGCTGGCCCAGGCGCTCGAGCCGGAGAATGACTTCCCGAAGCTGAACCCGGCCGAATACGCCGCCGAATGGAAGTGGGATGGCGTGCGCGTACAGGCGGTCAACGAGGGCGGGGTTCGGCGGCTGTACAGCCGCACCGGCGAGGACATGGGGCCTGCCTTCCCGGACGTCCTGGCGGCGCTCGATTTCGAGGGCGCCATCGATGGCGAGTTGCTGGTCCGGCGCAGCGAGAGCATCGGCAGCTTCGGCGAACTGCAGCAGAGACTGAACCGCAAGAGCGCCAGTTCGCGTCTTGTCGCCGACTTCCCGGCGGGCATCCGTGCTTATGACCTGCTGCTGGACGGCCAGGACGATCTCCGCGGCCTTCCCTTCGCGGAGCGCCGCGTCCGCCTGGAGTCATTCGTTGCAGGGCTGGATCCGGCCGCCATCGACCTTTCTCCGCTGCAGGCCTTCTCGACGTGGGACGAGCTGACAGGTCTGCGAGCTTCGCCGCCGCCTGGAGATCCGGCCAAGGCCGAGGGTGTGATGCTCAAGCGATGGGACTCGACCTATCAGCCCGGCCGACCGAAGGGCCCTTGGTTCAAGTGGAAGCGCGACCCGATGCGCGTCGACGCGGTGCTGATGTACGCCCAGCGCGGTCACGGCAAGCGCTCGGGCTACTACTCCGACTACACCTTCGGTGTCTGGCGCGAGGACGCGACGGGCGCCCGCAGCCTCACGCCGGTCGGCAAGGCCTACTTCGGTTTCACCGATGAGGAGCTGAAGCAGCTGGACGCCTTCGTCCGCAATCACACCACCGAACGCTTCGGACCAGTGCGTGCGGTGCGCGCCGACGAGGATTTCGGTCTGGTCCTGGAGGTCGCGTTCGAGGGGCTACAACGTTCGACGCGCCACAAGTCCGGACTCGCCATGCGGTTCCCGCGTATCGGCCGCATCCGCTGGGACAAGCCCTCGCGCGAAGCCGATGAACTTGCGACCTTGGAGCGGATGCTGGACGGCGGCGGTTCCTGAAGCCATTCCAGTTTCTGGCGTCGGCGCCCCGCAGTCGGTGTCCAATTGGGATCGGCCTTCGCCTTGGCACGTTGAATCCCATGGGACCGGATCGGAGCCATTATGGTCAGCCCACGCCAAAGCGTCCTGGGCGCAGCCGTCCTTGTGGCGAGTCTGGCCGGCGCCGCCGTGGCTCAGCCGGCGCCCAGCCCTTGTCGCGTGATCCGCCTGGCTTGTCTCAAGTCAGGCTTCCAACCTGGAAGCGGCCCGTCCGATGTTGAAAGAGCCTGCGTGCGGCCGGTCGTCTATGGCGGGAAGCCGCCCAAGGGCGAGACGCTTCCGACCGTGGACCCGAAAATCGTCGCAGAATGCCGGGCAAACCTGGATCGCGCCCGACCTTCTGGCGCTGCTGCCGCTCCGTCCGCCGGGAAGGCGCCGGGGACGCCCTCGAACACCCAAGAGCCCGCAGCGACTTCAGCGCGTCAGCCGACCGCCGTCTCGCCCCACAATCCGCCGCCTACAGATCCTGGCCCGGACAGTCGTTACCGCTCTAGCCGTTGAAGCCGCGCACCGCTTCGATGATTCGGTCCTGGGTCTCGGGCGCGAGATAGGGATGCATCGGTAGGGCGAGCACCGTCGCCGCTTTCGCCTCTGAGACCGGAAGGCCCCTTGGTCCGCGCGGGAAGTCCGCATAGGGCGCCTGCAAATGCATGGGTACGGGGTAGTAGACCGCGGTCGGGATTCCCTGGCCGCGCAGGTGGGCGGAGAGGCCGTCGCGGTTCTCATGCTCGATGACGTATTGCGCCCACACCGAGACCGCGCCCTCGCCCGCGGCTGGCGTCGATGTCACGTGGCCGGCGAGCCCCTCCGCATAGCGCTCGGCGACGACCTGGCGAGCCTGGATTTCATCGTCAAAGACGGCGAGCTTTTCGAGAAGGATCGCCGCCTGGAGGGTGTCCAGCCGCGAGTTCATGCCGATCCGTGCATTGAGATATTTCGGATCGTGCCGAGAATCGAGGGACGCGCCATCGGCAGCGGTCGCCTTGCCATGGATACGTAGTGAATCCATCCGCTCCCATAGGGCGGCGTCATTGGTCACAACCGCGCCGCCGTCGCCGTAACAGCCGAGAGGCTTGGCGGGGAAAAAACTGGTCGAAACGACGTCCGCCCAAACGACCGGATGCTTCTTGCCGAGGGTGCAGCCGAACCCCTGGGCGGAATCGGCGATCAGCTTCAAGCCTTCTTGGCGGCAGATCGCGGCGATGCGCGGATAGTCGGCGGGGTGGCCGAAAAGATCGACGGCGATCACCGCGCGGGGCTCGAGCCGCCCTTCGGCCCGCACGGCGGCGATGGCCGCTTCCAGGTGATCGGGGTCCAAGCAATAGGTCGCTGGTTCGATATCGACGAACACCGGCGTGGCTCCGGTCCAGGGAATCACTTCCGGCGTGGCGGCGAAGGTGAAGGACGGACAGAAGACGGCGTCGCCCTCGCCGATTTCCCAGGCCATCATTGGCAGGGCCAGAGCGTCGGTGCCGTTGGCGCAGGAAAGCGCCAGCTTCGCGCCGCCGAAGGCGGCCAGCGCCCTTTCGAAAGCCGCCACTTCCGGCCCCATTACATAGGCGCCGTGAGCGAGCACGCGGGCAATGGCTTCGTCCAGCCGCTCGCGAATGCGCGCCTGTTGGGCGGCGAGATCGATGAAGGGGATCATGGGGGCGGCTCCCTTAAGCTGCGCCCGGCAGCCCCGCGAGACAAAAGCTGTATCGCTTCATTTCGGGAGGGTCAGGGCGCCGACGAAGGCGTCAAGGTCACCGCCCTGGAACAGAACTACCCTGACACCGGCCCGCCGGCCGGCCTCAAGGTCCCGCTCGCTGTCGCCGATGAGAATGGCACGGGCCGGGTCGATCTCCCATTCGGCGAGCGCCCTTAAGATCATGCCCGGATTGGGTTTGCGATCCGGGTGGTCGGGATGAGCGAACGCGACCACCGGCGCGTCCGGCAGATAGGGACAGACATAGAAGGCGTCGATGTGGGCGCCGGCGACCGCGAGATCCGCCTGCATTTTCGTGTGCACGGCCTCCACGTCATCGACGCCGAACAGGCCTCGCGCAACGCCCGACTGATTGGTGGCGACGATGACCAGCAGGCCAGCGCCGTTGAGGCGCTTCACGGCTGAGATCGCCCCGGGGATCCACTCCAGCCGGTCAAGATCGCCGACGTAGCCATGGTCGACGTTGAGCACGCCGTCGCGGTCGAGGATCGCCGCCGCCCGCCCTGCCGCCATGGGACGCGCCCTTTCCCGCATTTCAGCGCGGCCTTAGGATCGCGCCGCCCAATGAGGAGGCTTTAGGCCAATCGTGTCGGCGACGCCAAAGGTGAGCTCCGCGACCAGCGATCACGCGCGCTCGGCCGTGCGCACGGTCGCGGCCGAAATCGCCGGGCTCACCGCCCTGAGCGAAGCTTTGGAGAATGACTTGCGCGTGCCCTTCGAGGCGGCGCTCGCGAGAATCCGGGACGCCCGCGGTCGGGTCGTCGTCACCGGCATCGGCAAGAGCGGCCATGTTGCGCGCAAGGTCGCCGCCACGCTCGCCTCCACCGGCACGCCGGCCTTTTACCTGCATCCAGCCGAGGCCAGTCACGGCGATCTCGGCATGGTGGCGCGCGACGACGTGCTGCTGGCCCTCTCCTGGTCGGGCGAGACGCCAGAGCTGCGCGATGTGATCCACTATTGCAAGCGGTTCGCCGTGCCGCTGCTGGCGGTGACGTCGGAGGCGCAGAGCGCCCTCGCCGAGGCCGCGGATATCGTCCTGGTGCTGCCCAGGGCGGCCGAGGCTTGCCGCAACACCCACGCGCCGACCACCTCAACGACCATGCAGATGGCCTTTGGCGACGCGCTGGCCGTTGCCCTCCTTGAGGCGCGTGGCTTCTCGGCCGCCGACTTCCGCGCCTTTCATCCTGGCGGTTCCCTCGGGACTCAGCTCGTGGCCGTAGCCGACCTGATGGCCAAGGGCGAAGCTGTGCCGCGCGTGGCTGAAAGCGTCAGCCTATCCGTGGCCATCATGGAGATGACCGCCAAGCGTTATGGCGGTGTCGCGGTGACCGATGCGGCGGGGAAGCTGGCGGGCGTTTTCACCGATGGCGACCTTCGCCGCGCCTTGCCGGACGCCGACCTTTCCGCCCCGATCTCTTCCTACATGACCCGCGAGCCGGTGACCGTCGATCCGCACCAGCTGGCGACCGAGGCGCTCAGGCTGATGACCGAACGGGTCAGCCCGATACAGTTCCTCATCGCCTGCCAGGATGGAGTGCCGGTGGGCGTCATCGGCATGCACGACTTCCTGCACGCAGGGATCGCCTGAGATATCAGGCCGGTCGCCCCTTGGCCGCCGCGTCCAGCTGCCGGATTGCGCCGACCACGTGATAGAGCGAGCTCGCCGGCGCCGAGAGATCGTCGCTTTCCAGGCTGTCTCGCCACAGGCCCGGCGTGGGGACGTCGAGGAAGGGATCGAGGCCACCGGCGGCATTCATCGCCACGTCCCAGAATGAGGCGTCGCCAGTAAGGACGCCGGCGAGCAAGGCGACACGTAGGCGTTCGGTCTGAGGCCACAGCCGCGTTCCCGCGTCGATCATGTCCAGGTCCCCATTCAGGGCGTTGACCGCAACGCGGCGCGCCGGGTCGACGCCACTGCGTTCCGCGACCTCGATGAGGCGCGTGGCTACGGCGAAGGCGGAGGAGTCGCCTGAGATGACGCTCCAGCGCAGGAGCAGCCAGGCCCACTCGAACAGGTGACCGGGTTCGACGACCCGCTCGGCCGTCGGCGGCGCGGTCCAGCCGAGCTCGAAGTGTTCGCTGAGCGCCCCGGATTCAGGATCGATCAGCCGCGTCATCGCCAGGCGTGCTTGCCCAGTTGCGAGCTCACGCCAGGGCCCGCTCGGCTCGGCCTCGGTCCAGGCGAGGAAAGCCTCGAAGAGGTGCATGTTGGGGTTGGCCTCAGGGCCGCCGCCATCCAGGCTCGCGAAGCCGCCGCCGGCTTCGCGCGGCAGGAGGTCCAGCAGGGCGCGGGCCTTCTCGGGCGCCGCCTCGTCGCCCATCCGGGAGGCCAAAGGAAGGGCCAGAAGAACGAAGGCCTGGTCGTAGAGGTCAACCCTGTCATCCCGATCGCCGGCGAAAGAACGATAGAGTCCGTCGCGGCGCCTGTGGCCTGCCCCCAGGAAGGCAACGCCGTGATCCATGGCCGCCCGCCAGGGCCCGCGCCAGCCCATCTCGCCGGCCACGGCGTAGGAAAACACCTGCCGGGCAGCCACGCGGGCGCGCTTGACGCCAGCGATCGGCTTGCCGGCGATATCCAGCCGGTCGTGGAATCCGCCCTCGGCATGGTCAGCGCCCGGGTCCCACCAGACCGGAAAGGCGCGCTCCAGAAGCCACGCCTTCAGCCGGTCGCGCAGGTTCAGGATGGCGGGCGGCGGAGTCACGTGACGGCGTAGGCGGGCGGTTTCGTCGCCCATGCCCAGGCCGACGACAGGATTGACTCCAACGAAGAGGCTTCGGCGCGGAAGCCGAGTTCGGCGGCTGCGCGTGATGGATCGGCCCATTGAGCCGGCGGATCGCCCGGCCTGCGCGGGCCGATCTTCACCGGCAGATCCCTGCCGGTGACCTTGCGCGCGGCATCGACGATCTGGCGCACGCTGTAGCCTTCGCCCGTTCCAAGATTGTAGGCGCGGAAGCCTGGTTGCAGCCGCTCGAGGGCCAGCACATGCGCCCGCGCCAGGTCGGCGACATGAATGTAGTCGCGCACGCAGGTGCCGTCCGGAGTGTCATAGTCCTCACCGTTGAGGATCAGGGATTCGCCGTCGTGGATTGCGTCCAGCAGCAGCGGAATGAGATGGGTCTCGGGATGATGGGCTTCGCCGAGTTCGCCGTCAGGATCGGCGCCGCAAGCATTGAAATAGCGTAGCGCCACGCTCGCTATGTCTGAAGCGCCGGCGCTGTCGGCGAGGATCTGTTCGACCATGGCCTTGGAGCGGCTGTAGGGGCTCATCGGCGCGTAGGGCATGTCCTCGGTGATCGGCAAGGCCGGCGGCGAGCCGTGCACCGTGGCCGTGCTCGAGAAGACGAAGCGGGAGACGCCGGCCGCGCGCATCGCCTCGAGAACATTGACCGCGCCGCCGACATTCACCCGGTAGTAGGGCTCCGGCCGCGCGACGGACTCGCCGACGCTGATCAGGGCCGCGAAGTGGATCACGGCATCGGGCCGGTGGGTCGCCATCACGCTGGCCAGTCGTGCGAGGTCGCCGACGTCGCCCTCTTCCAGCGGGCCCCAACGCACCGCCCAGCGGTGGCCGCCCGAGAGGTTGTCGAAGACGATGGGTGTATGGCCGGCCGCAGCCAGGGCCTTGCAGGTCTGGCTGCCGATGTAGCCCGCGCCGCCGGTGACCAGCACCTTCACCTAAGGGACCCTCCGCGCTTGCCCGCGCCGCCCGTCAATCGGCGACAACCTCTGACAAGACAAGCCTTACCAAGCCGTCATCACCAAACCCGTTCTATTGCAAAGCTGCAATTATCTAGCGCATGGTCGAGCTTGACCGTCGCGAACGCCGTGCTGCGGAAAGAGGCCCGCTGGGGGTCGGGAGGAGCACCACCATGAACTATGGACTGTGCGCGCTCGCATTGGGCGCGGGACTGGGACTTGCCGGCGCGGCCGCGGCCGAGCCGTGGGTCGATTGGACGCCGCAGAAGGGCGCCACCGAGGTCATCACTCTCAAAGTCGATCCCAACCACATCGACGACTACCTGTCGGGGCTCAAGAAGACCTGGGTCGTTGGCCAGGAGATGGCCAAGCGCCATGGCATCATCGATTCCTATAATGTGGTCGTGAAGCTGAATTCCCAGGGCGGCCCCAACGTCGCCCTGATCACCCACTACCCCAGCATGGCGAACATGGATCCGGACAAGGCACGCGACCAGGCGATGATCGCTGAAGGGCGACAAATGATGAGCGACGCCGACGCCCGGAAAATGACCGACGGCTACGACAAGTACCGGGAGTTCGTCTCCGACGACATCTGGACGGCCGTCGAATATCCAAAGTGATCATGGACTGAGGTTCGACGGCGCGCCGCCGGGAAATCCGCCCGGTGCGCCGTTGCCTTCCCTCCCGTCGCCCGTTCTAAGACGGATTGTCGGCGTGCTCGCCGGCGGGAAGGAGTTCGCGGGCGGGAGATGGCGCGGCCCTGGTTCCTGATCGCCCTGGCGGGCGCCGGCGCGGGCATGCTCGTGACTTTCCTGTGGCTGGCCTTCTGGATCCTAAGCGGGGGCCAAGCCGACTGGCCTCTGCGCCTGGCGCTGGAGCGGCGCATCGAGCGCGGCGCGGCGACCCTGCCGGCGCCGCCAGCCTACGGCGAGCGCCGCAGAGTGATCGGGTTTCGGCTCTATTCGGGGCTCTGCGCCCGCTGCCATAGCGAGCCAGGCGGCGGACGGGAGGCCTGGGCGGACGGCCTCGAGCCTCAGCCGCCGGATCTCACCGAGCCCGGCCGTGAGCGTGACGCCCGCCAGCTTTTCTGGATCATCTGCCATGGCGAGGCGGGGACCGGCATGCCGGCCTGGCGCGCGCATCGCTCCAACGACGCCGTCTGGGACCTCGCCCTGTTTGTCCGCGACCTGCCGAGGCTGGGGGCGCCAGACTATCAGCAGCTGATGGCGACCTATGGCCCCACCCCGCCGCCTATGGCCATGCTGCCCGACGCCAGTTGTTTCGATCCCAAGAAGTGAAGGAGTCGCCGATGGCGGCCGATGCCCCCCAACCCATGTCCCTGGGCGCGCGCTTGACCCAACTGGCGGGCGAGCGAGGCGATCGGCCTGCGGTGAGCGATCAACACCGCACCGTCACCTGGGCCGAGCTCGACCGCCGCACCAATCGCCTGGCGCGGGGCCTCGAAGCCGCTGGCGTGCGACAGGGCGACCTGGTGACCGTAGGCCTGACCAACAGCGTCGACTTCGTCGAGGCCTGCTACGCCCTGTGGAAGGCGGGGGCGACGCCGCAGCCGATCTCCTACCGCCTACCGGCCGCCGAAGCGGAGGCGGTGATGGCGCTGGCCAAGACACCGATCCTCATCGCCGGACCGCAGATCGAAAGCAGCCGCCCACGCTACGACGTCGAGCGGCTGCTGGCCCTTTCCGACGACGACAGTCCGGTCGAAGACCGCGCCGCGCCCGTCTACAAGGCCCCGACCTCCGGGGGGTCGACCGGACGACCCAAACTGATCCTGTCGGGATCCGCCGGCGTCTATGCTCCGCCCGAAGGCGGCGGCGGCGGCTATCGTACCAGCGGCGACGATGTGATGGTCATGCCGGGGCCTCTCTATCACAACGGGCCCTTCACCTCGTCCTTCGCCGGTCTCAACCAGGGCGCTCACCTTGTCGTCCTGCCGCGCTTCGATGCGGAGGCGACGCTCGCCGCCATCGACCGCCACAAGGGCACCTGGATGTACCTGGTGCCGACGATGATGAGCCGCATCTGGCGCCTGCCCGACGAGGTGAAGGCTCGCTACGACGTCTCCAGCCTCAGGACCGTCTGGCATCTCGCCGCCCCCTGCCCGCCGTGGCTCAAGGAGGCGTGGATCGGCTGGCTGGGACCCGAGGTGATCATGGAGCTATACGCGGGCACCGAGGCCCAGGCCGTGACCGTCATCACCGGCGCCGAGTGGCTCGAACACCGCGGCTCGGTGGGCAAGGTGGCGTTCGGCGAGATGGGCGCCTTCGATGCCGACGGAAAACGCCTGCCAGCTGGCGAAACCGGCGAGATCTTCATGCGTCGGCCGGAGGGCTCGCCGGCCAGCTACCGCTACCTCGGCGCCGAGGCGCGCGTCCTGCCCGACCGCTGGGAGTCGCTCGGCGACATCGGCTGGTTCGACGAGGACGGTTATCTCTACCTGGCCGACCGCCGCGCAGACATGATCCTGGTCGGCGGCTCGAATGTCTATCCGGCCGAGATCGAGGCGGCTCTGGACGAGCATCCGCTGGTTCAGTCGAGCGCCGTGATCGGCCTGCCCGATGAGGACCTGGGCAATCTCATCCACGCAATCGTCCAGCCGCGCCCGGGCCTCACCGAAGAGGCGCTACGCGAGCATGTGCGGGACCGGCTGGTCACCTATAAGCAGCCCCGATCTTACGAGTTCGTCGCCGAGAATATCCGTGATGACGCCGGCAAGGTGCGTCGCACGCAACTGCGCGACGAGCGGCTGCGCCCTTAGGTCGGCCCCTCGATCGGCCAACCCGGGCGGCGCATGGCGAAGCCCGCCTCCGGCGTGATCTCGAAATAGTCGCCGAGCCCACCGGCGCGCAGGATCGGCCGTGTGGCGGCAGTGTCGTAGACCCCGTCCTTGATAAAGGCGCGGTCGATCCACACGCCGACGACCTCGCCGATGGTCAGCCAGGCATGGGATTCGCGCCCGTCGGCGCCCTTGAGGCGGATAATTTCCGAGAGCCTGCACTCGAAATTGACCGGGCTTTCCATCACGCGTGGCGCCGACACCAGACGTCCAGGCGCCTTCGTCAGTCCCGCCACCTCGAACTCATCCACCTCCGGCGGAGCCGGCGCGCAGGAGAGATTCATGGCTTCGGCCAGCGCCTTCGTCGCCAGGTTCCAACAGAACTCGCGAGTGACCTTGATATTGGCGACGCTGTCCTTCCAGCCGATCGAGGAGAAGCCGATCAGTGGCGGAGCGTAGGAAAGGCCGTTGAAGAAGCTGTAAGGGGCAAGATTGGCGATGCCGTCGGCACTCAAGGAAGAGATCCAGCCGATCGGGCGCGGACCGACCATGGCGTTGAAAGGATCGTGCGGCAGGCTGTGGCCGTTCACCGGTTCGTAGAAATGGGCGTCGACGCCGGCCATGCGCCCTATTCGTCCGCGTCGTCTGGAGCCATCCCCGCCTCGCGGAGAATTTCCTCCGTATGCTCGCCGAGCCTGGGCGGGTGGCGGCGGATGCTGGCCGGAGTCGCCCCGTAGTTCACCGGCGGGCGCAGGGCGATGTAGTCACCGGCCTCCGGGTGGCGATAACGCTCGAAAAGGCCAACGGCGTCGAGGTGCGGGTCGTCCGCCAGTTCGTCCAGCCGGTTCATCCGCACCGCCGGGATGCTGAGCGGCTTGAGGAGGGCGAGCCATTCGTCCGTGGTCTTCAGCGGCGTCACCGACTCGACCAGGCGATAGAGTTCCCGGACATGTTTCACCCGCTCGCGATAATCGGAAAAGCGCGGGTCCTTGCCGAAGGTGTCACCCATCCCGGCGGCCTCGAAGAACTGATCCCACTGCTTGTCCGTGTACGGCAGCAGCCCGATGTAGCCGTCCTTGGTTTGGAAGGGTTTGCGCTCGGGGTTGGCCACACGCGTGTAGGCGATCGGGCCCGTCGGCGGATCGTAGACGTGGCCGTAGAGATGCTCGGCAAGGTTGAAGCTGGTGACGCACTCCAGCATCGGCACCTCGATGAACTGGCCCTCGCCGCTCCGCTCACGGTGGAACAGGGCGGCGCAGACCGCCTGGGCCATGAAGAGGCCGCTCACCTTATCGGCCACGAGGCTCGGCAGCAGTCGGGGCTTCGGGTCGTCGTCCGTGCGCGGCAACAGGTCCGCGAGGCCGCTGGCTGACTGGATCAGATCATCATAGGCCGGTTCGCCGGCGTAAGGTCCTTCGGCGCCATAGCCGCAGCCGTGGACGTAGACGATGTCAGCCCGGATGGCCTTTACGGACTCATAGTCAAGTTCAAGACGTTCCAGGCCCGCATAACGAACAGAGGCGATGAAAACGTCTGCGCGCTGGATTAGCCTCTTCATCAGCTTCATCCCTCGCTGTTCGCGCAGATCGACCAGCAGCGAGCGCTTGTTGCGGTTGATGGCCATGAAAATGGGCCCAAGATCCTCCGGGCCGCCTGGCTGGCCGTGGCCGGCCCAGCGCATGATATCGCCGCCCCCGCCGCGCCGGCCGCCGGGGAACTCGACCTTGATCACGTCCGCGCCCAAGTCGCCCAAAATCTGCGTGGCGTAGGCGCCGAAGACGACGCTGGTGAGATCAAGCACGGTGACGCCCTTGAGCGGTCCTTTGGCCTCGCTCGCCAGCGTCTTGTCACGGATCAACGGCGCTTCCCCCAGGGTCAACGATGACGGGTCTGGTTTTCGACCCTAATGTGGGCCGGGCGTGGGTGAAAGGAGGACCGCCGGGCGATGGATTTCGAGCTCAGCGAAGAGCACCGGATGCTCAAGGACCTGGTTGCGCGGTTCGTCAAGGATGAGCTCATGCCGCTGGAGGCCGGCGTGCTGGCCCGCGAGGCCGAGGGTAAGGGCCTGGGCCTGGGCGCGGCCGAACACCAGCGCCTCGACGTGATTTCCAAAAAGCTCGGCCTTTGGGGCCTGGACGCGCCGGAGGACGTCGGCGGGGCCGACCTTCCGCACCTGGCCATGGTCGGGGTCGAGGAGGAGATGGGCCGGACGGTCACGCCCTACACCCTGCCGCCAGACTCGCCGAACCTGCGCATGCTGATGGCGACCGTGAACGAGCGCCAGCGCGAGGCCTATCTGGCCCCCTATGTGCGCGGCGAGACGGTGTCGGCCATCGGCATCTCCGAGCCCGGCGCCGGGGCCGATCCCTCGGCTATGTCCACGAGGGCCGTGCGCGATGGCGAGGACTGGGTGATCAACGGCCGCAAGATCTGGACCAGCCGCGCCGCCGACGCCGATTTCACCATCTTGATGGCGGTCACCGACAGGGAAAAGGGCGCGCGCGGCGGCATCTCCGCCTTCCTCATCGACAAGGGCACGCCCGGCTTCAATGTCTTGCGTCGCATCCCGATGATCGGCGGCGCGACCACCTATGAGGTGGCGCTCGAGGATTGCCGCGTCGAGGACTGGAAGCTGCTCGGCAAGGAAGGCTCTGGTTTCGCGCCGATGCAGATCCGCCTGGGCACCCGCCGTGTGCAGATGGCTTCCTGGTCGGTTGGCATGGCCCAGCGCGCCCTCGACATGATCTGCGAGTTCGCGCCGCAACGGGTCACCTTCGGCCAGCCTCTCAGCGAGCGCCAGGCGATCCAGTGGTGGGTGGCGGACGCCGCGGCGAAGATTCATGCGGCTCGCCTGATGACCTACGACTGCGCCTGGAAGCTCGACCAGGATCGCGATGCCCGGGTCGAGATCTCGATGATCAAGGCCTTCGCCACCGAAATGGCCTGGGAGGTGGTCGACCACGCCATGCAGACCTTCGGGGCCATGGGCATGACCAAGGAGCTGCCGCTGCAATTGATGGCGGCCAAGCTGCGCACCATGCGCATTTATGACGGTCCCACCGAGGTGCACAAATGGGTGGTGGCCCGCAACCTTCTGGGGACGAGGCGATGAAGGATCGTTACGGAGACACGGTAAACGCGACGACCGACGGCCATGTCGCCGTGCTGGAGTTTGCGCGGCCGCCGCACAACTTCGCCAGCGTCGGACTGATGCGAGATCTGGCCGACGCGTTCGATGACATCGATGCCGACCGAAACCTGAGGGCCACGGCCCTGTTCGCCGCCGGCAGGAGTTTCTGTGCCGGCGCCGATCTCGCTTCGCGGGATGGCATCGGCGGCGACGGCATGCAAGGCGTTTCGCCGCTCTATTACGAGGCGGTGCGCCTGTTCTCGGCGAGGAAGCCGATCGTGGCGGCCGTTCAAGGCGCGGCAGTGGGCGCGGGCCTTGGGCTTGCCCTGGTTGCGGACTTCCGGGTGGCGGCGCCGGAGTCGCGATTCTGCGCCAACTTCGTCAAGCTGGGCTTCCATCCGGGATTCGGCGTTACGTACACCCTGCCGCGTGTCGTCGGCAGCCAGCGGGCGGCGCTGATGTGTCTGACCGGTCGACGGATCAAGGGCGAAGAGGCCTTCACCTGGGGTCTCGCCGATGCGCTGGCGCCGCTTGAGGCGTTGCATGAGGCGACGATCGCCCTGGCGCGCGAACTGGCCGAGAACGCGCCTCTGGCGGTGGAGGCGACTCGGGCGACGCTGCGCGCCGGCCTCGCGGCGGCCGTGAAGGCCCAGACCGACCACGAACTTGTCGAGCAGACGCGCCTGAGGGCCACCAAGGACTTTGCCGAGGGAGTCAGGGCAGTCAATGAGCGCCGGCCCGGCGTCTTCACGGGGACCTGAACCGTGCCCAAGCTCGTCCGCGACGGCGTCGCCCTGCACTACCAGATCGACGGCGAGGGCCCCGTCCTTCTGCTCACCCACGGCTATTCCGCCACAGGCGAGATGTGGCGCGGCCAGGTAGCGGTCCTCAAAAAGACCTACCGGGTCATCACCTGGGACATGCGCGGGCACGGTCGCTCCGGTTATCCGACCGATCCGGCCGCCTATAGCGAGGCGGCGACCGTGGCGGACATGGCGGCCCTTCTGGACGAGGCCGGCGCCCGGACTGCGATCGTCGGCGGTCTGTCGCTGGGCGGCTACATGAGCCTCGCCTTCCATCTCGCCCATCCTGGGCGTGTGCGTGGCTTGCTGATCATCGACACCGGCCCCGGCTACAAGAACGACGAGGCGCGTGACGGCTGGAACCGCAACGCCCTGCGCACCGCCGAGCGTTACGAGAGCGAAGGCCTTGCTCGTCTCGCGGCCGGCAGTCCCGAGATGCGGCAGAGCCATCATCGCGACGCGTCCGGCCTGGCCCTGGCCGCGCGCGGCATGCTGACTCAGAAAGACGCGCGGGTGATCTCCAGCCTGCCGATGATCGCTGTCCCGTCCCTGGTGGTGGTCGGCTCGATGGACGCCCCCTTCCTGGCCGCCTCCGACTACATGGCCTCCAAAATCCCAGGCGCAAAGAAGGTGGTGGTCGAGAATGCCGGTCACGCCGCCAACATCGACCAGCCGGAAGCCTTCAACCTGGCGATCCTTACTTTTCTCACCGAAGCGGGGTTGGACCGGGCGCAGGCCTGAGACGGCAAGAAACAAGAAATCACTCTCATTGGGCGCATGAACACAAATTCATGATGCGCGCCCTTGATTGGACGCTAAACCGGCCCCCGCCATCCGGGAGGGTAAAGGGTAAAATGAAATTGCACACACTTATGGGCGCCGCCGCGCTGGTTCTGGCCGCCGCTTCGGCCTACGCCGATCCGCTGGCGCCGGTCGGCGTTGGAGCTCAGCCTGCGCCGCCGCAGATCAAGCCGGTCACCGAAACCCTGTGGGGACAGCCGGTCACCGACAACTACCGCTATATGGAAGCCCTCGGCCCCGAGACGATCGACTGGATGAAGGCCCAGGGCGCCTACACCCGTAGCGTCATGGATTCGATCAGGCCGCTGCCCGCTCTGCAGAAGCGGGTATCGGCCTTCACCGGCAGCTTCGGTTTTGTGCAGAGCTACGCCCGCTTCGGGGACCGCGTGTTCTATGAGGAGCGTTCACCGGGCGCCGACAACTTCGACCTGGTGGTCCGTGACGGCGCAGGAACCCGCAAGCTCGTCGACATGGCGGCGCTCAGGGCCAAGAACGGCGGAACGCCCATGGCCATCAATTATGTCCTGCCATCATACGATGGTTCCAAAGTCGCGGTTGGCATTTCGTCGGGCGGCTCCGAAGACGCCTCCCTGTATGTCTATGACGCGGCCAGCGGCACCCAGATCGCCGGGCCAATCGACCGCGCCCAGTTCGGCCCCACATCCTGGAGCCTGGATGGAAAGACCCTCTATTTCGTCCGTCTGAAGAAGCTCGGACCGAACGATCCGGGTACAGAGAAGTATCGCGATCCCGACCTCGAGGCCTGGGACCTCAAATCGGCGCCGGTGACGCTTTACGGATCCCTGACCGGCCACGGTCCGGCTTTTGGGCATGACGAGACGCCGGTTTTGGCGTTCGCGCCGACCACGCCGGAAGCGGTGCTCGTTTCGCAGAACGGCGTCCAGAACGAGCAGAAGATGTGGCTCGCTCCCATGAACAAGGCCGCCGACCCGGCTGCCTGGACTCTGCTCTTCGACCGCGGTGACGATGTGACCGGCGAAGACGCGCGCGGCGACGACCTGTTTCTGCTCAGCCACAAGGACGCGCCGACCTTCAAGGTCCTGGAACTGAAAGTCGGCCAGCCGCTCAGCGCCGCCAGGGTCCTGGCGCCGGCTGATCCCAAGCGCGTCATCGAGGGTGTGCATGCGGCCGCCGACGCTCTCTACGTGCTGACACGCGAGGGCGACTATTCGCACCTGCTGCGCATTCCGACCGGCACGGAACGCATCGAGGAGGTGGCCTTGCCGACTCGCGGCCATGTCTCGGGCGTGTTCACAGATCCGCGTGAACCCGGCGTGACGTTCTCCTTGGAGAGCTGGGTCCTGCCGCCGACCATGCTGCGCTACGACCCGCAGACCCGCGCCTTCGCCGACCTGCACCTTGGCGTGCGAGGCGATATCGACCCGGCTCGGTTCGAGGTTAGCGATCTCTGGGCCAAGGGCCATGACGGGGTGATGATCCCGTACGCGCTCGTCCATCCCAAGGACGTCAGGGAGCCGGGGATCACGGTCATCGAGGCTTACGGCTCCTACGGCATCTCCAATCTCGCCGATTTCAGCGTGCGGCGGGCGGCGATGATGAAGGAGGGGATCAACTATGCCATCTGCGGCGTTCGCGGTGGAGGCGAGCTTGGCGATGACTGGCGCGTGTCCGGCAAGGACGCCAACAAGCCCAACACCTGGAAGGACCTGATCTCGTGCACCGAGGACCTTATCGCCCGCGGTGTCACCGACAGGCACAAGGTCTTCATCATCGGCGGTTCGGCCGGTGGCATCACCATGGGCCGCTCGATGACCGACCGGCCGGACCTTTTCGCGGGCGTCATCGACATCGTGCCGGCGGCCGATCCGATCCGCATGGAGTTCACGCCCAACGGGCCGAACAACATCCCCGAGTTTGGCTCGATCAGGACCGAGCAGGGCTTCAAGAACCTCTACGCCATGGACTCGGTCCAGCATGTGAAAGCGGGCGTCGACTATCCGCCGGTGATGATCTCGACCGGCCTCAATGACCCGCGCGTTTCGCCCTGGGAACCGGCGAAGTTCGCCGCCGCCCTGATGGCGTCCGGCACGCCCAATCCGGTGTTGCTGAGGGTCGACACCCAGGCCGGCCACGGCATTGGCTCGACGAGGACCCAGGCCGACCTGTTGTCCGCCGACTGGATCGCTTTCGTGAAGTGGCGTTCAGGCGAACCGGGCTGGCAGCCGAACGAGGCGACGAAGACCGCCGCCAAATAGGCCCGATCAGGCGGCCTCGGCGATCGCCGGGGCTGCCGACGCGGCCTTGGCCGAGACTTTCTGGGAATAGTATCCGGCGTTCTGTCGTCCGGCGGCCGCCTCACGCGCGAAGGTGATCAAGTGGTGGGAGACCAGGCCCACGGAAATCACCCTCTCGATGTCCATCTTTTTCAGCCTGGGCCAGGCGAAGGCCCAGAAGGTCCTGCGGTAGCTGGACCTGACCCCGCACGTCCACAGCACCCGAGCCAGCGTCGTCAGACCCATCCTGATATCGGCGAAGGTCACTTTCGTG
The DNA here is from genome assembly GCA_036491275.1 of Caulobacteraceae bacterium. Taxonomy (GTDB): domain Bacteria; phylum Pseudomonadota; class Alphaproteobacteria; order Caulobacterales; family Caulobacteraceae; genus Acaudatibacter. The sequence goes on from DASXCH010000196.1 coordinate 111,877, forward strand.
GGTGGCTGCAGCCGATTCGGATAGGTGGCCTGATCCTGATGCTCGAAGCGTCTGTACAGGGCCTCGGGGGAATAGGCGGTGGCGATGCAGGTCTGCCAACCTTGGACCACCTGCTCATAGGGTCGGCGGAACACGACATTGGATTCCAGGCTTTCGTCGTTGGTGAGCCGCCCGTCGCGCTCCAACCGGTCCCACAGGCGTGTCTTCGGCAGAGCCTGCAGCAGGTTCATGGTCAGGAGCGGAATGTGGCTGGCTTCGACGAAATCCAGGATCTGGCGCGGCGTCTGCGGCGTGTCGGTGTCCAGCCCCAGGATGATCCCTGAGACCACCTCGAAACCGTAGGAATTGAGCCGCTCGATGCTTTCCAGCAGCGGCACCATGAGGTTGTGAGCCTTGTCCATCGCCTCCAGGGCGTCGGCTTCCGGCGTCTCGATGCCGCAGAAGATGGTGTGGAAATTGGCCTCGCGCATGTCGGCCAGAAATTCCGGCCGTTTGGCAATATTGAGCGTCGCCTCGCAGGCGAACCGCAGAGGATAGCCGCGAGCCTTCTGCCATTCGATCAGCGCCGGCACCAGTTCGCGCGCTGCCCGACGATGAGCAATGAAATTATCGTCGACGAAATAGACCGTACTCTGAACGCCGCACGCGCGGAGCTTGTCGAGTTCGGCGCACACCTGGGCCGGAGTCTTGAGGCGCGGGATGCGGCCATAGAGGGCCGGGATGTCGCAGAACTCGCAGTCGTAGGGACAGCCGCTCGAGAACTGGATCGAGCCCATGAAATACTTCTTCACCTCAGCGAGTTCGTAGGCGGGCAGGGGAAAATCGGCGAGGTCGCGGCGCTTGTCGGTGACGAATTTCACCTGGGCGGGCGGGCGGGAGGTGTCACGCTCCAGGCATTCGATGAGCGCCTCGGTGGCATCGCCCAGTTCGCCCAGATGCAGATAGTCGAAGTCTGGGTAATAGTCCGGCGAGGCCGAGACTGACGGCCCGCCAAGCGCGGTCACCTTGCCGGCTGCGTGAGCGCGCCGGTTGATGTCGTTGATCTGGCCGCGCTGGATGTGCATTCCGGAGACGAAGACCATCTCGGCCCAGGCGAAATCACGCGCCGTGGCGACCTTAAGGTTCTCATCGATGAAGCGCACCTGCCAGGTTGACGGCAGAGTCGCGGCGATCGTCAGCAACCCCTGGGGCGGCATGAACGCCTTCGCCCCGACCATCGGAAAGGCATATTCGAAGGTGCCGAACGAGGGCGTGTAGCGCGGAAACACCAGGAGCGCCCGGCGGCCCGTTCCGTCCCTCCGCCTATTGCCAGAGCTCTGGAGCATTGCAGTTCCAACACGAAATCAGAGGCGCGGTTCCGTCAAGCCCCGTCATCATGCGATGGCAAGGTTCGTTCTGGATTTCCCGATTGATATTTCGAGACCGATCGAGTGCGCCTATATGGCGGGTCTGCAAACCCCAATGAATCCATGATTTCCGTCTCCCCGACTCTGCGCCAGCTGCGCTACCTCAAGTTGCTTTCCGATCACGGCTCGTTCAGCCGCGCTGCTGAGGCCGCGCACGTCACTCAGCCGACCCTGTCCGCCGGGATCCAGGAGCTGGAAAGAATTCTGGGCGCCCCGCTGGTGGATCGTAACCGATCAGGCGTGATCCTCACCGCCGCCGGCGAGGAGGTTGTCGCCAGGGCCGGCGACATTCTCGCCCAGACCGAAGAGCTGGTGCGCGAGGCGCAGAGCGCCGGCATGCCTCTGGGCGGGCGGTTCCGCCTAGGCGTCATCCCGACCATCGCCCCGTTTCTCCTGCCATCCGCCCTGCCGCGACTGCGCGAGGCCTACCCCAGATTGCGCCTGTTCCTGCGCGAGGACTTGACCCACCGCCTGCTGGGGGAGGTCCGCTCCGGAGTCCTCGACGCGGCCCTCGTCGCTTTACCTTACGACACCCAGGGCCTTGAGTGGGCGCATGTCGTCGACGATGAGCTCGTCGCCGTCCTGCCAGAGGGGCATCCTCTGTGCAGCGCCGATCGCGTGCCGCCTGCCCGGCTCGAACGGGAGGAGATGATCCTGCTGGAGGACGGCCACTGCCTGCGCGACCACGCCCTGATGGCCTGTGGCCTGCCGCGCTACGATCGCGATGAGGGCTTCGCGGCCACCTCCCTCGCCACCCTGGTGCAGATGGTCGGATCGGGCCTGGGGGTCTCGTTCTTGCCCTCCATGGCCGTCGAAGCGGGCTTTGGCAGCGCCGCACAGATCGCCGTACGGCCCCTCGACGCCGACCATCCCAACCGCGAGATCGTGGTCGCCTGGCGCGCCGGCTCCAGCCGGGCGCAGGAGGGCCGCCTGCTGGCCCAGGCGTTTCGCCAAGCTTAACCTTTATTGGCTACAGTGCCGGACGATCCGGGGATCGGCCCGATTCTCGCGAGCCATGCGCATCCAGGACGTGCGCAAACTTCCGCATTGCACTATATCGGAAGGCCATGAGTAGAGCGTTCATCAAGATGAATGGTCTTGGTAACGACTTTGTCGTCGTTCAACCTGGGCCAGATCCCTTCGAGCCGAGCGCCGAGCAGGCGCGGGAAATTTGCGATCGCATCGATGGCGTCGGCTGCGACCAGCTGATCGTGCTGGAGCCGTCCGAGAAGGCCAACATCCGCATGCGCACCTGGAACGCCGACGGCGGCGAGGTGCCGATCTGCGGCAACGCCACGCGTTGCGTCGCCTGGCTGTTCATGCAGGCCGGGAAGTCCGATCGCGTGACCGTGGAAACCGGCGCCGGCGTCATGGAGGCGTTTAAGACCGTCGATGGCAATGTCGTGGTCGATATGGGCGCGCCCCGCTTGGAATGGTCGGACATCCCCCTGGCTTCGCCGATGAACACCCTCGAACTCGATCTGCGCGTGGAGGCGGCGCGCGGCGGACCCGGCTGCGTTTCGATGGGCAATCCGCACGTGGTTTTCTTTGTCGATAATATCGACACCGCCCCCGTGGAGACCCTGGGGCCCTGGCTCGAAAAGCACCAGCGGTTCCCGGAAGGGGCCAATGTCGGCTTTGCCCAGATCGTCAAGCCCGATCGCATCCGTCTGCGAGTGTGGGAGCGTGGCGTTGGGCTCACCCGCTCTTGCGGCACCGGCGCCTGCGCCGCCCTGGTCGCGGCTCATCGCCGCGGCCTCGCCGGACGCAGGGCGGTGATCGAAGTCGAGGGCGGCGAACTGGTGGTCGAATGGCGCGAGACAGACGGCCACGTGCTGATGACCGGTCCCGTCGAGGTGGAGTTCACCGGCCGGCTGCCGGATCTGGAACCGCCCAAGCCGGCGGTCCGGCCCGAGCCGTTCAGTCCCGTGCGTGCGGCCGCCAACGACACTGGCCGGCGCGTCGAGTACGAGCGCTGGTCCAGCGCGCCTAGTTCAGATCCCTTCCGCCGCGCTTGAACGGGTCATGACCGCGGGCCTTGCCCTTCCCGGCGCCCCCCGGGTGATCACCTTCGGTTGCCGGCTGAACGCGGTCCAGTCCCAGGCGCTTCGCGAACTCGCTGACGAGGGTCTTGCCGGCGCCGTGGTTTTCAACACCTGCGCTGTCACCGCCGAGGCCGTCCGCCAGGCGAGGCAGGCGATCCGCCGGGCGCGCCGCGAAGAGCCGAATGCGCGCATCGTGGTCACCGGATGCGCCGCCCAGACTGACCCCGACGTGTTCGCAGCGCTGGACGAGGTTGATCTCGTAGTCGGCAATGTCTGGCGGCCCGGCGTCTTCGCACCCCAGGGCGCACGGGTGCGGGTCGGCGATATCCTGGCCGAAACCCAGGCGGCGCCGGCCATCTCCAGCCATCCTAATCGGGCGCGGGCCTATGTCGCCATCCAGAACGGCTGCGACCATCGCTGCACCTTCTGCGTCATTCCCTACGGCCGAGGGAATTCACGCTCGCAGGACGCCGAGGCGGTCATCCGTCAGGTACGGGCGATGGCCGATCAGGGCTTTCGTGAAGTGGTGCTCACCGGCGTCGACCTCACCAGCTGGGGCACCGACCTCGACCGTAGGCCGAGACTCGGAGATCTGATCGCGGCGATCCTCGAGGCTGTCCCCGATCTTGCGCGCCTTCGCCTTTCCTCGATCGACGCGGCCGAGATTGACGAGCGCCTGCTTGGCCTGATCGGCGCCGAGCCCAGGCTGATGCCTCACCTCCATCTCTCGCTGCAGTCGGGCGACGACCTGATCCTCAAGAGGATGAAGCGCCGGCATAGCCGCGCAGACGCCCTGGCCCTGATCGCAGCTCTGCGGCGCGCGCGGCCCGACGCGGCCTTCGGCGCTGATTTTATTGCCGGATTCCCCACCGAGAGCGAAGCTGCGTTCGAGAACACCCTGGCCTTCGTGGAGGAGGCGGGGCTCGCCTTTCTGCACGTCTTCCCCTACAGCCCCAGGGCCGGAACCCCGGCGGCCCGCATGCCCCAGCATTCCGCCGAATTGATCCATGCCCGCGCCCGGCGCCTTCGCGCCGCCGGCGACGCGGCGCTGGCGCGCCACCTCGATGGCAGGATCGGCGCGCGGGTGACCGCATTGATCGAGCGTACCGGCCGCGCGCGGGCCGAGGATTTCACCGAGATCGACTTCGCAGGCGAGGCCACGCAAGGCGCCCTCATCTGTGGAGAAATCGTCGCCCACGACGGCGCCCGCGCCCGGCTTGGACACTGGATGGCGGCATGAGTGGCGAACCGCTGACCGGCGGCTGCCAGTGTGGCGCCGTGCGCTTCGCCGCCTTCGACTTGGGCGGGGCTGGCGTATGCCATTGCCGGATGTGCCAGAAGGCCTTCGGAAGCGTCTTCGCCCCTCTGGTGACGGCGGGGCGGGTGGAGTGGACCCGAGGCGGCCCGGCCCGCTTCCGCAGCTCGAGCATCGCCCAGCGCGGCTTTTGCCGCGATTGCGGCACGCCGCTCAGCTACGAGCCGGACGGCGGCAAGGTTGACCTGGCCATCGGCGCCTTTGACGAGCCGGCGCGGATCAAGCCAACCACTCAGCACGGCATCGAAGGGCGTATCGCCTGGTCCGGAGACATCGCCGCCCTGCCGGGGTCGGAGACCACCGAGCGGAACGTCCGGTCGTTCCAGCAGCCGGACCACGATTCCTAAGGAATGGCCGATCCCGCCAAGTCCTGGCTGAGGCGTCTCTCCGAAGGCCTGTCGCGCACCTCGCGCCAGATGAGCGAGCAGGTTGTCGGTGTCCTGGGCGCGCGGCCGCTCGACCAGGACCGGCTCGATGCTCTGGAAGAGATGCTGATCGAGGCCGATCTCGGTCCCAAGGCCGCGGCCCGCATCACCGAGACCTTCGCCGAGCGCCGGTTCGGCAAATCCTCCACCGACGAGGAAGTCAGGGAGCTCCTGGCCGAAACGGTGGCCACCGAGCTGATCCCCCGACAGGGACAGTTCGACCCCTTGGCTGGTCCCCGCCCGTTCGTTGTCCTGTTCATCGGCGTCAACGGCTCTGGCAAGACCACCACCCTCGGCAAGATCGCTCATGACCTCACGGGCCGGGGCGCCAGGGTGCTGATCGCCGCCGCCGACACCTTTCGGGCTGCGGCCGTGGAACAGCTTCACACCTGGGCCCAGCGAGCCAGGGCCGATTTCATGTGCGCGCCGCAAGGGGCCGACGCCGCCGGCCTCGGCTATGACGCCCTGGCTCGAGCGCGGGACGAGAAATACGACGTGTTGCTGATCGACACTGCCGGCCGGCTGCAGAACAAGCAGGGGCTGATGGACGAGCTCACCAAGATGATCCGCGTCCTGCGCAAGCTCGATCCCGAGGCGCCGCATGAGGTTCTGCTGGTGCTGGACGCCACCGTCGGCCGCAACGCCCTGGCGCAGGAAAACATCTTCGGCAACGCCATCGGCGTCACAGGCATCGTCATGACCAAGCTCGATGGCACCGCCCGCGGCGGCGTTCTGGTGCCCGTTGCCCAGGCCTCGGATTCGCCGATCATGCTGATCGGCGTCGGCGAAGGGATCGAGGACCTGCAGCCGTTCGACGCCCGCGCCTTCGCCCGCTCCCTGGTCGGCCTGGAGACGGGCGTCCATGGCTGAAAAGAGCCGTGGGCCACGCTGGCTCGGGTCAGTCATCGACGGCGGACCGGGTCTCGCCTTTCTCGCGGTCTTGCTGATCACCCGCGATTTCCGCCTCGCCACCATGGTGCTGATGATCGGGGCCGCCGTGGCGCTGGCGGTCATGCTGGCGGTCGAGCGGCGCTTCCGGGCCTTGCCTACCGCCGTCAGTGTGCTGGCGATCGGCTTCGGCGGCGGCTCCCTTCTGCTGCACGATCCGCAGGTGCTGAAGATGAAGACCAGTTTGGTCGACGCCGCCCTTGGTACGGTGCTCCTGGGCGGCGTGGCGATCCGCCGGAACCCGCTCAAGATGGTTCTGGGCGCTACGCTCTCCCTGCCCGACAAGGCGTGGGCGACGCTGGCCGTGCGCTACGGACTCTATTGGTTCGCCTGCGCGCTCGCCAACGAACTGGTCCGCCGAACGCAGAGCGACCACGTCTGGGCCCTGTTCCGCCTGGGGAGCTACGTTGTCGGCGTGCTCTTCGCCGCCGCCCAGATTCCACTCCTGATGCGTCACAATGCGCTCGAGGAACGCGGACCTCCCGTCCCGCCCGACCCGCCGGCCTGAGGTCCGATGGACCGTCCACGGAAGGTCTGTCGTCAAACTGACGTGGAAATGAGATAAGAGAGGGTCGGCAAGTTGGACCGGCGTTCAACGAGAGGGGCGCGCCATGGCCAAGACCAAAGTCAGATCGGCCGATGTGCTCGGCGGTTCGGCGACCCACCTTCTCCATCGCGCCCTGCAGATGGCGCTGGACTATCATTCGGAAGCCGCCGGTTCCGGCGCCGTGACTCAGCGACAGTATACTGTGCTGGCCGCGGCGGCCGCCCATGACGGGCTGACCCAGAACGATCTGGTCAGGGCCACCGGCATCGACCGCTCGACCCTGGCCGACCTCGTCGCCCGCATGCTGGTCAAGGGTCTGCTCATCCGCGAGCGTTCCGCGACAGATGGCCGGGCCAATTCCGTACGCGTCAGCCAGGCCGGACGCGCGGCCCTGGCGGCAGGCGCGGCGCCGGCGGGCGCGGCTGACGCGCGCCTGCTCTCGGTCTTGTCGGCCAAGAAGCGCGACGGGTTCCTGAAGACCCTCACCGCCATCACCGCGGCGCCGGAAGCTGCGGACAGGAAGGCCAAGCCCGCCAAAGCGGCCAAGGCCCCGAAAGCCAAGGCTTCCAAGGCCAAGGGAGGGACCGTCAAGGCCGGCAAGAAGGGGAAGAAGGCCAAGAAAACCAAGGCCTCGCTCGCCGTTTGAAGGGCTTAGAGCGCGCCGGTCAGAGCCGCGAAGGCCAGACGGATCCGCTTCTCCAGGTCTGCAGGGCTAGGCGTGCGCAAGTCGGTGCGCGCCAGGGTGGCCGCGAGCGCGGCCGGGAAGGCGGCGGTCGGCAGGCGCCGCGCCGCGACCCTGGCCTCGCCGAGAGCTTCTCTGAGCGCGCGCTCCACGCCGCTCGCCCTCTGGGTCCGCCGCAACAGGACAAGACCCCACGCCTTTCCCGCGGGCTCCGCCCATTTCGCCAGGTCACCCGCGCCCAGGATGGTCGCCGCGAGCCCGGCGAGTCGCCCCTCGGTCGCGTCGGCCCAGGCCACGGCTTCGGCCACCTCCATGCTTTGCCGGCCGAGACCGTCGATATGAGCCTCGATCATGGCCTCAAAAGGCGCCTCGGGCAGATCGTGGGCGCGGATGACGCCGGCCAGGGACTCGGCCGTCGGATGCCGCCTCGGAGGCTGGCCCGCGATGATCTCGGCGATGGTCTCGCGCCACCAGACGAGACGGATCTCGGCCGCCAGGGAATTGGAAGTGGCCGTCTCGGCCCGCGCCAGTTCGTAGTCGAAGGCGTAGAGAGCGACGACCGCGGCGCGCCGTTCAGGGTTGGCAATGAAGCGGCTGGAAAGCCAGCGGTCGGGATCGACCCGGCGGATCTCGCCATCCAGGTCGACCCCTGAGGTCAAGATCTAGCCGTACAGCGATTGATACATCGCCATGGAGGTCAGCATCGGCAGGGAAAGCAGCACGTTCGCCCGCGAGGCCAGGGTAGCGATCCGGCCAGCCTTGGCCTTGGCGTCAGCGTCCGCCTCCTTGATTCCGAGCACGATCTTCTGGTTCGGCCAGATGATCCCCCAGACGTTCAGAAACATGATGATCGCCAGCCACACGCCGATGCCCATGAGGGTGTAGCCACGGTCGTCCGGACCATAGCCGCCGGCGAAACCGAAGCTGAACACCTTCTCGGCGTATTCGCGGCCGCGCAGGATGGCGATGCAGATGCCGGCCAGCACGGTCATCAGCGCCGACCAGCGGAACCAGAACATCGCTTCCGGAGCGATGTATTTGGTGATCGCCGGCTTCTGTTCCGCCGGGATGTCGGGCATCTTCCGGGTCTGGACGAAGTTGAAATAGTAGAGGAGGCCGATCCACATGATGCCGAACACCACGTGCATCCAGCGGAACACCGCCTGCCAGAAGATCATGCCCGTCCCCTGCGGACTGACCCGCGCATAGGCGAAGAGCATGATCGCCGCCAGCACCAGGCCCAGGATGATCGTATTGCGGAGGTTGAGGAGAATTCCGGCCATTGTCAGCGCCTTGTCCCTGTTGCGAGCCCACCCGTCGACCGATGGCATAAACCCGTTTGGAGGGTGGCGCAAAGTGGAGGTTGGTCCCGCCCGCCGGCGTCAGAAAGTCTCGCCGACCATCTCGCAGCTCTTGGCCCACAAGGCCTTGGCGTGTTCCGGATCGAGGGCGTAGGGCCGCACACCTCCCGACAGGCCGCCGGTGACGTCCGCCACCTCCGCCACGTGACAATCCTCGCAGTATCGTCCGCCGACCTCGTCAGCGTCGGCCACCGCAGCCGCCCATACCGAGGTGGCCGCGCCCTGGGGTATGGTCTTGAACCTGAACGTCCCTGGATCGATCGGTCGTCCGGCCTGTCGGCGGGCCGCCATCAGCTGTTCCATGACTTCGGGGGTCAGGTGACGGCCAAGCTCGGTCTGGATGCCGCCAGGATGCAAGGCCGTGGCGCGGACGCCCCGCGCCCTATGCCGGCGGTCGAATTCGACGGCGAAGAGGATGTTGGCGGTCTTGGAGCGACCATAGGCGCCGAACTCGGTGTAGGGCGTATGCTCGAAGTTCGGGTCGTCGAGATTGACATCGGCGAACTGATGTCCGGCCGAGGACAGGTTGACCAGCCGCTCGCGGATCAGCGACGCGATCCGGTTGACCAGCACGAAATGGCCAAGATGGTTGGTGCCGAACTGGGTCTCGAATCCGTCGGCGGTGACGCCTTTGGGGCAGGCCATCACCCCGGCGTTGGCGATGACGACGTTGAAAGGCTCGCCCCGGGCGTTGAGTTCGTCGGCGCAGTTGCGGACGCTGGCGAGCGAGGCCAGGTCCAGCTCGATCAGCTCGATCCCCGGGATGTGAGCGGTGGCCTTGGCCGCTTTGCCAAGGTCGCGTGCCGCGCCGACCACCTTGGCGCCGTGGGCAGTGAGGGCGCGGGCGGTTTCGACCCCGAGTCCGGCCGAGGCGCCGGTGATCAGCACTCGAAGGCCCGTCAGATCGTGGCCCTCCAGGACTTCGTCGGTGGTGGAATCAGCGCCGAATGCCATGTCGTCCTCCGAAAAACCCTAGGGGCGCAGGATATTGGCCGGCTGCGGTCCGATCGGCCGGGCCGCGTCATCGTCACGCCGCACGCCCCACAGGAGTACGATCGGCGAGGCGACATAGATCGAGGAATAGGTGCCGATGACGATGCCGAACAGCAGAACGATCGATAGCGGCCTCAGCGATTCGCCGCCGAACACCGCCAGGCCCGACAGGGCCAGCAGGGCCGTCAGGCCGGTGATCACGGTCCGCGACAGGGTCTCATTGACCGACAGGTCGATCAGATCGCGCAGCGGCATCCGCTTGTACTTGCGCCGGTTCTCGCGCAGGCGATCGAAGACCACCACCGTGTCGTTCATCGAATAGCCGATGATGGTCAGCAGCGCCGCGATCAGGTTGAGGCTGAACTCCAGGCGCAGCAGCACGATCAGGCCAAAGCTGAGCGTCAGGTCGTGGAACAGCGCGACCACTGCGCCCAGGCCGAACTGCAGCTCGAAGCGGAACCAGATGTAGATCAGCATCAGGCCAACGGCCGTGAGCAGGGCCTCGACGCCCTTGATTTCCAGCTCGCCCGAAACCTCGGGCCCGACCACGTCCATGCGGGTGAAGCTCACCTGCCCAAGGGATTTGCTGATCGCCGTCTTGACGCTGTCGGCCACGGCGTTGGGGTCGCCGCCCTTTGGCGTCTGGAACCGGACCACCGCGTCATTGTCGGCGCCGAAGCGCTGCACTTGCACGTCGCCGAGATCGAGGCCGCTCACCGCGCTCCGCACAGCGCCGAGGTCGGCCGCCTTGGCGCCGGTGTTGAACTCCAGCACCGTGCCGCCCTTGAAGTCGATGCCGAGATTGAGGCCCGGATAATAGGTCCCGACCGCGGTGGCGATCACCGCCAGGATCGACAGGGTTGCGAACAGGCGCGCCAACGAGACGAACGGCACGTGGGTCTTCGTGGGGAGGATCTTGATCAGCGGCCACATGGTTCGAAAGGATCCTCAGACGATCGGTAGCGTCTTGGCGCGGGTCAGCCGGAACCACCAGCCGATCAGCACCTGGGTGATCAGGACGGCGGTGAAGACGCTGGTCAGCACGCCGATCAGCAGGGTGAGGGCGAAGCCCTTCACCGGGCCGGCCCCGAGATTGAACATGATCACGGCGGCCACCACCGTGGTGACATTGGCGTCGATGATCGTGGTCAGCGCCCTGGAAAAGCCGGCGTCGGCGGCGGCCATGGCCGGCCGCCCGGATCGGACCTCGTCGCGCATGCGCTCATAGATCAGCACATTGGCGTCCACGGCGACGGCCAGGGTCAACAGCAGGCCGGCCACGCCCGGCAGGGTCAGGGAGGCGTGGAACAGGCTCATGATGCCGACGATCATCAGTCCGTTCACCGCCAGGGCCAGGGCGGCGAAGGAGCCGAAGAGGCCGTAGGACAACAGGATGAAAACCAGGATCAGGGCCGCGCCGATCATCACCGAGATCTGGCCGGCCTTGATGGCGTCGGCGCCAAGCTCGGCTCCGACGGTGTGCTGCTCGATCATATGGAGGGGCGCCGGCAGGGCCCCGGTCTTCAGCATCAGGGCGAGGTCGTGAGCCGACTCTTCGGTGAAGCTGCCGGTGATCTCGCCGCTGCCGCCCATGATCGGCGTGTGGATGTTGGGCGCCGAGATGATCCGGTTGTCGATGATGATCGCGAACGGCTTGCCGACGTTTTCGCTGGTGGCCTCGCCAAAGCGCTGGCTGCCGATGCCGTTGAACGCGAAGTTGATGTCAGGTTGACCGTTCTCGTCGTGGCTGGCGATGGCGTTGGTCAGCATGCCCCCATCGACCAGCACCCGGCGCTTGACCACATAGGCCTCCTGGTAGTGGTCATCACTCGGCAGCACCTCATCGTCGGGCGGGATGCGGCCGGCCTTGAGGTCGTCGGCTGAGAGCGTGGTGTCGACCATCTGGAAGGTCAGCTTGGCGGTCTTGCCGATCACCGCTTTCAACCGCTCCGGATCGCTCTCGCCCGGCGCCTCGATGACAATGCGGTTGGCGCCCTGGCGGGTGATGTCAGGGTTTGTGGCCCCCAGGGCGTCGATGCGCTTGCGGATGATCTCGATCGAGCGGGTGACGGCGTCCTCGGCCGCGTCCCTGGCCGCCTGTGGCACATAGGCGATCTGGATCAGATTGCCGGCCGTCTGGCGGATGTTGACATCGCGGCCGCCGGAGGTCAGCGCCCCGCCGATCTGGTTCGACAGCAGCTTGTAGGCCTGGGCGTATTGCCCCGGATCGGGGACGTGGACCTGCACGGTCTGTCCCTGCAGACCGAGGTTGTCGAAATTGATCTGCGCCACACGCAGCTTGGTGCGCACGTCCTCGGTGAGGTTGGTAAGCCGCTCTTGATTGAGGGCGGGGGTATCGACCTCCATCAGCAGATAGGAGCCGCCCTTGAGGTCGAGGCCGAGGCTCAGCTTGTCGTGCGGCAGGAAGCCGGGCATCTCACCCAGCACCGAATCCGGCAGCAGGTTCGGCAGGGTGAAGACAAACCCGAAGATGGCCGAGGCCACCACCAGGAAGATCTTCCAGCGCGTCAGTTGCAGCATGGATCAGGCGGGCGTCAGGACTTGGAGTCGTTGGCCGCCGCAGGCTCGCCGCGGGCGACAACGTCGGTGATCATCGACTTGACCACCTTGACCGTCACGTTCTGGGCGATCTCGACCCCCACTTCGCTCTCTTCGACCCGCACCACCTTGCCCTTGATGCCGCTCGACATGATCACCGTGTCGCCGCGCTTGACGCCGGCGATCTTGGCCTGGTGCTCCCGCTGCCGGCGCTGACTGGGAAGTATGAGGATGAAGTAGAAGGCCGCGAATAGCGCCCCGATGAGGAGGAATTGCGATCCCATAGGTCCGCCAAGGAAGTCACCGATGCCGCCGCCGGCGGGCGCCGCGGCCACGGCGGCGGCCAGAAAGAGGGGAATCAGGGCGATCATTGAGGGTTCCGACAGGAGGTGAACGGCGGCGCAGGAGCCGCCCCATGGGGCGCCCGCGCGCGAAGCGGCCGGAAGCTATGCGTTCGCCCGGCCTTTTGCAATGCGAGCGGGTTGTCTATGCCGTGGCGCGATGGATGACGCCATAGCCACAGCGCTGAGCCGCATCGCCGAGGCCATCGAGCGACTGGCCCCGCCGTCTGCCCGGTCGCCCGATTTTGCCGCCGCCCGGCTCTTTCGCCACGATCCGCCGCAGGGCCTTTACGGCGGCGCCTTCGTCCCCGCCCCTGACTATGGCCTCGAGCTCGATCTCCTCGTCGGCGTCGACCGCCAGAAGGCGCTGGTGGTGGAGGCTCTCGGTCGCTTCGCCGCCGGCCTGCCGGTCAACCACATCCTGCTGTGGGGCGTGCGCGGGGCCGGCAAAAGCTCACTGGTGAAGGCCGCGTTTATGGCCGTGGCGGCCGGCGCCGAGAGGCTCAAGCTGGTCGAGGTCGACCGCGATGAGACCCTGGCCCTGCCGGTCCTGTTCGAGAGCCTGCGCGACCACCCCTGGCGTTTCGTGGTCCTGTGCGACGATCTTTCCTTCGAAGAAGGCGCGGCGGCGGCCAAGGCTCTGAAGTCGGCGCTGGAGGGCGGCGTCGCGGGCCCGCCGGAAAACGTCATTTTCGTCGCCACCTCCAACCGCCGCCATCTGATGCCGCGCGACCACGACGAGGGCCGCGGGGCGATCGCCGCGGCCGAGGACGCCGAGGAGGAGGTCAGCGTATCCGATCGCTTCGGCCTGTGGGTCGGCTTCCCGCCCATGGACCAGGCGACCTACCTGGCCGCCGTCGCCTCGTACGCCGATCGCTTCGGCCTTGGCGTCCCGGATCTCGCGGCGCGGGCCCTCCGCTGGGCCCAGCAGCGCGGCGCGCGGTCCGGCCGCGTCGCCTGGCAGTTCACTCGCGACCTCGCCGGCGAGCTGGGCAAGAGCCTGCCGGTATAGGTATGGAATCTGGCATCATTCGATGCTATGTGAGATGCGCTTCTAGGAGACCCTGAATGCGCACGACCCTCGCCCTGGACGATAAGCTGGTCGAGACCGCTCAGGCCTACACGGGCGTGAAAGAAAAGTCGGTTCTTGTTCGCGAGGCTCTCAAGGCGCTCATTGAGCGCGAAAGCGCCCGCCGCCTGGCGCGGCTCGGCGGTTCGGAGCCGGATCTGGTCGCGCCGCCGCGGCGCCGTCCCGCGGTTTGAACCTTCCCTAGGTGGTCCTCGTCGACACCAGCATCTGGGTGGACCATTTCAGAACGGGCGACGATCGCCTTCGAGCACTTCTGACTGACGATCAGGTCCTCTCTCATCCGTTCATCATTGGCGAACTGGCGCTCGGCAATCTCACGGACCGTTCGATTCTCGCCGATCTGGACAATCTCCCCCGGGCCGTGACCGCCACCGACGTCGAGGTTCGCGCCTTCATCGAAAGCCTCCGCCTGCACGGCTCGGGCGTGGGGTGGGTCGACGCACACCTCCTCGCCAGCGTCCGCCTGACTCTCGGCGCGACGCTGTGGACCTGCGATAGCCCTTTGGCGGCGGCCTCGGCCAGGGTCGGTCTAGGCGCCGGCGCCTGACATCTTCGGCAGGACCAGCAGCGGATCGAGGGGCTTGGCCTTGTCCTCCGGCGTCGCCGCATAGCGCAGCTCGAAATGCAGTTCCGGCTGGCTCGCGCCGCCGGTTTGGCCGACCGTCCCGATCTGCTGGCCCTGATAGACCGTGTCGCGCATGCGCACGTCCACCTGCCCCAGGTGGGCATAGGCGCTGACCCAGCCGCCGGCGTGCTTGATCAGCACGAGGTTGCCGAAGCCCGGCACCTGATCGCCGGCGTAGACCACCTCGCCCACGGCCGCCGCCTTCACCTCGGAGCCCTCGGCCGCGCCGATATCGACGCCGTCATTGCGCCGGCCCATGCCGGAGGCGCCGAACGAGGACACCACGCTGCCCCTCACCGGCCAGATGAACTTGCCGACGCCCAGGCTGGCGAGCCTGGTCGTATCGACCGGCGCTTCTGGCCGCGCGGACTCGGTGGTCGTGGGATAGGTCGGCGTCGGGCGAGCCAGGGCCTCCCGGCGCGCACTGGCGGCGGCCAGGGCCTCGGCGCTCGGCGAATAGGGACTGCCGGGCACATAGGCAGGCTCCGGCGCCCGGCTCGCCGTCGGGTAGGTCGCCTGCGGCCGATAGGCCGGCCGCTCATAGACCTCCTGGGTGAAAGTCTCGCGCGAGGGCCCATGATCCTCGAAGTGGGCCGGCAGGGCGATGTACATGCCAGGCGCCAGCCGCCCGTGCGAGGGCAGGTCGTTGAGATCGGCGAGTTCGCCCAGGCCCACCCCGAACCGCTTGGCGACGCCAGTCAGGGAATCCCCGCTCTGCGCCACATAGGCCTTGGCCACCGGCGCCTTGATGTGCTCGCCCGGATGGATCCGGTAGGGCTTCTTCAGCCGGTTGGCGCGGATCAGTTCCTCGCGCGTGGTCTCCAGGTCGCGGGCGATGGCGTCGAGATGATCCCCGTCGCGCACCTCGTAATCGCGGTACATGCCACGGGCGGCCACCACCTTGCCGTCGGTCGTCAGCCGCGTCTCGGTGCGCCGCTCGGGCCGGGGCGGCGTATAGGCCGGCCGCGCCGGGGGCCGGTAGGCGGCCGCCGGAGGCGGCGCGGCGGCCCGCGTCGTCGACTGCGTCGTCACGGCGGGCGGCGGCGTCGTCGCCGGGGCTGTCGTGGCAGCAGCCGCCGGCGGCTGCGATGTCGGGGTTGGCGTCGTCGCGGCAGGCGCGGTCGAGACAGGCGTCTGTTCCGTCGAGACCCGGGTCAGGCCGGCCGGTCCGGGAGCGGCCTCAGCCTGCGGCGGGAGCGGGGCCAGGGGCGTGCTGTCCACCGGCGCGGGCGCGGGGGCGGCGGTGACTTGCGAGGGAGCGCTTTCGGTCTGGGCGGCGGAGTCGCTGGCCGCCGATGGCGCTGACGCAGGCTCGCTCGTCCCGCTCGCAGGAGGCAGCGTCGCGGGCGGCGTCTGATCTTTCCGGTCGATCGGGTACTTCGGCTTGATCGGCGGGGGCGGCGTATAGCCCTGCTTGATCGGATAGTCCGGCGTCGCGCAGCCGGCGAGCGCGGCGGCGGCAAGGCCGTAAAAGATGAGGCTCCGGACCGGTGGGGCTCGATGGTGCGTCAGCGTCGTCTTCCTACTCATGTCCTCGCCTGGTGTTGCGCCCCTGCGCGGGGCGTCTTGTCAGAGCTCGCGCGCCACCCCTTCGAGTAGCGGCACGAAGCGGACTTCGCAGAGGATGTCCATGGTGAAGCCGCCGTCGCCGTCGCCGGCGTAGCGGCAAAGTTTCTGCACGGAACCCTTGCCCACCGGCGCGACGAGAACGCCATTGGGCTTCAGCTGTCCAAGCAGGACCTTCGGCTCCTCGTGCGCTGCGGCTGTGACAAGAATGCGGTCGAAAGGCGCCTGCTCGGGCCATCCCAAGGTCCCGTCTCCGAACTTGGTGATGACGTTGGTGAGCTGCAGGGTCTGGATCCGGGCTTCGGCCTCGCGCAGCAGGGTGCGGTAGCGCTCGATCGTGTAGACAAGGCGCGAAAGCCTCGCCAACACCGCCGTCTGGTAGCCTGAGCCGGTTCCGATCTCGAGAACGCGGGCGCGCGGCTCCAGGGTCAGGGCCTGGGTCATCAGGCCGACGATAAACGGCTGGCTGATGGTCTGGCCGCAGGCGATCGGCAGGGCCGAATCCTCCCACGACCGCTCTTTGAAGAGCTCGGGCGTGAAGAGGTCGCGCGGGGTGCGTTCCATGGCCGCCAGCACCGCCGGATCGGTGACCCCCTGGGTGCGCAAGGCCAGCACCAGGCGCGCGACGCGGGTGTCGGGCTCGGCGGCGAGCTCCTTGGGCTTTCGCGTCATGCGCGTTCCTTCAGGCGCGGAATGGCGCCGCCCAGGCGGCCGGAGAGGTCATGCACCGTCGGCAAGTGGGTGAGATCGATGTGCAGCGGCGTCACCGACACCCGCCCCTCGTCGGCGGCGCGCAGATCCGTCCCCTTGGCCGGCGCCTGCTCGGCCGTGCGAAAGCCCAGCCAGTAGTAATCGCGTCCGCGCGGGTCCGTGCGGCGTTCGACGAAGCGGGTCATGACGTCGCGAAAGCCCTGCCGCGTCACCTCCACCTCGCGCACATCGTTCGCTCGCATCGCCGGGAAGTTGATGTTCAGAATCACCTCGTTTGGCCAGCCTAATTCCACCAGTTTCGCCACCAGACCGGGACCATGGGTCTCGGCCGACTCGAACGGCGCGATCTCGTCGGCCGGACCGTAGGACATCCTTTGCGACAGGGCGATGGCGGGAACGCCCAAAGACATGGCCTCGATCGCCCCGGCGACGGTGCCGCTCATGGTCACGTCCTCGGCGGCGTTGAGACCGCGGTTGACGCCGGAGAGCACCAGGTCGGGCCTCTCCGCCGCCATCAGGTTCTGGACGGCCAGCATCACGCAGTCGGTGGGTGTTCCCATCACCGCGAACCGCCGCGGCGAGATCGGCCGCACGCGCAGCGGTTCGGAAATGGTCAGGGCCCGTGAGGCGCCGGACTGTTCGACCTCCGGGGCCACCACCCACACATCGTCGGACAGGGCCCCAGCGATCCGCTCCAGCACCGCCAGGCCCTCGGCGTGGATGCCGTCGTCGTTGGTGACGAGGATCCGCATCAGGCCTCGCCCTCCGCGGAGGTCGAGGAAATGTGGGTGAGGCCCGGCAGATAGGGGTGGAGGGCCTGGGGAATGGCGATCCGGCCGCGCTCGTCCTGGTAGTTTTCCATCACCGCCACCAGGGTGCGGCCCACCGCCAGGCCCGAACCGTTCAGGGTATGGACGAACCGTGCGCCCTTCTCGCCGGCGCGCCGGCAGCGGGCGTCCATGCGCCTGGCCTGGAAATCCCCGCAGTTGGAGACCGAGCTGATCTCGCGGAACAGCGTCTGCGAGGGCAGCCATACCTCGAGGTCGTAGGTCTTCCTCACCGAAAAGCCCATGTCGCCGGCGCACAGGGTCATGATCCGATAGGGCAGCTCCAGGCGCTTCAGCACCGCCTCGGCGTTGGCGGTCATCCGCTCGTGCTCGTCGTTCGACTGCTCGGGCGTGGTGATCGAGACCAGCTCGACCTTGTTGAACTGGTGCTGGCGGATCATCCCCCGGGTGTCCTTGCCGGACGCCCCGGCTTCAGAGCGGAAGCACGGCGTCAGCGCCGCCAGGCGCAGCGGCAGCTCGCCCTCGTCCAGGATCTGCTCGCGCACCAGGTTGGCCAGGGTCACCTCGGCGGTCGGGATCAGCCAGCGGCCGTCGGTGGTGGCGAAGAGATCTTCGGCGAATTTCGGCAGCTGGCCGGAGCCGAACATGGCCGCGTCGCGCACCAGAAGTGGAGGCGCGATCTCGGTGTAGCCGTGCTCGGCGGTCTGCATGTCGAGCATGAACTGGCCGAGCGCCCGCTCCAGCCGCGCCAGCGGTCCTTTGAGGGCCACGAACCGGGCGCCGGACATGCGCGCCGCCGCCTCGAAGTCCATCAGATCGCCGCCGAGCTCGACATGGTCTCTTGGCTTGTCGATCTTGAAAGGCTCGCCCCAGCGGCGCAGCCCGACATTGCCGCTCTCGTCCTGGCCGGGCGGGACCTCGGGCGCCGGCAGGTTGGGGAGGGCCGCCAGCAGGTCGTGCAGTTCGTCCGCCAGCGCCTGTTCCTTTTGGGCATGCACCGAGAGGGCCAGCTTGAGCTTCTCCACCTCGTCTATCAGCCGGGCCGCCTCGGCCTCGTTCTTCCCGGCCTTGGCCTTGCCGACCGCCCGCGAGGCCTCGTTGCGCCGCGCCTGGTCGGCCTGCAGCGAGGTCTGGCAGGCGCGCAGCTTGGCGTCCATCGCCAGGATCGTCGGCGTCTGAGGGGCCAGCCCGCGCGCGCTCCAGCCCTTGTCGAAGGCGGCCGGATCGTCGCGGATGGCGCGGATGTCGTGCATGGAGCTAGGGCGTCGAAGCTTGGCGAAGGGCCTCCCTTAGGGCGCGTCGGCAGGCGAGCCAAGAGCCACGGGCTCAGGTGGCCGCCGCGGCCTCTTCCGCGTCCTCGCGCCGGCGGCGGATCTCAAGCGCCGCCACGCACCAGATCGAAACCTCGTAGAGGAGGGTGATCGGCAGGGCGAGCGAGATCATGCTGATCGGATCGGGCGGGGTCACGATGGCGGCCACGCCGAACACGCCGACGATGGCGTAGCGGCGAACGCCCCTCAGCATCTTGGATGTCACGATGCCGGCCAGGCCCAGCAGCGAGAGCACCACCGGCAACTGGAAGCACAGGCCGAAGGCCAGCAGCAGGGTCGTGACCAGGGAGAGGTAGTCCGACACCTTCGGCAGGAGTTCCACCGAGACATTGCCGCCGCCGACGATCTGCTGGTTGAGGCTGAACCACAGCACGAACGGCAGCATCACGAAGTAGACCAGCGCCGCGCCCATGGCGAACAGCACTGGCGAGGCGATCAGGAACGGCAGGAAAGCCTTGCGCTCGCGCTTGTAAAGCCCCGGGGCCACGAACCGGTAGAGCTGCCAGGCCAGGACCGGGAAGGTCACCACCACCGCCCCGAACACGGCGAGCTTGACCTTGGTGAAGAAGAACTCCAGCGGCGCTGTGAACACCAGCTTCAGTTGCGGCAGGCCGTGCGGCGGCGGCAGGGCGCCGATCAGGGTGAGCCACAGTTCGAAGGGGCCACGGCCCTTGGCGCCCTGGTTGGCCATCAGGGCTCCGGCCACCTCGAACGGGTGCAGGAGGGCGATGTAGATCTCGCGCGAGAAGGCGAAGCAGACGCCGAAGCCGATGGCCAGCGCCGCAGCGCAGACAATCAGCCTCTTTCGCAGCTCGACGAGATGGTCGAGCAGAGGGGCGCGCGAGGCCTCGATCTCCCCCTCGTCTTCCCAACTCAAGGGTCGGCCCGCTTCAAGATTCAGCCTTGACCGGCGTCGGGGTCAACTCGGCGGGCTCGGAATGGCTCTTGGCGGCCGCCTCGCCGAACGGCAGGTCCGGCTGCTCCTCTGGCGGCGAGGCGTCAGCGGCCTCGGCCGACGGCTTTTCGGCGATATCGTCGTTGACCTGGGTCAGGCCCGAATGGATGTCCTGGAATGTGGAGGCGACTTCGGACCCGGCGACGGCCGCCGCCGCCTGCGGCAAAGTCACGCTCGCGCGCATGGCCTCGACCTCGCGCCGCAGCTCATCAAGCTCTGACTGGCGGGCGATCTCATCGAAGCTGGCGCGGAACTCGGCGGCCATGGCCCGCATCCGGGCGACAAACTGACCGACCTTGCGCATCAGCACCGGCAGGTCCTTGGGCCCGACCACGATCAGGGCCACCGCCGCCACCAGCATGAAGTCGACGATGCGGCCCTCTGGGAACATGCGCGAAAAGAACCTCTCCGATGGCCGGTGGAAAGGCCCGGCTCTAGCGGACGATCGGATCCTTGTCCGCTTCGCCCTTGGGCAGCGGCGTCGGCGCCGGCGTCTCGTGCTCGTCGCCCTTGAGGCCTTCGCGGAACGCGCGGATGCCCTTGGCGGCGTCGCCCATCAGGCCCGAGAGCTTCCCGCGCCCGCCGAACAGCAGCAGCACCACCGCGCCGATGATGATCCAATGTATCGGGCTCAGACCGCCCATCCGGCTTCTCCTTTTGCGGCGCCATGGGCGTCGCGACGTCTCTCGAACCCCGAATATAGGGCCATCGTCCGGCCCGCGCCAGAAAGGGCGGCCAATCACACCCCTACCCCGGATCGCCAGGGATTATTCCTCCGCCTTCCCCTCCTCCAGATAGTCGACGTGGAATTCCGCCCCCTCCTCCAGCGGATCCTCCTCGGCTTCGGCGCCGGCGCCCGGGGTGAACTCGAAACCGTCCGGCAGATCGAGGCTCAGCAGGCCCGCCGCCTTCATCTCAGCGGCCCCCGGCAGATCCGCCAGGCTCGCCAGGCCATAGTGCTCCAGGAAGGCGTCCGTCGTGCCGAACGTCACTGGCCGGCCGGGCGAGCGGCGACGCCCGCGCATCCGCACCAAGCCCAGCTCCAGCAGCTGGTCGAGGGTGCCGCGGTTGGCCTGGACCCCGCGAATGGCGTCGATCTCGGCCCGGGTCACCGGCTGGTGATAGGCGACGATGGCCAGGGTCTCGCGGGCGGCGCGGCCGAGGCGGCGCGGCTCGACCCGCTCGGTCGTCATCAGGAAGGCGAGGTCCTCGGCGGTCTGCAGCCGCCAGCGGTCGGCGACGCAGACCAGCTCCACGCCGCGGCCAGCGTAGCGGGCCTTCAGCGCGGCCAGAGCCTGGGCCACGCCCGCTCCGGCCGGCAAACGCTCGGCGAGATCGGCGGCGCTCAGGGGCTCGGCGGCGGCGAACAGCAGCGCCTCCACCATCCGTTCGACCGCGAAGATGGTGGGGCTCACGCCGCCGCCCCATTCTCCCTTGAACTGCGTCCGCTCGCCTTGCGCCCCCGCAGATAGACTTCCTCGAAGGCGACGAGTTGGCGGGCCTCCAGCGCCCCCTCGCGGACCAGCTCCAGACCGGCGGCCAGGGTCGAGGCCACGCACGAGGCCCGACTGGGGCCTTCCGGCCGCCTGGCCGGCGCGACGCCGGAAAGGGCCGTCCACCGCGTCAGGGCCGGCAACAGCTCGCGCAGGTGCACGCGCGCCTCGTCGAGACGGAAGGTCGCCGGGCTCGGCGGCCGATAGCGCCGCTCCTCGCGCCGCCGCCGCTGCGCCACATAGGCGCTCATCAGCTCACAGAGGTCGCCCTCGAACGGACGCCGGGAGACGATTCTGGCCGCCTCCGGATCGCCGCGCGGGAAGACGTCACGGCGCAGGATCGGCCGCGCCTCCAGGGCCTCGGCCGCGCGGCGCATGGCGTCGAGCTTGGCGATGCGGAAAGCCAGGCGTCCGGCCTCGTCCTCGGCCGTCAGTTCGCCCTTGCCGGCCGCGGCGGGCTTGGGCAGCAGCAGGCGCGATTTCAGGTAGGCGAGCCACGCGGCCATCACCAGATAGTCGGCGGCGAGCGCGAATCGCCGCCGCCGCACCGCGCGCACGAACGCCAGGTACTGCTCGGCCAGCCGCGTAACCGACAGCTTCAGCAGGTCGACCTTCTGCGCCCGGGCCAAGGCCAGAAGGACGTCGAGCGGCCCCTCGAAGCCGTCCAGGTCGACGATCAGGGCCTCGTCCAGCCCCGCGTCCGCCGCGGCGGAAAATTCGAGCGCGGACTGGAACGCCAAGCTCATGGGTGACCCGTCGCGAACGCCGCCCCGAACGCCGAATCGAAC
>DASXCH010000197.1:0-3487 GCA_036491275.1 Caulobacteraceae bacterium
GCGCGAGATTATCCGGCGCGAAGGCGTCGACCGGCGCATCAAGTCGATCGTTGATCCATAGGCCAAGCGCTTGTGAGGCCGGCGACAGCGACGGGCCGACGAGAACAAGGGCACGATCCGGGCGCGCCTTCAGGTCCTTGGCGGCGGCGGCCAGGAATTCGCCGGCGCCGGAGGAAAGCTGCGGCCGGGCGATCGAAGCGCCGAGTTCTGCGGCAAGCGCGGCGATCATCGCCTCGATCGCGTCCGGGTGTGCAGTTATGCGTCGGTCGGCGAAAGCGCCAGTCAGGGTCAGGGCGCTTTCGGCCGAATAGAGCCTGGCGGAGGCGCGATCGCGCCGGCGACGGTCCGCCAGCGCACGGGCATTGGCGACCTGGTCAGGGCCGGGTCCGAGCGGATCGGCGTCGAAGGCAATCAACGTATCGGCGTCGCCAAGGCGTGGCCGAAGCCGCAGTGCGGTCCCATAGACCGCACGCGCCGCTTCGCCTTCCGCGCCATCCGTTGGCTCGTATACGTGCCAGCGCAGGTCGGGCAGCGCTTTCTGGAGATTGCCGATCTGGTCGAGCAGGGTTGGCGAAGTGACGCGTCCAGTGAGCAGCCGGAGGCCGCCGCCTTTATCCGTTCCATGTTCTGAGAGGTGGGTGCGGAAAGCGCTCTCGAAAGCGGTCCAGTCGCTGATTTCGCCCTCGACGCGGATCGCCTGCGATCGGTCCGGATCATAAAGCGACAGCGTCTCGGCCTGCGCGAAGACGTCGGTCGCGCCCAGGCTTGCCGGGTGGCGCGGATTGCCCTCGACCTTGATCGGCCGTCCCTCGAAAGCCGTCACCACGACGCCGCGTCCATATCCAGCGAGCGGAAGCGCGGTCGCATAATGCTGCGGTACGCCGGGAAGCAGGCTTTCTGGCATATGGACATAGGGCAATTCTGTCCTGGCGCCCCGAGCGACGCTGTTCGAATCTGGCTGCGAGCATCCGGCCGCGAGCGAGGCGGCGCCGCCCGCGAGCAGTTGCAGGGCATGCCGGCGCGAGAGCTCGTCGGGGCGGATCGGCGGGCGACCGATCACCGGTGGCACACTGAACAGTCCATGAGATGCATCATGTCGATCTGATAGTGGCGCATCAGCCTTAGCCCCTCCTGCTTCTGGTCGGGCGGCGGAGTCCATGCGGTCACGAAGACCTGGTCGGGCTCACGAAGATAAGGCGCGGGATTGCGGTGGCAGTCGAGGCACCAGCCCATCGTCATCGGCGTCGCCTGCCGGGTAAGGGGCATTCGTTCGATCTCGCCGTGGCAGGTGGTGCAGCCGACGCCCTTGGCGACATGGATCGAGTGATCGAAATAAACGTAGTCGGGCAAAGCATGGACGCGCGTCCATGCGATGGGCCGGTTCGTGGCGAGGCTTTCGCGAACCGGCCCCAGCACCTCCGCGTGAGCGAAAAGCTGCGAATGGCAGGTCATGCAGACCTCGGTCGGCGGAACGCCCGCCCAGCGCGAATTCTCCGCGCCGAAATGGCAGTACCGGCAATCGAGCCCGTCGAAGCCGACATGATGCTGATGGCTGAACGGAACCGGCTGCGGGGAGACGAGGTTCTGGCCGGTCACGTAGGGCGATCGGGTGAGTGCGTAGCCGCCCGCCACAAGAAATGCTGGCGTGAATGCGACTCCCAGCAGCGCAACGCGCAAGGCCGTATCTGCATAAGGATGGAATAGCTGCGCCACAACTCAGCCTGAACTGACACTTCCCGTGCTGTAACGCCCAATTCGGGACGATCGTTCCGGACGGGGAAAATCCTTACCGCTTAATGTTCGCGCCACTCGGGGAGCGGCACTTCCCAACTTCGTCGTCGTCCCCTACTTGCGACCTACCAACTATGCGGACGGGAGAGGGCCCAAACGTGGTCTCAGCGTCGGAGTAGAGCTGCCGATCAATTGGCTTCCCGGCGGGCGGCGGTCAGCTTGCGGGAGCGGGCCGCAAACCACCGTCAGCAGTCGGCAAGGCTGTGTCTGACATAATGCTTGAGGCCTCCTTCGCCGCTGTGCGCGTGCGGATCGCCGATGGTTCGCCACAACGCATCCATGAGAAGGGCACGTAGCACATGCCAGGCGAGGAGGCCTGGCTCGTTGGCGAGCGTCGCGCCTCGGGCGAGCGCAAATACTATCTTTCCAACCTGCCTCCCGACGCCAGTCTCAAGACGCTCGCCGCGGCAATCAAAGCGCGATGGGTTTACGAACAGGCGCATCAACAACTCAAGGAGGAACTCGGCTTCGACCACTTCGAAAGCCGCTCCTGGCATGGCCTGCACCGCCCTGCAGCCATGACGATGATCGCCTACGCCTACCTGCAAAGCCGCCGCCTCGCTGAAGCGAGCGGGGAAGAAAGATTCCTTCAAGGCCCTCCGTCTGCGCCGCCCAATATCTTGCAAACCTTGCCGCACCACAGGAGATCCTCGGCGGACTGACCTATTGCGATCTTGTTGGATTCCAGACCAAAAGCGATCGCGACAATTTCGCGATTATCCGTGAGGCAGGGAGCGACGCAAACACGCGGCGCCTACGAGATCGATGGCAGACAGGTCCAACTTGGCGCCTTTCCGGTAAGCATCGAAACGAAGCCTTGCGCGCAACGCGGGGCGCTCGGCGATGTTTGCTCTCGTGCGCGAGAGTTTCGGCGGAAGCCGACTCGTGCTCAGCGTCAATCGGCTAGACGGTTCGAAAGGCATCCCGGAACGGATCAAGGCGTTCGAGCGATTCCTGGAGATGAATCCCGGACTGGCACGGCAAAGCGACGCTGTTACAGCTCATGCCGAAGGGTGGTCCGACATCAAGCAATACGCGGAGATCGAGTCCGCGGTGGCCGGCCTGATCGGTAAGGTCAACGGGCGATTCGGAGACGCAGCGTGGACTCCGATCCGCTAGGTCAATCGGTCCTATTCGCCGACTGTGCTCACTGGAATTTATCGCGCCGCCGACGTTGCGATGACGATCCCATTGCGTGATGGCATGAATCTGGGGGCCAAGGAGGTTCTCGCAGCGCAGGATCCGGACGATCCGGGCGTCCTAATGCTTTCACAGTTTGCAGGCGCCGCGCAGCGGAACCCGATGAGGCGCTGATCGTCAATCCGCATGAGACCGATGCGGTCGCCGCCGCGCTGAAACGCGCGTTGGAGATGCCGCTTGACGAGCGACGTGAACGCCACACATCTTGCGCACCTTTTGAAGAACGGCATCAAACGGTGGTCAAGATCCTATACGTCCACGCTCGTCGACCGGAAAAACGGGCGTAGCTTGTTAGGAGTTAGGCCACTGCTCACGCCGTTTCCCCCAGGCAGAGGACCGGTCAATTCGTCCCAATCAAAAGGCGGTAGCGGATCTGATCGACGATCACCGCCAGTATGAGGAGCACACCAAGCAGAACCATCTGCATGTACGATCCGATCTGCATCAGATCCATACCGTTCTGAATAAGCACGATGAAGAACGCGCCAAGCACGAC
>DASXCH010000198.1:0-24631 GCA_036491275.1 Caulobacteraceae bacterium
GAATCGATCTCGCCGATGCCCGGCCGCCGAAAAGCTGGATCAGCCAGGGCCACGCCGCGTCCATTCCCGGCGACATGGCAAGGCCGCTCAGGATCATCGCCGGCAAAAGCACAAGGATGACAGCCAGATAGGCGAACTTCTGCAGGATGTTGTAGCGCCGGGCCTCCTCGCCCACCGGATGGCGAAGGCGAATATGGTCGACGATGCTGCGCCAGATATTCCGTGGGCGGATATCCTCGCGCGTAGGCGCCAGGTCTTTGCGCAGATGACCGGTGAGAAGGCTGCACAGGTAATAGGCGGCGCCGTTGATGACGAATAGCCAGGCGAGGAAGAAGTGCCAGCGCCTGGCGGTCGCCAGATCCCGGTGCGAGGGCAGTGTCGCCCAATCGGGAAAGCCCTGGACGCTCCAGTGGCCGCTCGCGTCGCGCGACAGCCCCAGCAGACCGGTGGTGTTGGCTTCGCGATCGGCGATCCTGGCGACTCCGCGCATACCGCCCGGCGCGCTCTCGACCGTCAGCTCGAACCAGGGTCGGTCAGCGTCCGCGCCATATTGTCCCCAATAGAGGTGAGGGTGAGCGTTGAAGATGTTGAGGCCGCTCATCAACAGCAGGCTGATCACCAGGACATTGATCCAGTGGGTGATCCTGACGGCCAGCCCGTGCCGATAGATGATCTGGCGAGGCGGTAGGGCTCGCGCGTCGTCCGCTGCAATAGCCGTCACATTCGCCCTCTCGTCGATCTCAATCTCGTCGCAGCCTTGGGCTCAACCACGCGCCGCGGCAAGGATGGGTCCGCCCGGCCCGGCCTGGACCAGGACGGCGCTCGCCCAGCCAAACGGGTTCGCCGGCGGAAGCTGAAATGTTGCGGCGCGACCGTCCCACCGGCCGAGGCGCAGCATCTGACGCACGACATTCCGATGGGGGAGCGTGCGACCGGCATTTTCGCCGCGGCCAATCGGAACCATGACTACCCGCGGATCATAGCGGACGAGCCAGACGTCTGCGCCGCCCGCAGGCGTGGCAGCTGCGCCGATCATCGCCCGGCCATGTCGAAAGCTCACGGATGGACCGCTCTGACCGCGATCTCCCCGCGCGATCAGATTGCGCAATTCATTCGGATCGGTCCCGACGCCGTCCAGGCGACCGTTGACCACCACCTGGGGCGTGAAGACAGCCGGATGTCGGAAACGATGGGCGTAATCCCATTGTCGCGCCGTGAAAGCGGGCTGGGCGAAAGTATCCTTCCAACCGAGCTGGTCCCAATAGGTCACGCCGAACGAGAGCGCGAGGATGTCGGGCCTGCCGGCAACGGCCATCACATTCGCGTCAGCGGGCGGACAGGTTGAGCACCCTTGGCTCTGAAACAGCTCGACGACAGTCGGATGAGCGCCGTCCGCAGCCATGACTTTTCCGGTGCAGGCGATCGCGACCAGTGCGAGAAACAGTCGATGAGCGGTGGGGGGCATAGCAGCCATTTCGAGGTCCAGGGTCTTGTGGTTACAGCCAAGTCGCAAGCCCACGCGATGTCCGCAATCCGAGAGGCAGACTGGTCTTGTTGCGAAGATGGCGCCGGACCGGTCAAATCCGTGTCACGTTCGTCTGCCAGAAGTCTGCCCGCTCACCTTTCCAACGGGGCGTGAGCGGAAAATGGAAACGCCTGGGGGGCGGAGTAAAGGCATGATCCGCGTCATCGTCGTCGAACCCTTGGCTCACGGTTGGGCCGTTCGCCAGCCACAGGTGGACAATTCCCAGGTTTTCGCCAGCGGGGCGAAGGCCGAAGCGGCCGCGAAGAGTTTGGGCGCCCGCCTAGCGGACGCTGGCGAGACGACTGAGATTCGCGTCTACCTTCGGAACGGCGCTTTGGGCGGGCGGTTTGTCTGTCCGGCTTTCCAGCATCCAAGCCTTCAGTCGTCCTGGGCGTAGCCCAGGTCACGATTGAGTTCTTCGAGGATCGCCGCCGCGGCGTCGGCGACGCCTGTGCCCGGCGGGAAGATCAGGCGTGCGCCGGCGTCCTTCAGGGCCTGGAAATCGCCCGGTGGGATGACCCCGCCCGCCACGATCATGATGTCGGGCCGGCCCAGCCTTTCGAGTTCAGCCTTCAATTCCGGAACCAGGGTCAGGTGCCCGGCCGCCAGCGAACTGGCGCCGACGACGTGGACCTTGCGCGCCACCGCCTCGGCCGCCGTCTCGGCGGGCGTGGCGAACAGCGGTCCAACGTCGACCTCGAAGCCGAGATCGTCGAAACCGGTCGCGATCACCTTCTGGCCACGGTCATGACCATCCTGGCCCATCTTGGCGACCAGGATCGCGGGCGCCCGCCCGTCAGCCTCGGCGAAGGCCGCGACCATGGACCTTGCCTGCGCGACTTTGGAGTCCGAACCGGCTTCGGCGGCGTAGACCCCTTTGATGATCTGTGGCTCCGCCTGGTGGCGCCCAAAGACGTTCTCGAGCGCGAGACTGATTTCGCCCACCGTGGCGTGCGCCCTGGCCGCCTCGACGCTTAACGCCAGCAGATTGGCGCCTGAGCGCGCGCCAGCTTCCAGCGCCGCCAAAGCCGAAGCGACAGCGGCGCCGTCCCGCTCCGTTTTCAGACGTGCGAGTTTCTCTCTCTGACTGGCGAGGACCGCGTGATTGTCCACGGTGAGGAGGGGGATGTCGTACGCCTCCTCGCTCTGATGGCGATTGACGCCGACGATGATCTGACGCCCGGAGTCGATCCGCCCCTGGGTTCGTGCGGCGGCCTCCTCGATCCGGCGCTTCGGCAGACCGTCGGCGATCGCCTTGGCCATGCCGCCCAGCGTCTCGACCTCTTCGATATGACCGAGCGCGCGCTGCGCCAGATCGTGAGTAAGCCGCTCCATGAACCAGCTGCCGCCCCAAGGATCGATGACCCGCGTGACCCCACTCTCGGCCTGAAGAAAAAGCTGGGTGTTTCGGGCGATGCGGGCCGAGAAGTCGGTCGGCAAGGCCAGGGCCTCGTCGAGCGAGTTGGTGTGCAGGCTCTGGGTCTGGCCGGCCACCGCCGCCATGGCCTCGACGGTCGTGCGGGGCACATTGTTGAAGACGTCCTGAGCGGCGAGGCTCCAGCCACTCGTCTGCGTATGGGCGCGAAGCGACAGGGAACGGATATCCTTGGGATCAAAATGGCGGCGCATCAACGTGGCCCAGAGCAACCGGGCCGCGCGCTGTTTGGCGATCTCCATGTAGAAGTTCATGCCGGCGTTCCAGAAGAACGACAGGCGGGGCGCGAAGGCGTCCACAGTCATGCCGGCGGCGATCCCGGCGCGAACATATTCCAGTCCGTCGGCCAGGGTGTAGGCAAGTTCGAGGTCGAGCGAGGCTCCGGCCTCCTGCATGTGATAGCCGCTGATCGAGATCGAGTTGAAGCGCGGCATCTCACGGGCGGTGAAGGCGAAGATGTCCGAAATGATCCTCATCGAAGGCCCGGGCGGGTAGATGTAGGTGTTGCGGACCATGAACTCCTTGAGGATGTCGTTCTGGATCGTGCCGGACAGGCGCGCGTGGGCGACACCCTGTTCCTCGGCGGCGACGATGTAGAGCGCCAGAACAGGCAGGACGGCGCCGTTCATGGTCATCGAGACACTCATCTTCTCGAGGGGAATGCCGGAAAACAGCGTCCGCATATCGAGGATAGAGTCGATGGCGACGCCCGCCATGCCGACGTCGCCCTGCACGCGCGCGTGATCGGAATCGTAACCGCGGTGAGTGGCGAGATCGAAGGCTACCGAGAGACCCATCTGGCCGCCGGCCAGGTTTCGCCGATAGAAAGCGTTCGACTCTTCGGCGGTGGAGAAGCCAGCGTATTGGCGCACCGTCCAGGGATTGGTGCGATACATGGTCGGATAGGGCCCGCGGAGGAACGGCGGCAAACCGGGCCATCCCTCCAGGAAATCAACCCCAGCGAGGTCCCCAGGGCCATAGTCCTCTTTGACGGCGATGCCCTCGGCCGTTTGCCAAACATCGCGGGCTCCGCCTTTATGAGCCGGCACGGCCTTGGCCCAAGCGTCGCCGTCGAAGGGCACAGTCGCAAAGTCGGGGAAGGCGCTCACGAAGCCAGATCCTCAAGGCTTACGGGCGTGAGCGGCTGGCAGTGACTGTCCGGCCCCGGCAGTCTGGCGTCGGCCGGAGACCCTTCGCTGACCTGGGGCGGCTCGACGCTCGCAGGATGGACGTCTTCGGCGCGAAAATCGGTGATTCCCACGATCTTGCTGGCGCCCGAGTCGAGCGTCTGCCTCAAGATCGACAACCCGTCCTGAACTCCGTTGGCGACGAGTCCCTCGCGCAGCGCAGCCAGGATACCGCCGCTCGCCTCGATCGCGTTCAAGAGCGACCACGCGGACCTGGCGATGTCATTCGACAGGGATGCAAACGCGCCAGATCCTCCGACCGGATCGGCCACGGCGCCAAGTCGGGCTTCTTCCATCAGAACCAATTGCGTGTTGCGGGCCATGCGCCGCGCAAAGAGCGTTGGAAGTCCCATCGCGTCGGTGAAGGCTGAAAGGACGATTGCGTCGGCGCCGCCGACCGCGGCCGCCAGGCAGGCGGCCGTGAGCCGGATCATGTTGGTCCACGGTTCGGTGCGCGCGAGCATGCGCTGTGAGGATCGCGCTTCAATAGACACGAACGGCGAGACGTCACAGGCTTCTGCGAGGCGTGCCCAGACCATGCGCGCGGCGCGCAACTTGGCGATCGAGATCAATGGGTCTGCGTCGACGGTCAGGCCGAGAACGATGCACGAGGCGGCTGTCTCCCGATCAAGTCCGGCGTTGGCGGCGGCCTTCAGATAGGCAAGGCCTGCGCCCAGGACGAAGGCCAATTCCTGCGCTGGGCCGCCACCAGCTTCTTGAACCACGGCGCCTGAGGCCAGGAAAAGGCTGGCGCGCGGATGCGTGGCGTTCAACCTGGCCGCAACCCGGGCCGCTGAGACAAGGTGGCTCTCGATCGGTCCGTCACTGGAGCCATAGAGGGCAAAGGCGCTTATGGGATCGAGATGAAGAGCAAGGGGCGCCGAGGGCGAGTCCTTTACCGCAGCGCTAAGCCATTCGGCCGCGGCCGGACCAAGGAAGCCGGCGTCGAGCGCCAATGGGGCCACGTCGAACAGGACGCCGTCGAGAACCGCGGCCATATCGTCCGCGGATTTGATGTCGATACCTTCCGCGCCGTGCCGGCGAACAGCGAGAATCACCGAAGCGGCGCCGCCAGCCAGCTCGTCCAGCACGGCGTCACGGGCCGAACCCTTCGACGGATAGCGGATACGGCTGCGGACATCCCACGGCTGCGATTGCGCCCGTTCGGCCGGCGTGAAGCGCCTTGGGTTATCGTCTCGCTCATAGAGTGGATGGATGATCAGGCCGTCCGGCCCGATCGTGTCGAGACTTTCGACCTCTGCCCCCTTGAGCGTCTTTTCCACTAGCGTCAGCCATTCCGCGTGGGAGGCAGGGGGAAAGTCTCCGGCAAGCAGGGATTCGGACAGGGGCGTGACCTCGAGCGAAGCAGGCCGTTGCATCCCTTCCCGCGGGTCAGGTCAAGCCGGCCGTCTCGATCCGATTGCGCCGGTGAGGGCTTTGGGCGTAAGCGGGCGGGGGATTTATCCCTAGACAACCGATAGACTTGAGATGCTCTCCCAACGCGGACGATATGCCCTCAAAGCACTTCTCAACCTGGCCCGGCACGGTGGCGACACGCGCGACGTCGGCGCTATCAGCGCCGATGAGAACATCCCCCGGAAGTTCCTTGAAGCGATCATGTCGGACCTCCGCCGGGCGCGGCTGGTGGAAAGCATCCGCGGCAAGCTTGGGGGCTATCGCCTGGCGAGACCGGCGGACCTGATAACCTTTGGCGAGATCATGCGCGCAACCAACGGCCCGCTGGCCCTGATACCCTGCGCCAGCCGGGCCTTCTATCGCCGGTGCGACGACTGTGAGGACGAAGCGACCTGCATCCTTCGCCACGTCATGGGACAGGTGCGCGACGAGGTCTCCGAGATCCTTGACCGGACGACGCTTGCCAGCGCCCTGACACCATCTGCCGACACGAGAAGACTCGAGGCGCCGGCTCTCTGAGCGAGTCTTGCGCAGGCCGTTGAAATGCCCCCCAGTGTGAGCCTGGCTCGAAAACGGAGGATGGCATGCGCCTGACCTCACCTCGGATTGCTCCGGTCGAAATGGATCGCCTGGACGAGGACCAGCGCGAGGCGTTGAAGGTCTTCAATGGCCGCCCGCTTAACATCTTTCGCACGCTTGCTCGGGCGCCCAAGGCGCTTACCCGGTTCCTTGATTGGGGAAACTACGTCCTTTCGAAACGCAACAGCCTGCCTACCCGGGAGCGGGAAATCGTCATTCTGCGGACCGGATGGCTGTGCCGCTCTGGCTATGAATTCACCCAGCACAGGGCGATCGGACTGCGTGAGGGTCTGACAGCTCAGGAGATCGATCGGATCAAGGAGGACGCTGCGACGGCGGGTTGGAGCGCCGCCGACCAGGCCCTCATCCGCGCGACCGACGAACTGCATGGCGACCAGTTCATCGGCGACGACGCATGGGCCGAGCTCAAACGGCATTTCGACCAGAAGCAATGCATGGACCTGGTGTTCACGGTCGGCCAGTACACCCAGGTTTCAATGATGCTGAATACATTTGGCGTTCAGCTCGACGAGGGCCTGACGCTGGATCCGGATTTCGCGGCAACCTGACGTGCGCCTCGAGAACAAGTGTGCGCTTGTCGTCGGCGCGGGCCAGACTCCTGGGGAGACAATCGGCAACGGCCGCGCGATCGCTGTTCTGTTTGCCCGCGAAGGCGCCAGAGTGCTCTGCATCGATCGGGACGGTGACCGTGCGCGCGCCACAGCTGAGGAAATCGCCGCAGCCGGCGGAGACGCGACGCCGTTCACGGCTGACATCACCAAGCCGGAAGATTGTCCGGCGCTCGTGCAAGCCGGCCTCGAGGCCTTCGCCCGAATAGATGTCCTGGTCAACAATGCCGGAATCGGCGGCGGCGATGCGCCGGCCCGTCTCATTGAAGACAAGGCGTGGGACAGGATCCTGGGCGTCAACCTCACGGGCATGATGCGGACCATCCGCGCCGCCTTGCCAACGATGCGAGCCCAGAAGTCGGGATCGATCGTCAACATCTCGTCGTTGGCCTCTGTCGCCGGGGGTCATCAGCTTGCCTACGAGGTGTCGAAGGCCGGCGTGAACCGCCTCACCACGAGCGTGGCTCAGAGCAACGCCCGCTATGGCGTACGCTGCAACGCCATTGCGCCGGGATTGATGGATACGCCCATGGCGGTGGCCGGAATTGCGGCGGCGCGTGGACTTTCAATCGCCGAGATTCGCGCCGAGCGCGACGCGCGAGTGCCGCTCCTGGGCAAGATGGGAACGGCCTGGGACACCGCCTACGCGACCCTTTACCTCGCTTCGGATGAGTCGGCTTTTGTCACAGGCGTCGTCCTGCCTGTAGACGGCGGCATGGGCGTACGAATCGACTGAGGACTATTTGTACCGCCAGCTCGTGAGATCGGCGCCCGGCGGCGCGGTGGCGGCGATCCGATCGAGGATTTTGGGCAGGTACTGCCAATTGTAGTGCAGCCTGGAGAGAGCGTTGGGCAGCTTCGGGTCGCCATTCCAGCAGTGCTCGGCCCGATCGCCATAGGCGACCTCTCCGCTCCACGGCGGTGAAAGAGCCTCGAGACGATCCTGGGCGAAGTATACGGCGTCGTTAAGGTAGTAGGTGTCAGCCGAGCCGACGTAGATATGCAGCTTGCCTTGTAACTTGGGCGCCAGGGTCGCCCAGTCACGCTCAATGATGTGCGAAAGGTCATAGTGGTCCCGCCAATAGGCGGCCACCTGCGGATCGATCTGGCCAGTGAGCTTGTCGAAGATCGGCGCGGGATAGCCATCCTTGCCAACCGGGCTGAAGACCGCTTGCCAGATGTCGTATTGGCCGCCGGATCGACCGTGATCGCCTTCCACGAGCTCCTGGTAGTTGGAGTCCCGCTGCGTGCCCTTAACCTCTCCAAGGTAGTTTCGGATCGAGGGCCGTTCGATGGAAAGCGCATCGCCGTCAAGACGATAGGCGTTCTTGTCGGCGTAGAGGTTGATCACCGTGTAGGCGCGAAAGTCGATGGGATCGGGACAGGCTGCGAAGGCGCCATTGTACATATCCGGGTAGAAGACCTGGGTTGCCAGCGCTTCCCAGCCGCCGGTGGATCCACCGTAGGTGAATCTGGCCCAACCTTCGCCGATTCCGCGGAACTGCTTCTCGATTGCCGGGATGAGTTCCTTGTTGATCGCGTCGCCCCATGGCCCGAGGTTGGCCGAGTTCACCGCGTAACTATCGTCGTAATAGGGGTTGGCGTGCTCGATCTCGACCACAAGGAATCGCGGGAAGTCGGGCGAAATCCACTTAAGATAGTTCTGATAGCCCTCCCGCTGCTGAATGCGGTTGTAGCCGGAAAGGTGGAAGCGCTCGGAGTAGTCGGGCGTCAGGTCTGGATCTGGCGGGACCGTTCGGAATTCTGAAATCCCTTCGGGGAAATGACCGTGGAAGACCATTAATGGAAAGTGGGCCTGCGGATGCTTGTCGAAGTCCTTGGGCACAAGGACCCAGGCGCCGAGATACATGTCCCGACCCCAGAAGCGGGATAGAAGCTCGCTGCGGATCTGGATGTGCCGAACGTACTCGGTGTCTGGCTTGGGCCGTATCGGCGGATTCTGCGCCGCCAGACTGATGCTCGCATGGAACGAGTGGTGCGGATCGACGTGGATCCGGATCGGCGCCGAATAGAGATTGCCGGGCTTGTCCGTCCAGCGCTGTCCCTCGCCCTTGTCGGGCGGAAGTTTCAGCACCCTTCCATCTGCCAAATGGAAGGTCTCGTAACGGTTGAGAACCGCCTGGACGAGGTAATCGCCCGGCGGAAGATCCGATAGTCGGCGCGCCGGCCAGCCGAACGCCTTGTCATCGATGGTGACGACCGCGCCCGGCGCCCAGCCATTGACGTTCACACCGAACATGAAGGGCGCGTCCAGGAGGTTATCTGGACTGACGTGGCTGCGCGGCTCGCGGCCGAGGTCGCGGCTGAGCATCAGGATGATTCGGCCGTCCAAAGGCTTGGCGCTCATGGCCGAGGGGAACGAGACGCTGATCGCCGCGGCCTGGGCGACGCCCCCGAAGAGCAGCAAACCCAGCACGGCCAAGCTCGGACGTCGCATGTAAATCCCCCTCTTACTCAAGGGAGTGTCGCTCTAGACTCCACCGCGAGCAAGGTGGGCCCCGCCAAGTCTTTTCCCCTGACTCGATCCGGCGAAGATTGACCGCTTGTTGAAGCGATCGTAATCTTCATCACCCGCAGCTGATTCACCCTCAACACTGGCGGCGGGCGGCTGACAGCAACCCAGGGTGGTGTTCTTAGGAATACTGGCTAGTTTAAGGCGTAGACTAGGAGAACACTGAGTTAAGGAAGAAACATGGAACAGGATGCAGTCCAGAACGACGAAGCGGCGCCGGAAGTCCATCATCACAAGCCCAAACACATCGCTGAAAAGCTGGAGTCCTACGTCGTCATTGCGATGGGGATTGTCGGCGCGGTGCTGCTCGTCGTGCTGATCTACTTCTTCATGCAAACAGGAACCGGCACGCCCAGCTGGATGCGGTGATCGAAGGCCGCCTCCACTGCGGCCTAAGGGTTGAGCGAATAGCCGGCCGAACGAACGGTTCGGATCGGGTCCGGGCCTTTGACGCCGCCGAGCGCCCGGCGGAGCCGTCCGATATGCACATCGACGGTCCTCGTCTCGACGTAAACATCTGAACCCCAGACCGCATCCAGGAGTTGCTCACGGGAAAAGACTCGACCTGGGTGGCGCATGAAATGATCCAGCAGACGGAATTCCGTCGGTCCGAGGTGAACCTCGGCCCCGGCGCGTTGCACACGATGAGCCGACCGGTCGATTGAGAGATCGCCGTGATGCACGCGGTCCTCGGCCAATCCTGGGCGGATGCGGCGCAGCACGGCTCGGATTCGGGCCGTGAGTTCAGTCATTGAAAACGGCTTGACCACATAGTCGTCGGCGCCTGTGTCGAGGCCGCGGATTCGGTCGCTCTCCTCGCTCCTGGCCGTCAGCATGACGATCGGCAGGTTGCGGGTCTCAGTACGTTGCCGCAGTCGCCGGCAGACTTCGATCCCCGAAACGGTCGGGAGCATCCAGTCGAGCACGACGAGGTCGGGCTGGCGCTCATCGATACGGATAAGCGCCTCCTCGCCATCGGCGCAGACGGTTACGCCGTAGCCTTCCTTCTCGAGGTTGTACTGCAATAGCGTTGCCAAAGAATCCTCATCCTCGACTACGAGGAGGGAAGGCGAAAGCACCCGTTTGACGTCAGTGTTCATGGGTTCCCATGTCGCCAGCCTTGGGCCGATGTTCGGTGAGCTGCTCGCCGGCGATCTCGAAATAAAGGTCCTCGGCGATGTTGGTGGCGTGGTCGCCGATCCGTTCGAGGTTCTTGGCGACAAACAGCAAGTGTGCGCAGGCCGTGATCAGGCGCGGATCGCCCATCATGTAGGTGAGCAGTTCGCGGAAGATCGACTCATAGTGTTCGTCGACTTCGTGGTCCTCGCGCCAGACCGCCACAGCCCGGTCGACATCGCGGGCTGCGAGTGCGTCGAGAACCTCCTTGAGCCGCATCGCCACGAGTTCGCCCATGCGCTCGATTGAACTCGTCAGCGGAGTAAGTGGCTCGGATTCGGTGATGATCAGCGCCCGCTTGGCGATGTTCTTCGCAAGGTCGCCACAGCGTTCCAGATCGCCGCTGATCTTGATCGCCGCCACCGTGCGGCGGAGGTCGTTCGCCACAGGCTGGCGGGTCGCAATCAGGCGAATGGCCTTCTGCTGGATATCTCCCTCGAGTTCGTCCAATCGCGCATCGCGTTCGATCACCGCCTGCGCTAGGGCCACGTCGCGATCGGCGATAGACCGAATGGCATCCGCCACTTCGGCTTCCGCCAGGCCGCCCATTCGCGCGAGCTCGGCCGTAATGGCGTCGAGTTCTGCATCGTAGGCCTTTACGGTATGTTCCATGGTATCTCGTCGCTGCAGACTGAGGTTGTCGTGACTCTATGTGAAGTTTGTGACGGCTTGCTTGCCTGTCGGCGTGAGGAATTGAACGCCGTTCATCTTATCCGAATCGCCCGGTGATGTAGTCGGATGCTCGGTTTGTCACTGGGTTGGTGAACATGCTGCCCGTTTCACCGAACTCCACCAGTTCTCCCAGGTACATGAAGGCCGTGTAGTCGGAGAGGCGAGCGGCCTGTCCCAGATTATGGGTGACGATGACGATGGTGTAGTCGGATTTCAGCTGCGTGACGGTCTCTTCGAGGCGAGCGCTGGAGATGGGATCCAGCGCCGAAGTGGGCTCGTCCAGGAGCAAGACTTCGGGCTTC
Organism: Caulobacteraceae bacterium; assembly: GCA_036491275.1. Taxonomy (GTDB): domain Bacteria; phylum Pseudomonadota; class Alphaproteobacteria; order Caulobacterales; family Caulobacteraceae; genus Acaudatibacter. The sequence goes on from DASXCH010000198.1 coordinate 11,455, forward strand.
ACGGCAATGCAGCGGGCGACGCACAGCCTCTGCTGCTGACCGCCGGAAAGGCCAAGACCGGAGGTGTGCAGCTTGTCCTTCACCTCGTCCCACAGGGCTGCGCGCCTGAGCGATTCTTCGATCCGGTCACTCATTTCGGAGCGCGACAGGCTCTCGTAGAGCCGCACGCCGAACGCGACATTGTCGTAGATCGACATCGGAAAGGGCGTCGGCTTCTGGAACACCATGCCGATGCGCGCGCGCAGCAAGGAGAGATTGAACCCAGGACGGAGAATGTCTTCCCCGTCGAACAGGATTTTTCCAGTCGCCCGATGGCCGGGATAGAGCCCGTACATGCGGTTGAGCGTCCGCAGCAGGGTCGACTTTCCACAGCCGGACGGGCCGATCATGGCCGTCACCGACCGGTCGGCGACGGACATGGAGACACTTTTGAGGGCCCGCGACTTGCCGTAGAAAAAGTCGAGATTCTGGATGTCCAGCCGGATGCGTTCCGGTTCGATTGCCAGGATCGAGGTGTCGGGCGGAGATGAGGGCAGCCGGGCGGCGGATTCCGGCGCGAGGTCCGTCATGACGGCTTCGGCTCCCTCGAAACGATCCGGGCAATGATGGTCACAGTGAGAACTGAGACGGCGATGATCAGCGCCCCGGCCCAGGCAAGCTGGTTGAGGTCGGTGTAAGGTCCCAGGGCGAAGTTGAAGATCACCACCGGCAGATTGGCCATCGGCTTAGCCATGTTCCAACTGAAGAACGGATTGTTGAGAGCGGTGAGCAGCAGGGGCGCCGTCTCGCCGCTGATGCGTGCGAAGGCGAGCAGGGCGCCGGTGACGATGCCGCTTGCGGCCGCCTTCCACAGAACGCTTCGAACCACGTGCCAGAATGGGGTGCCGAGCGCGACGGCCGATTCCCGCAAGGAAGTCGGCTGAAGCTTGAGGACATCCTCGGTCGTGCGCGTGATCACCGGCACGGCGAGGAGGGCCAGCGCCACCGAACCGGCGAAACCAGAGAAGCTTTTGAATGGCATGACCAGGATCACGTAGACGAAAAGGCCCACGAGGATCGAAGGCGCCGACAGCAGCACATCGTTCAGGAACCGGACCACCGCCCCATATCGACTCTCACCGGCATATTCGGAGAGCCACGTGCCCGCCATCACGCCGATAAGCAACGCGATGGCCATGGCCAGGGCGCACAGCATGATAGAGCCGATGATGGCGTTGAGCAGGCCGCCGGGCGAGCCGGCAGCCGGGGTCGACATGGTGAAAACCCTGGTGTTGAGCCCTCCGATACCCTTTTCGATAAGAGAACAGAGGATGAGCGCCAGGGCGATGAGCGCCAGTGCTGTGACGACGTAGCAAAAGGCCACGAAAACCGCATTTGCGACGCGACGTTGACCAATTCGGGCGGCGGAGACAGCCATCTCAGAGCCTAGCCTGATTACGCAGCATGAGTCGCGCCAGCGCCAGCACCGTAAAGGTGATCAGGAACAGCACGAGACCAAGCGCGATGAGCGCGGAGGACTGCAAGGGGGTAGCTTCGTTGAACTCATTGGCGATGGTCGAGGCGATGGTCGAACCGGCGTCGAACAGGCCATGTGGGAAATCGTGTGAATTGCCGATGATGAAGGTCACAGCCATCGTCTCGCCGAGCGCTCGGCCTAGACCGAGCATCACTGCGCCGATGGCGCCCCGCCGCACGTAGGGAAGGGTGACGCGCATCACCACTTCACCGGTAGTGGCGCCAAGGCCATAGGCGCTCTCCCGCACTTGCGGCGGCACCGTTTGCAACAGTTCGCGAAGTGTCGCCGCCATGAACGGCAGGATCATGATCGCCAGGATGATCGAGGCGGCGAGTATGCCTGTGCCATTGGGAATGCCCTGGGCAAGCGCGGCCCAGATTGTGCCCGGCGGCGCAGCGCTCATCACCGGGATCTCCACCCATTGGGCAAATACCGGCGCGAAGACAAACAGGCCCCACATGCCGTAAACAATCGAGGGGATGCCGGCGAGCAGCTCCACCGCCGTCCCGATCGGCCGCCGAAGAATTGGCGGGCAGAGCTCGACGAGGAAGAAGGCCACGCCGCCGGCAATGGGTAAGGCGAAGAGCAGCGCCAAGGCTGAAGTGATCAGTGTGCCGACAGTGGGGCCAGCGGCACCATAAATCTCTTGGACGGGATCCCAGGTGACCGTGGTGAGGAAACCAAAGCCAAACTTGGCGAGCGCCGGCCAGCCACCGATGGCGAGCGAGACGAGTATGCCGCCGAGAGCCGCCAAGAGCGCAGTCGCGGCCGCAAAGCAGGATCCATGAAATACTGGCTCGAGGGCCGAGCCCCGGGCCATGGGAAGGTGACGCGGAGCGGGATCGCCGGCGGCGGTCGAAGCTGCAGTGATCTCTGCGGTCGCCATCTCGCGCGTCGCGTCTCGCTTGCCTAGGCCCGTGGTTAAAGGCGGCGGGGCGGGGAAACCAGTCCCGCCGGCTCCTAGCGGTAAACTGCCTTGCCGTCCGGTCCGGTGATGGAGAGCCAGGATTTCCGGATCGTCGACTTCACACCGTCCGGAAGCGGAATGTAGTCAAGCGATTCCGCGGCCGGGTTGCCGTTCTTGTAAGCCCAGTCGAAGAAGGAAAGCACCTCGTGCGCCGCCTGTGGATTGGCCTGCTTCTTATGCATCAGGATGAAGGTCGCCCCGCTGATCGGCCAGGCGTTGGCGCCAGGCTCATTCGTCAGAACGAGATCGAAGCCGTTGGCCATGGTCCAACGGGCGCCGGCGGCTGCGGCGGCGAAGTTCGCCGACGTAGGAGCCACCCAGCGCCCAGCCTTGTTCTGCATAACGGCGTAGGTCATGTGGTTCTGGAGGGCGTAGGCATATTCAACATAGCCGATGGCGCCGGTTGTCTGCTTGACGAAGGCCGAGACACCTTCACTGCCCTTGCCGCCAATGCCGACAGGCCAGCTTACGGCTGTGCCGGCGCCCGGCCCCGACCTCCAGTGAGGCGCCATCTGCGACAGATAGGTGGTGTAGATGAAGGTGGTGCCCGAGCCGTCGGATCGATGGACGACCGTGATCGGCAGGTGCGGCAACTTCACTCCCTTGTTGTAGGAAGCAATGACGGGATCGTCCCAGAACCGCCGGATACCGCGATAGATGTCGGCCAGGATCGGCCCGGTGATGTGAACCTCTCCGGGCTTGATGCCCGGCAGGTTCATCACAGGCACCACGCCGCCGACCACAGTCGGAAACTGTTGCAGACCGTTCTTGGCCAGATCCGCCGGACTGAGAGGCATATCGGAGGCGCCGAAGTCCACGGTGCCAGCTTCGACCTGCTTGATGCCGCCGCCGGATCCGATGGACTGATAGTTCAGTTTGTTGCCGGTTTTGGCGGCATAGGTTTCGGCCCACTTGTTATAGATCGGAGCGGCAAATGTGGAGCCGGCGCCGGTCAGGCTGGCGGCGCTCGCGGCCGAGCCGAGGGCGATCGTCGCTGCTATGGCGGCGGCAAATAGGTTTTTCATGATTTTCTCCTGAAGACTCGGGCGCTCATTGCGCGCGTGTGCGAGGCTCAATAGAGCGCTCGCTTAACAGTTTGGTGACACTTGGCGGGTGGATGGGCGGCGCGGCTCAAGGCGCGCCGCCCGAACCGGACTACTAATACTTCCACTGCATGAAGACGCCTACTTCATCGTAGACCCCTTCACCTTTGAGGTTCGCGTGGAGCGTCCCGATGGTTCCATTCTGAGTACTCAGCAGTCCGTCGTCCACAGAGTCATGTTTGTAGACCAGGGCGACATCGAGGGGGGGTATCGGTTTATAATCGACGCCAACGTTGTAGAAATTACTCACGAAGGAGTTGTCAGTGTGCTCCTGCGGCTTCAACCAATCATATCGACCGAAGATCGAGAACTGCTTCGTGAGGTTGACTGAGGCGAATATCGAATATCCTTGTGATGTGTTTGTCTTGGCTGGATTCGATTGGGTCACGTCATTCCAATAGTCTGCCCACATATACTCTCCTCCGATGTGGAAGAGTGGGCCGGTATAGGCTACCAAGGCGTCGAAGCGTTCGGCGGTGTGGAACGTGGGCGTACCCGTTACAGCGTGTCCGAGCTTGCCCTCATATCCGCCGACGGCGGCGGTGAAGTTGTCGTATGTGACATTGACGCGACCCTCGACGTCCACCGAGTCTGTTCGGTTCCCCGTGCCGGTGGGCGCGACTTTGTATCCCTCGCCATCGATTACAGAGAGCTGATAGCCGATGTGGTTGTCCCACAGGCTGCCGAGGAAATGGACACCCCAGTCGGCCGAGGTGCCGAAACTATAGTTGTCGATCAGCACGTGGTCGACGAACCGGTAGCCGTAAATTCCTTCCACGAACGGCACCCAGGGTAAATCGGCGCTGCCCGCCCGGACGACAAACGCTTTGTCGAACAGATTGGCCTGCAGATAGGCCTTCTTTATGTAGAGTTGGGTGGCTTTGGTCGTGCTGTCGTAAGTGAAGTCGGTCGTGAAGTTGGCAGAGAACATGTCGTTGAAGGCGTGGTCGATCGACAGATAGGCGCGCTTGATGTCGTAGTCCGTGCCCGTCTGCGAGTTCGGCTTGCCGTCGTTCTTGTTAGAGATATACGACCCATCGGCGAAGATCGTGCCCCCCACTTTGGTATTATTCCACCAACCCGGCTTCGGCTCGTGTTTCTTGGCCGCTGTTTCGACTTGCCCCGGAATGGTCTCGATCTGGGTTTGCTGAGAGGTGACTTGAGTCTCCGCCGCCTGCGCTGTTGATTGAGCTGCGTGAGCTGCGTCCTGAGCTGCCGCGATCTGGGCCGCCTGCTGCGCCGACGCCTGCTGTTGCGCCTGGGCCTGAGCGTCCAGACGACCTTCGAGGGCCTGAACCTCGGACTTGAGGTCTTTCACCTCGGCCTGCAATGCGCGCTCCGAAGCGGTCGGTCCGCCGCGCCTTGCATGATGGCTGACGGTTTTCGCTTGTGCGCCCCCGGACGCCGCTACTGACAACACGACGCCGACGGCGGCGCCGCCGATCAAGGTGGTCTTCAAGTTCATGATTTTTCCTTTTTTTGCCCCCCGGTCCACGCCCCGACGTTGACCCGGCTGCGGCGAGGGTTACCGAGTTTTGATGACAGTTCCGTGTAGGTCGCGCTTCGTCAACGATCCGGCGCCGGCCGCCGAACTTGATCGAATTGACGGTTATACAATTCCAAAGCGATAGGGTTTAAGAATGATAGCTTGCGTCATTGCCTCATAGGGCATGGGTATTCGGCTCGAGGAGGGCAGGGCAGTTGAATTCAGAAAAACATGTCGAGTCGGTAGGAACACTTTTAGGCTGAGACAGCGGACGCAGCTGCGCGGCGCCTTTGCAACAGGAAAAGAACCGCGCGCGGCCCGGAACCAAAGCCCCGATTAAGCGTTGCCGGGGGAACGTCCCGCGGCGTCCCCCCTCCGCGGGACCTCAACTCCGCCCGACGAGGGAGACCTTGCCGGGCGGTTTCCTTTTTGAGCGGACGGTTAGAGAACGCCCAGCATGTCGGCCACTAGGGGGTGACGGACGATGTCCTTGTCTTCAAGGCGCACGACCGCGACGTTCGCCAGCGGCTCGAGGCGATCGGCCACTGGGCCCAGTCCGGAGAGTTCGGGCAACAGATCAGTCTGACCTGGATCGCCGGTGACCACCATGGTCGAATTCCAGCCGAGCCGGGTGAGCAACATCTTCAACTGGCCATAGGTGCAGTTCTGCGCCTCATCGATGACCACGAAGGCATTGTTGAGCGTGCGTCCGCGCATGAAGCCCACCGGCGCGATCTCGATGGCGCCTTCGGCGATCAGCGAGCGCACCCGCTTCATCGACAGCCGGTCCGACAAGGCGTCGTAAAGCGGCCGCAGGTAGGGAGCGAGTTTGTCCTCAAGCTCGCCTGGCAGAAAGCCGAGAGATTCGCCGGCCTCGACGGCGGGCCGGGAAAGGACGATGCGCCCGACCTTGCCGCTCTCGAGCGCCTCAACCGCTTTGGCGATGGAAAGATAGGTCTTGCCGCTTCCGGCAGGCCCAAGCGCCAGGACGAGATTCTTGGCGTCGATCGCGGCGAGCAGGCGCTCCTGGCCATCGGACTTGGCTCGAATTGTTTTCACGTAGCCCTGGTCGCGGCCGCCGTCATGAGGGACCGGAGACCAACTGTGCGCCGTCGGAAGGCGGCGGATCTTGGCGTCGTCATCGAATTCGCGCTCATCGAACGCGCCTTCGCGGACAAAGCGCTTGAGGGCTCGCTTGGTCATCCAGAATCTCCCTTGAGGGCGAGGAAAGGCCGCGGACCGGCGCCGCCGGGTCCGATAGGATTGCGAAGTGAATAAGGGCCAGCGCGTCGCTCGACGCAGAAGGGTTCGTCGTGACATGGCGGCGGTGTTGACCGCCTCACCACACTAAGCGACACCCGGTTCTCCGTTCACGAGGAGGCCGCGCGCTGGACGCTCGCGGCGGGATGCGAGGATGCTTCCTCGAATCGCAGATTGACCTTCAGGCTAACCTGGTTTCGGAAGGGTTAAGCAAGTGAATGTTTGCAAGAATAGGCGGTGTCCGGATGACTTCCTTTAGGCTTGGGGACCATAGTCCAGCTGTGCCGGAAGCCAATGAATACTGGATAGCACCGAGCGCATCTGTCATCGGTAAAGTCATTATCAAGAAGAACGCCAGTGTCTGGTTCGGAGCAGTGGTCCGAGGCGACAACGAGCCAATAGAAATCGGCGAAAATACGAACGTTCAGGACAATAGCGTTCTTCACACCGATTATGGATCGCCCCTGACAATTGGGCCAAACGTGACCATCGGCCACAAAGTGATGCTTCACGGCTGTACGATCGGAGAGGGAAGCCTGGTCGGAATCGGCGCGATCGTTCTCAACGGTGCGCGAATTGGTCGCAGCTGTCTGATCGGCGCCCAAGCCTTGGTCACCGAAGGAAAGGAGATTCCCGATTTCTCGGTGGTCATGGGCGCGCCGGGCAAGGTCGTCCGCCAGGTCACGCCCGAGCAGGCGGCGGGCCTCTGCGCCGGCGCCCAGCATTATGTCGAGAACTGGAAGCGGTTCCGCGCGCAACTCGAAGAACTGTGACGGTCGGAGAGATCGATGTCCTATAGATTCATAATCGTCGAGCGGCAGGGACCGGTCACCGTTTTCACACTGAACCGGCCCGAGGTGATGAACGCCGTTCACTCTCCCATGCATTTCGAGATGGATGGGGCGCTTAACGCCTTCGCCGCGGATCCGGGACAATGGGTAGGGATCGTCACCGGCGCCGGCGAGCGGGCGTTTTCAGCGGGCAATGATCTCAAGTGGCAGGCGGCCGGCGGCGAGATGAAATCTCCGCCCTCCGGCTTTGCCGGGCTCACGCTCCGCTTCGACCTCGACAAACCCCTGATCGCGGCTGTGAACGGGGTCGCCATGGGCGGCGGATTCGAGATCGCGCTGGCCTGCGACCTCATTTTGGCCTCCGAAAATGCTCTCTTTGCACTGCCGGAGCCGCGAGTCGGCCTCGCCGCGCTGGCCGGGGGCCTTCATCGGCTGCCGCGCGCCATCGGGGTCAAGCGAGCCATGGGGATGATCCTCAGCGCGCGCCGCGTTTCGGCGGAGGAGGGCAGGGACCTTGGTTTTGTGCACGAGGTGACGACGCCCGAAGGCCTGATGCCGGCGGCTTATCGGCTGGCCAGTCAGATCGGCGAATGCAGTCCGATGTCTATCCGCGCCTCCAAGGAAGCAGTGATGCGGGGGCTGGACGAACCCTCGCTCGAGGCTGCGATCCGCGGGCAGGGCGGCTATCCGGCGGTCAAGGCGCTGTTCCGCTCGGATGACTTCATCGAGGGACCCCGGGCTTTCGCCGAAAAGCGATCGCCAAATTGGGCGGGCCGTTGAGCGCCGACACTCCCGGCGCCCAAGCGGCGCAAGGCGGCTCTGATGTGGTGAGCGTGACCAAGAAGGCGGAGCAACCCAGCACGCGCCGCGCGGCCGGCATCGTCGGGATTGCCGTGATCGCCTCGCGACTGTTCGGCCTGGTGCGGGACACTGTATTCGCGGCCATGTTCGGGGCCGGCAAGCTGCTCGACGTCTATCTGGCCTCGTTTCAGATCCCCAATCTGCTGCGCGATCTTTTTGCCGAGGGCGCGCTCTCAATCGCCTTCACCACCATGTTCACCACCGCCTGGGATACTGAAGGCGAGAAGCCAGCCTGGGAGCTGGCCAACCTCATCCTGTCGGCGATGCTGTTTCTGATGGGGCTCCTCTGCGTGATCGCGATCATCGCCGCGCCGCTGCTCGTGGAGGCCACCAGCTTCGGCTACCACAGCGTGCCGGGCAAATTCGAGCTCACGGTCCAGCTCACCCGAATCCTCTTCCCCTTCATCCTGTTCGTTTCCCTGGCGGCGGCGGTGATGGGGATGCTGAACGCGAGGCACGTATTCGGTATTCCAGCTTCCGCCTCGACCGTGTTCAACATTGTCTCGGTGGTCGCCGGCGTCACCCTGGCGCTGGTCTTTGATCCGGGCGCCAGGGCCAGCTGGCCGCATCCGCATTTCACCGAAAAGGCGCTCTATGGCGTCAGCTTGGGCGTGCTGCTCGGCGGCGTCGCCCAGCTCGGCATGCAGTTGCCTTCGCTACGTCGTCTGGGCTTCCGCTTCCATTGGCGGCTGGACCTCAAGGACCCACGCCTAGCCCAGCTGTGGGCCCTGATGTGGCCCAGCGTGGTCGCCGGCGCGGCCGTCCAGGTCAACGTGCTGGTCAACGGCAATTTCGCCTCCGAGATCAATGGCGGTCGTTCCTGGCTTGCCTGCGCCTTTCGCCTGATGCAGTTTCCGATCGGCATCTTTGGCGTGTCGCTTGCCACCGCGACCCTGCCGGCGGTGGCCCGCGCCTTCGCGCGGCGCGATATGGTCGCCTTCGGTCGCACCGTGCGCGATTCCGTGCGTCTGGCCTGGTTCCTGGCGCTGCCGGCGTCGGCGGGCCTGGCGTTTCTCGCCCGGCCGATCATCGCCCTCATCTATCAGCACGGCCGCTTCAGCGTCCATGACACCTTGCAGACGGCCCACACCCTGCAGGCCTATTCGATTGGCCTGGCCGGCTATGCGGCGATCAAGGTGCTGACCCCCTGTTTCTATGCGCTTGGCCTTCCCAAGACGCCGCTGCGCATCAGCCTCGTGGCCATCGCCGTCAATCTCATTCTCAATACCCTGAACGCCACCTTGTTCGGCCTCGGAGTAGTAGGCTTGGCGCTGGCGACCTCCTCGGTCGCCTTGCTCAATTTTGGCCAGCTCATTCACGCACTCTCAAAACAGGTGGACCTCGGCGGATTTCGCGAATGGGCGGCGTTCCTCATGCGATGCGCGGGCGCGGCGGCGCTGTGCGGCGGGGCGGCGTATGGCATCGACACTCTTGTTGAGGGCGTGACTTCGAACTGGTTCCTGCGCGGCCTCGGCCTCGCGGCCGCCATCGGCGTTAGCCTGCCGGTCTATTTCGGCGCCGCCCGCGTTCTCCGCCTTCAGGAAGGCGGCGAGGCCTGGCGCATGATCCGCCGGCGGATCCCGGGCCTCGGCTAACGGTTCACGCTCTACCTGGATTGCCCTAAGGCTTGTCCCCGGGCCTGCCCGAATTGAAAGCGAGACCATGGCCGAGAACCGCTTCGACTACATCATCATCGGCGCCGGCTCGGCCGGCTGCGTGCTCGCCAATCGCTTGACGACCGACGGGACGACGACGGCGCTGCTGTTGGAGGCCGGACCCAAAGACAATTCGATCCTCGTCAGAATGCCGGCCGGAGTCGGAGCCATTTTGCCGCAGAAGGGCGACTATAACTGGGGCTTCTGGACAGAGCCGGAACCACGTCTCGACAATCGCCGCTTGTGGTGGCCCAGGGGCCGCGGCTGGGGCGGCTCCTCATCGATCAACGGCATGGTCTATATCCGCGGGCATGCGCGCGACTATGACCAGTGGCGCCAGATGGGGCTGACGGGTTGGGGTTATGCGGACGTCCTCCCCTACTTCAAGCGCTCAGAGAGCCTCCAAGGAGGCGGTGATGCCTATCATGGGTCCGAAGGACCGCTCTACGTCTCCAAAGGCGCCTCTCAGAGCGAGGTCTACTCCCGATTCGTGGCGGCGGGCGGCGAGGCCGGCTACAAGCTGACGAGCGATTTCAACGGCCCGCAGCAGGAGGGGTTCGGTCCCTATCACCTGACCATACGCAACGGCCGCCGCTGCAGCGCCGCGGCCGGCTATCTGCACCCGGCGCTCGCCAGGACCAATCTCACCGCTCTGACCGGAGCACGCATCTCACGGATCGTGATCGAAGGCGGCCGGGCGGTGGGCGTCGATTATGTCTGTGACGGAAAGGTCGAGCGCGCGCTCGCCGACGGCGAAGTTCTCCTCTGCGCCGGGGCCGTGCAGTCACCGCAGATCCTGCAGCTTTCAGGCATTGGCGATCCCGACGAACTCTCGAGGGTGGGAATCGATGCGGTTCACGCTCTGCCGGGCGTTGGCGCAAACCTTCAGGACCATCTCGACCTCGCGCTTTCGTGGGAAACGAGGGGCGTCAAATCGGCGTTCGCCTACAACCAGGGCTTAAATCGGCTCACGACCGGCCTCAGCTACATGCTTTTCGGACAGGGCCCCGGCCGTCAGAACTTCCTGGAGTCCGGGGGCTTCGTGAAATCGAGACCGGAACTTGATCGGCCCGACCTTCAGCTTCATTGCGTGCTGGCCATCATGCGCGACCACGGCAAGACTCCCGCTGATCGCGACGGTTTCACAATCCACGTCTGCCAGCTTCGGCCAGAAAGCAGGGGGCGGATCTCGCTACGGTCATCTGATCCGACTGATGATCCGATGATCTTCGCCAACTACCTGGCCGCCGACGAAGACCGACGGACGATCCGGGCCGGTTTCGATCTGGTGCGCAACCTCGCGGCGCGCCCAAGCCTTGCGGCCATCCGCGGGAGCGAGGTCGTGCCCGGGGAAGACGTCCAAGGGGATTCCGCGATCGACGCCTGGATCCGCCGCTCCGCAGAGACCATTTACCATCCAGTGGGAAGCTGTCGCATGGGCGCTACAGGCGATCCACTGGCGGTTGTGGACGAGAGCCTGAAGGTGGTTGGACTCGAAGGATTGCGGGTCGTCGACGCTTCAGTGATGCCCACGCTCGTGGGCGGCAACACAAATGCGCCGACGATCATGATCGCCGAAAAGGCCGCGGACATGATCCTCGGCAGAGCCCCGCTGGCGCCGCTGTCGGTCCAGGTGGCGGACGGCGAGCGCGCGGCCGCGTGAGGGACGAACTGGCGACCGAGCGGCGGTCAGAGCCGGCGATCAATGTCCCATGGCCTGTGATCGTCCTGGTCGCACTTCTGGTCGCCGCTCACCTCGCCCGAACTTGGGGGGGCGTGGACACCGACCAATGGGCCTTGACGGCGCCGGACCTCGCCCATGGTCAGTGGGTCGGACTCGTAAGCCACATCTTCGTTCACGCGAACTGGATGCATCTGGGGATGAACAGCGTCTTCATTCTGGCTTTTGGAGCGGCGGTCGCGCGTTTCCTCGGGTCCACGTTGAGCGGCGCCCTATCGTTCTTCCTGTTCTTCCTGGTCTGCGGCGTGATCGCGGGCGCCGGATACGCGATCTCGGAGGAGATCCTGGTCCAATTCGGCATGGGCCGGCTTGATTTTGCGCTCGTCGGCGCGTCCGGCGCAGCTTCGGGCCTGATGGGCGCTACGGCTCGGCTGGTCGAAGGTCGTGGAGGTCTGGGACCTCTGGCCGGCCGCGCGGTCATCGGCATGACGATGGTCTGGATCCTCATCAACCTGGCGCTTGGTCTCACCGGCCTCACGCCCGGAACGGCGGGCGCGCCCATCGCATGGCAGGCGCACATCATCGGCTATTTCGCAGGTCTGTTCCTGATCGCCCCGTTTGCGTGGGGCTCAAAGGCGCTCGTTGGGCCTCGTCGATAGGGTCCTTGGCGATACCGCCTTGAACGATCCGCCCGGCAGGCGGAAAATGTCTACAAGGGCATGGCTCGAGCAGTCCGGGAGAAAGACGATGCTCGTTTCCGGCATTCTGAGGAACAAGGGCGACATGGTGTTCACGGCCTCGCCCGCCGATACGGTCATCCAGGTGGCCTCAATGCTGCACCAGCGCCGTGTAGGCGCCATGGTGGTGGTGGAGGGCGACAAGGCCGTGGCCGGCATTGTTTCCGAACGGGATATCGTCCGCCTGGTGGCGGAGGAGGGCGCCGCGGCGCTCGACCGGCCGATCGCCGACTGCATGACGCGCGAGGTGATTTTCGCCGAGCCCAACGAAACCGTGGATTCCTTGCTGGAGCGGATGACCGACCGCCGTATTCGCCATCTGCCCGTGTGCGTCGACGAACACCTTGTCGGGATCATCTCGATAGGCGACTTGGTGAAGTCGAAGATCGCCGAGACAGTCGCCGAGGCAGAGGACCTGCGCGCCTACATTTCGACGGCCTGACAAAGCCCGAAGGAATTCGCCGCTTGGCGCTTGCCTCATCGCCGAGGGGTCGATAGAAGGCGCGCCTCTTGCTGGCGGCAAGGGCATAGACTCGGCGGGATGCAGGCGATTGATGCTTGATTTTCCGACGGGTCCGCCCTAGTTTCCGCCGCTTCAATCGAATCGCCAAGGACTGATGGGGCATGCCCCGGCGGCCCAGCGGCGAGTTTTGCGCTCTGAATTCCGGCTTCGCCGGACCTGGGCGTGGACGATTGACAGGTCTGGGGGGCGCCGGTAGAGACCCGCCTCCTCGCCGCCGCCGGGCGTAATCGGCGGGGTTGGCCGTTGGTCGATCAGGTCTTTGACATCGTAGATTTGGAAAGAGAAACGCAGGCGGCGGCGTCCTGTGTTGGTCGTTCGCGACCAACTCGACGCTGACTGGTTTGCGGTCTCTTTTGAAGACATACCATGACCGTTTCGCCTTCGGGCGCAACGGTTCGTGGGAACTCGTCAATTTAGACTACGCAGACTACGCTCATCGGTCCCTCGGGACCAATGAAACGAAAGTCAGAACGTCAACTCAACCTGAGAGTTTGATCCTGGCTCAGAGCGAACGCTGGCGGCAGGCCTAATACATGCAAGTCGAACGGATCCTTCGGGATTAGTGGCGGACGGGTGAGTAACACGTGGGAACGTGCC